>JBOGMW010000089.1:0-42261 GCA_050746805.1 Candidatus Acidiferrales bacterium | reverse complement strand
TCAAACGCATCGGTACTACAGCTCGAGACGTTTGTCACGCCGCGCAGTTCGATCACAATGACGGGTGGGTACTCGCTGTTGCACTTTTTTGGGAATAATCTCGACGATTCCGGCGATGCGACTTTCCAGGGCGGCTACAACTACCAGCTTACCCGCCACGATACGGTGGCAGCGACGTACGCTTTTAGTAATTTTCGTTTCAGCAGCCTGAACGAATCGATCTATACCCACTCGATAGAAGGCTCTTACGGCCGGCTAGTCACCGGTCGCCTGGCGCTTCAAATTGCCGCAGGTCCCGAACTTGCTGTCTTTAATCAGGGAGGCGGAACGTCTGGTGGCACAGTAGGCGGGCTTGGAGCATCCAACGGTTCGTCCACCCATGTTTATTGGACCTTGAACTCGTCGCTAAATTATCAGTACCAGCGGACCCGACTTGGCGTCAGTTACTGGCACGGCGTTACGGAAGGCTCAGGCGTGCTGGCCGGAGCTCAGACCGACTTTGCGACCGGCAGCTGGACACGACAAATGTCACGCACATTTTCTAGCGGCCTATCGGCGGGATATTCGCGGAACGCGAGTTTGCCGATTGCCGGTAGCACGGCTTCCGGTGAGAACTACGACTATTGGTTCGCAGGTGCCAGCTTCGCTCGCCCATTCACCGAAACGCTGGCACTGACGGTTTCATATCAAATGCAGTATCAAACGTCGAACACGACGTTCTGTATTGGCCCTGCTTGCGGAATGAGTATCGTGCGACATCTAATTTCCGTGGGCTTGAGCTGGCATGAACGGCCATTATTGTTTTAGCCCGTTTCATCAAGTGAGAAGGTCACGTTAGCTACAAAAGCACAAGCGGAAGCGAGGATTCAATGACGCGGCGGGAATTAACTCCGGCGGATTATATCGGTATTCTGCGGCGGCGTTGGGTTCTGATTGTCGTGCTGACACTGATTGGTCCGCCGCTCGCTTATGGAGTGGCGCGCATACTCCCGGCTAAATACCAATCGCAAACTTTGGTGCTCGTGCAGCCGCCGACGATTTCCCCGAAGATCGTTGAACCCGTGGACAGCGTTGACATCGGCCAGCGTCTAGCTAGTCTTCAACAGCAGATTCTGAGCCGGACCAGGCTGGAACCCATCATCCGGCAGCTGGGTCTTTTTCCTAAGGATATCAACCGGGCCTCAATGGACGAACTCGTGGCGCGCTTGCAAAAAGTGATCGAAGTAACGCCTATACAGCCAACGACCGACACGACTCACGATCTGCCGGGATTTTTCGTGAACGTCACCATGGATAACCCGCACACCGCTCAAGCCGTGTGCACGGCAGTGACTTATATGTTTATCGAAGAGAGTCTTAAAGTTCAAAATCAGCGCTCAGCGCAGACCACCGATTTTCTTTCGCAACAATTGAGCGACGCTAAGACAGCACTCGACGCCCAAGACGCCAAGCTCGCTGACTTTAAGCTCCACTACATCGGTTCGTTGCCGGACGAAGAACAGACAAACCTGAATTTGCTTACGAGCCTGACCACACAGCTAGACGCCGCTACGCAAGGATTGGCGAGAGCCGAACAGGACAAAACTTTCGCTCAGTCCATGCTGGATCAACAAATGGCAGCCTGGCAGGCGGCATCTCAGATCGGAGGCGATCCGGACACTCTGGAGCAGCAGCTTGCGGCCTTGCAGACCAAACTGGCGGCCCTTCAGTCGCAGTACACTGACGAATACCCCGACGTGATCAAGGCTAAGGCCGATATTGTGGCGCTAAAAAAGAGAATGGCGGAAGGCCCGGGGGCCACGTCCGCGCCAACGAAGGCAAATAGCGCCATCGTACCACCGCAGATCGCGCAGCTGCGTGCCCAGGTGTATGCCGCGGGGCAGAGCGTCGCGGAAAAGGCCAAGGATCAGCAACAGATTAAGAAACAGATCGCACTCTACCAGAGTAGGGTACAAGCGAGCCCTGTGGTGGAACAGCAGTACAAAGAACTGACTCGTGGTTATCAGACCGCCCTGGATTCCTACAACGACTTGTTAAAGAAGAGAGATAGTTCGGTCATGTCGCAGGATTTGGCTCAGCAGCAAGAGGGCGAGCAGTTTTATTTGCTCGATCCAGCGAACTTGCCCGATAAGCCTTCCTTCCCGAAGCCGCCACTCTTCGCTTTGGGCGGACTGGCTGGCGGACTCGGATTGGGTTTGGGACTGGCGTTTATGCTGGAGATGCAAGACACGTCGATGCGCAACGAGCGCGACGTCGAGTTCATTCTGCACCTTCCGGTGCTTGCAATGATCCCGGCGGTGCAACCTGATTCAGGGAAAGCCGAAAGTGTCGATTCCGGATTGAGACAAGGCGTGAGGGCGTAAGGCAAACATGTACCAGCGATTTTTTGGGCTTCGAGAGAGCCCCTTTAACGTCAATCCGGATCCTCGGTACCTCTTTATGACCCGGCAAACTCAAGAGGCGCTGGCCGGCTTGACCTACGGCATTCAGAATCGAAAAGGATTCATACTGCTCACCGGCGAGGTGGGGACGGGCAAGACTACTCTTTTGAACCGGCTGCTCGGCTGGCTGCGCGGACAACGCGTGGCAACCGCATACATATTCAATTCGCGCATGGGCGTGAACGATCTCTTCGACATGATGCTCACCGAATTCGAAATCCCATGCGAGTCCCGTGAAAAGAGCCAGATCGTGCTGCGGCTGAATCAATGGCTGTTGGAGCGTTACCGCGCGGGCGAAACGGCAGTTCTAATTGTCGACGAGGCACAGAATTTGTCGTCCGAAGTCCTGGAAGAAATTCGGCTCCTGACGAATCTCGAGACCTCCACTGAGAAGCTTCTGCAGATCGTGCTAACCGGCCAACCGGAACTCGAAGAAAAACTGAAAGCGCCACATCTTCGGCAGCTTCGCCAACGTATCACGCTGCGATGCCGGACGTCTCCGTTGACGCTCGAAGAAACATTCGGCTACATAGCCGAGCGTCTGCGAATCGCCGGCGCTAACTGCGAGCCGATTTTTTCCAAGGAAGCGATTGAAATGGTACACACATATTCCTGCGGCATTCCTCGAGTTGTGAATCTTCTTTGCGAGCATTCCATGATCAATGCATACGTCGATAGCTTGCGCCCCGTGCCCGCTGACCTGGTCGAGGAAGTCGCGCGTGAATTTCAGCTCGACGAAATCGCTCCCATCGCTGGGGCGGGCATCACAGCCGCGGCCCAGACCGCCAACACTCAAGCGCTCCTTGAGAATCTTGATGAGTTGCTCGGTCGGCTGCGCCAGATTAGCGCGGTTCCACTGCGCGAGAGGAAGTCATGAGCCGCATCCACGATGCATTGAAAAAGGCAGAGCAAGAGCGCATCGGAGTCGCAGCGACCGAGGGTGCTGTTCCGGTACCGCAGCAGGACGGTTCGGAACCGGCATTGACCGAAGAAGCGCCAGTTGCAGTCGCGACGCGTGAAAGCTCGGCGGATTCGTCTGTTTCCTCGCCTTTGCTCGCGTCCCAAGAGTATTTTCATTTCGACGATCTGATGGCGCGGTGTACGCATCCGCGATGGCAGTTCGACCCAAACGTCAATGTTTTCAGTACAGGTGTCAATTCACGTGGCGCCGAGCGATTTCGAACGCTTCGTTCAAGGCTCTATCAACTGCGTAACAATCAACCTCTGCGGACTATTTTGATCACGAGCGCAGTGCCGGCTGAAGGAAAGACGTTCGTGGCCGGCAATCTCGCACAGGCCATCGTTCGCCAGCCGGACCGCCGCGCACTCCTGATCGACGCTGATTTGCGCTGTGCTCGGCTGCACTTGCCTTTTGGCGCGCCGGCTTCTCCTGGACTCGCGGATTACCTCCAAGGAAAAGCGGACGAAGATGCAATCATTCAGTGCGGAGGGGACGCGAACCTTTGCCTTATCCCCGGCGGCAACGAAGTTACCAACCCGAGCGAACTGCTTTCAAACGGCCGATTATCGACGCTCTTGAATCGCGTCGGCTCGGTGTTTGACTGGATTATTCTCGACTCCCCGCCGTGCCTTCCGGTTGCGGACTCTACGATTCTTGCCGATCTTTGCGATGCGGTTCTTCTGGTCGTGCGAGCGGGAGTTACTCCGTCCGATGTCGCCCAGCGAGCTCTTCAAGAACTGCGGAATCGCACGATTGCCGGAGTGGTGCTGAATGCCGTCGACGAGGGGCATACATACGGCTCTTACTACTACGGAGCCTACGGAGAATACGCAGAGCCGAGGCTGGTCGAGAAGGTGGCCATTTCTGCAAGCTCGCGGGTGTGAAGCGATGGGATGGTGTAGCGCTTAACGTAAGTATGTGGTTTTTGAGGGTTGCTTTAGTTCCAAGAAATTGCCACTTAAGGGTACCAAGCTTCTCATGGCCTTAATCCAGCTCCCCGATGATGGCGATTGGCGAGAGTTTCTAAGGCATTCGAGTGGCGGCAGTTGCGGTCTTTGAAACCCCGACGTGGTGCTGGCCCTCCCCGTGCCAGGATATGCGTTGAAGGGCCGAGCGGGACTTCTATGGCGGTAGCCTGAGCGGAAGGGGCCAAGTGCAAGAAACTAAATGCTTTGAGTCTAGCCATGACGGTAATCGAACCAAGTTGCCTTGGTTCGCGCTCCAAGTGCGATCCAGGCACGAGTTGGGTGTCGCTAAGTTTTTGAACGGCCGGGAATACGACCCGTTCGTGCCCGTTTATCAGAGCAGAAAGCGGTGGTCCGATCGGATTAAGGTGGTTGCCGAGCCCCTCTTTCCCGGGTACCTATTTTGCAGGATTGATCTCGACAATCGGCTGCCAATTCTTACGACTCCCGGCGTTCTCCAGATCGTTGGATTTAACCGCACTCCGGTTCCCGTAGACGAGACGGAGATCGATGCGATTCAGAGCTTGGTCGCGTCCGGCCTCCCAAGCCAGCCCTGGCCGTACCTCCACGTCGGCGACCGCGTCCAAATTGGATCTGGCCCTCTCCGCGGACTAGAAGGCTTGCTGGTGGAACTCAAGGGATCTCATCGTCTGGTGGTTTCTGTCACGCTTCTGCATAGATCCGTCGCCGTTGAAATCGACTCGGCGTTGGTGAGGGCACTGCGTTCCGCGCCGATCAAGCAGGCGGGACAAAAGGCCTGGCAGATGGCGACGTAGCGCGACGCTGTGATTTCGCAATTTAGAAACTCGCCGGATACGCCACAGATTGTTTCGCTCCTGCGACATGGCGTTCCACATTCGGAGCCAATTCCATACATTGCGTCTATTCTTGCGCTTCTGAACTGGAGAAGTGTATCGATGGCTGCGACACATCTTTACCTGAACCGCGCATGATTCCTTCTAGCATCGAGCCTTCGTGGATAATGAAGACGAGCGCCGCGACTGCGGGCGTAACGGCGCGGGCGCGGTGCACTCGACAAAGTGTTCATCGATTTAATCCGATCGAAGACCATCGATGGCCTGAACTTGTCGAGCGGCATCCTCGCGCATCGGTTTTCCATTCCGTCGCTTGGTTGCGTGCTCTTCAAAGCACGTATGGCTACAAGCCAGTAGGCTTCACATGGTCCTCCCCTGCGGAACAGTTGCAGGATGCGGTACTGTTTTGCGAAGTAGACAGCTGGATCACGGGACGAAGATTGGTTTCGCTGCCGTTTTCCGATCATTGCGACTCGCTTGTGCAGGACACCCAAAACTCGGCCCCTCTGCTTTCGGCCGTGCAGACTACAGCGTCCGAGCGTCCGTGGCGATACCTTGAAGTTCGCTCCTTAGACTGCGACGAGATGGTAGGACCCGACTGGCACACGAGCGCGAACTATTGTTTCCATCGATTGGATCTCCGGCCGGCGCTCAGCACGCTCTTCCGCAATTTTCACCAGAGTTCGACACAGAGGAAAATTCGCCGGGCCGAACGCGAGGGCTTGACCTACCTCGAAGCATCGGACGGGACTCTGCTCGACCAGTTCTATCGCTTGTTAATCATTACCCGAAAACGCCATCACATCCCTCCTCAGCCGCGCGATTGGTTCGCCAGCTTGCTTCACAACTTCGGAGACGCATTAAAGATTCGCTTGGCGTTCAAAGGTGATCGAGCGGTGGCCGGAATGCTTACGATTCGCCACAAAGACACGCTATTTTACAAATATGGCGGCTCGGATGCCCGGTATCACAAACTGGGGGCCATGCACCTGCTTTACTGGAATGCGATTCAGGATGCCAAAAACCAAGGCCTTGCCGCTCTTGACCTTGGCCGATCGGACGCCGGACAAGCCGGTTTAATCACTTTCAAGAGCCGCTGGGGAGCTGAATTGCGTCCATTAAACTACCATCGCTTCTCCACGTCTGGTAATTCGGTGCACGCGTTTGATCCAGCTGGCGGCATAAACAGGCTTGCGATCAAGCGCCTCTGCTCGCTCGCCCCGGCGTTCTTGCTGCCGTCGATTGGAAATCTCCTTTACAAGCATATCGGTTGAGATCCCTCATGTACGCTGCAAAGGCAACGCCTACTCAAACTAGTGCTCGGAAGTTCGGCAGGCGTGACATCGTTTTCGTGCTGATCGTGCTAGCTTGCGTCGGGTTGTATTGGAACCCGCTAACAGCACTTGTGTCTTTGTGTCTGCGGGGCGATTCCTATTCCCATATACTCCTGATCCCGTTCATCGTTTTGTATCTCGTGATCAGTGAACGTGGCCGCATATTTCGGGAAGTGCACTCCGCGATTGCGATCGGGACTGCGGCGATTGTCGCGGGCGTTTTGATTTCGTATGGGGCCAACGCACGATTTTACGCGAATGGCGACGAACATCTGTCCGGTACAATCCTGGGCCTCGTATTGGTCTGCGTGGGTTGTTTCGTTGCGTGTTACGGCACCGGGGCGGCTCGATCCGCCATCTTTCCGCTATCGTTCCTGCTTTTGATCATCCCGCCTCCGCAATCGCTGCTTTCGCCGATCGTTGCCGCCCTCCAACATGGCTCGGTGGCGGTAAGCTGTCTGCTCTTCAAACTATTTGGAGTGCCGGTATTTCAAAAGGGCGTTTTGCTCTCCGTTCCCGGCGTGACGATCGAAGTCGCAAAAGAGTGCAGCAGCATTCGGTCCAGTGTGGCGCTGCTAATCACATGCATCCTTGCGGCGAGATTTTATCTCCGCTCATTTTGGAGGCAAGCTTTATTCGTAGCTGTCTCCCTTCCTTTGTCAGTCATTAAAAACGGAATCCGAATAATCACGCTGACGCTTCTCAGTATTTATGTTAACCCTGGGTTTCTTCACGGAGACCTCCACCGAGACGGTGGCTTCGTGTTTTTCTTTTTGGCCCTAATCATCCTTTGGCCGGTTCTCTCGATTCTGCGCCATTCCGAAGCTCCTGCCCTGCATAACTCAGGCAAGGTTGCGCCCAGTGGCGAATTGGCTGGTAGCTAGGGGCTGCCTGACGTCCCCGATCAGTTAGGAATGGGTTTTCAATATATGGACAGCGCTTTTCACGTGCTGGGCGGCGTTTTGGCCGTGGTGCAGCCATGGGCCGAACATGTATCTCGTATGTCGTGCGTTATCAGTAGCCTAACGTGGTCCTGGAATGCCGATAGATCCGTAATTCTGGATTCCTTAGTGGTAGGCGAATTGCACTCCAATACGTGCAGGTGCTTGCTGGGACTGAAACGGCGGTAGCCTGTGCCATGTTCCCATGAAGAACCGAGCAGTTGCCTTGAATCCTCGCGGACCGAATACCCCTCAATGACCAATAAACCCGGAAACGCCGCGGTAAAAGACATACCAAGGTACCACCGCTCACGTTCGCGCGGTGTGAAACGAAACCCAGCCTTTCAGCCCTCGGACCTGATGCTAAAGATCCTGCCCGAGGAACTCTTTCTCGGCATTTTGTGTTTGGAACGAAAGAGAGCCGAGCGCTCGCGCAAAAGATTCATTCTATTGCTGATCGATGCTCAGGATGCGGCGAATAGCGATCGTAAATCAGAAATTCTGAGCGGTGTAGCCAGGGCTGCGGATGCGTCGCGCAGGGAAACCGATCCCGCCGGTTGGTATAAGGACCGGGCGGTTCTAGGCATTATTTTTACGGAGCTTGGCACTGCCGAAGATTCAGCGGCAATGCTCGGCCTCCAGGAAAAAACTTGCGCCGCGCTGGCCGCGAACGTTAACTCCCAAGATTTAGAGATGGTTGGTGTATCGACGCATGTTTTCGGCTCGGATTCCGACGACGATGACGATATTTCGACCGATCCGATTTTCTACCCGGATTTGATTCATTTGCAAGAATCGAAGAAGCTGCCATTCTTGTTGAAGCGGGTCATGGATGTGGTGGGCAGCCTGGCCGCCCTTGTTTTGTTGGCGCCCGTATTTCTGCTGATCGCGGTGGCCATCAAGCTCACATCTAAAGGCCCGGTCCTCTTCAAGCAAGATCGCCTGGGTCAGTTTGGAAAAACCTTTACTTGCCTGAAGTTCCGCTCCATGAAGCCGAACAACAGCTCTAAAATTCACCAGGAGTTCATCACAAAGGTCATCAAAGGTACCTACAACGGAAATCAAGCTCAGGATGGAGCGCCCGTATACAAGATGACGCGCGACCCGCGCGTCACCAGTGTAGGACAATTATTGCGCCGCACCAGCCTAGACGAGTTGCCGCAGTTTTTCAACGTATTGACCGGCGACATGTCCCTGGTCGGCCCACGGCCACCGATTGCCTATGAGTATAAGGAATACGACGTCTGGCACCGCCGCCGTGTGCTCGAAGTCAAGCCTGGCATCACTGGCTTGTGGCAGGTGCGCGGCCGGAGCCGCGTCCGGTTTGACGATATGGTTCGCCTGGATCTCCAATACGCCCGAGGCTGGTCTCTGTGGCTCGACGTTCGCATCCTTCTTGCCACGCCGCGAGCAGTGGCATTTGGCGGGGACGCGTACTGAAGTTCTCCCGAGCGTCCGCCAAGCGCCAAACTTGAGAGCGCACTTACATTTTGGATCAGAGCGATTGCTGCTGTTCAGTGGATCGTTAGGTCCCGTCAGTTAGAATCCTCGCGTTCGCCTTCCCGGTGAAGATCTGGCCTTATTCAGTTCAATGATGGCGATTGGTGAAGTGGTGTCGCCCACGTCGTTCTAGCGAGCCCAAAACATGGAAAAACATCTGAACACCCTTGAAGAGCCAACAAGCCCGCAAGCGACTCCGTCGCCGGAACTTCTGACGCCGACGGGCTCCCGGCGCGAAATCGCCCGCAGCCGGGCATTAACCGGCAAGAAAGTCTGGATCGATATCGACAACTCTCCACACGTCCCGTTCTTTTTGCCGATTATTGAAGATCTCCGCTCGCGCGGAATCGAAGTGATCTTGACGGCCCGTGATATTTATCAGGTCTGCGATCTACTCGAATTTTACCATCTGCCTTGCGAAGTGATCGGCAGACATTACGGCAAGAACAAAGCCCTGAAGGTAGTAGGCAACTGCATGCGAGCCGTGCAATTGCTTCCAAGGACGCACAAATGCCGGCCGGACCTCGCGGTTTCACACGGCTCTCGCGCGCAGGTTCTTGTCTGCAAGGCGTTGGGCATTCCGACCGTGATGATGCACGACTACGAACACAGCACGAAGACAGGTTTTCTGAGCCCGGATTGGGTGTTCATGCCCGACGTGATTCCCAACAAGGCCATGAGCAGCAAGGAAGAACGGATCTTAAAGTATCCGGGAATCAAAGAAGACGTTTACGTTCCGCGCTTTCGACCCGACCCGTCACTACTTTCGCTTCTGGGCATCGACCAGGGACATTTGATAGTTACACTCCGGCCGCCGGCCACGGAGGCGCACTATCACAATCCCGAGAGCGACGAACTGTTTGCTGAAACCGTACGCATGCTGGCCGAAAAACCGTTTGTACGCGCCGTCACACTTCCGAGGAATGCCCGGCAAGCCGAACAGCTTCGAAAAAAATGGCGCGAGGCGATCGCCGCAGGAACGATGATCATTCCCGAGCGCCCGCTGGACGGATTAAACATCATCTGGTTTTCGGATTTGGTGATCAGCGGCGGCGGCACGATGAATCGAGAGGCTGCCGCGTTGGGCATTCCGGTGTACAGCATTTTCCGCGGAAAAATAGGCGCGGTTGACCGTTATCTGCAGGATGCAGGGCGGTTAGTGCTGGTTGAAAGCGTGGAGCAAGTACGAAAAAAGATTGTTCTGACCCGGCGGAATCGAGCGTCGCAACCAGATATGGAACGCCGCCCGACTTTGCAATTCGTGGTCGAAAGTATCGTGAAGATTTTGGAGGCTAAATGTCCAGCGACTCAGCAGTCCGTACGATGACCGCGATGGGGACCACTCAGGTCAAGAACTCCGCCGACTTCCAGCGCATCGTCCATGAGCTGAAGAATCTTGCGGTGAAGGGCTTGGTGCCGATGTTTGACCCAGCCAAGCAGCTCTTCTGCTTTAAGCTGAAGCGGACTGAATCCGGCCTGGTACAAGAGGGCATTTCACATCGCTATAGCATGATGACGCTGATGGGTTTGCACCGCCTTGAACAGAGCGGAACGGCGTCGCCGATCAACATTCGGAATGTCCTAAATGCGCTTTTGGCGGACACGGAATGGGTCGACAACATCGGGGATTTTGGGCTGCTGATGTGGCTTTGCGCGCTGATCGCACCGGACCGGCTGGACGAAATCGATCGTAAATTCGACGTCAAGAATTCACTCGCTCGCTTCCGTGACGCGCGCCATGGCCGGACGATGGAATTATCTTGGTTTCTTTCCGGCCTTTCGCACCAGACGCTGGCACGGGCTGAAAAAGCGGCCGAGACGAAAGAACTGGCGTCCGACATTTATCGAAGAATTTGTAAAAATCAAGGCGAGCAGGGCTTCTTTGGCCATCTTGCCAGCAACGAAGGAATTGCCGGCGTGATGCGCGGTGACCTCGGTAGCTTTGCCGATCAGGTATACCCGATCTACGCCATGAGCAAGTTTTCGCTCGCTTACGGCGATAATCGCGCAGCGAAGCGAGCACTGGATTGCGCCCTAAATCTGTGCGAAGCGCAGGGCTCCCGCGGACAGTGGTGGTGGCATTACGATTCTTCAAACGGCCGGGTTGCGGAACGCTTTCCGGTTTTTTCGGTTCACCAACATGCCATGGGGCCGATGGCCCTGTACGCAGTCGGCGAAGCGGTTCAGTCCGATTTCAGCCCGTGGATTTACAAGGGGCTGCAGTGGCTTGACGACAACGAGCTGGGGATCAACATGCAGGATGACGAGGCAAATGTGGTGTGGCGCTGCATCGAGCGCACCCCACCACGCCGATATTGGAACGCGGTCGTCAATTTAGCGACCCGCCGCGAAGACCGCGAATCTCGCGAGGGACTGCGGGCCTTGTTTGAATGCCGCCCCTACGAATTGGGATGGCTGCTCTATGCATTTGCGGGCTTTGAGAACGAATGACCGCCAAGCATTGCATCGATCGTAGATCCGCACGGCCTGCCGAAATGCCCGGAGCTCAATCGTGAAAATCATGATCGTCGTCGGAGCCAGGCCCAATTTTATGAAAGCGGCTCCCTTGATCCGCGCGATTCAGAACCGTCATAGAACTGGTGGTAGCGCGCTGGACGGTTCGAATGACGAGGCCCGAGCGATTTTGGTGCACACGGGGCAGCACTATGACGAAGCCATGTCTGGATCCTTCTTCACCGATCTCGCGCTTCCCAAGCCGGACGTTTACCTGGGCGTTGGTTCCGGCTCGCATGCCGTGCAGACTGGCGAAATCATGCGCCTGTTTGAACAAGTTCTTCTGAGCGAACGGCCCGAAGCGATCGTCGTAGTTGGCGACGTGAATTCAACCGTGGCGTGCGCGCTCGTGGCGTCGAAAATTTCGTACGACGGAGGCGGCGGGCGCCCCTTGATCGCCCACGTAGAGGCCGGACTTCGTTCGTTTGATCGCGCGATGCCGGAAGAAGTAAACCGCGTGGTGACGGACCATCTGTCGGATCTGTTGTTCGTCACCGAGGAAAGCGGAGTAGAAAATCTGATCCACGAAGGAATCGCCGAAGGTCGAATTCATTTTACTGGCAACACGATGATCGATTCGCTGCTTGCGTCTCAGGGAAAGGCGGACCGCTCCGGAATCCTGCAAAGCTTGGGCGTACGCAAGAACGGCAACGGGGCGAACGGGAATGGCAGTGCGGCGCAAAAATATGCGCTGCTGACGCTGCACCGGCCATCGAATGTAGACAACCGGGAGACGTTTTCGAATATTCTGAATTCGCTCGATCAGCTTGCGGAGGCGGGTCCCATTTTTTTCTCCGCTCATCCTCGCACGCGAAAGCGGATCGAGGAGTTCGGGCTGGAAGCTCATTTCAACTTTGAAGGGACCGGCGCGCGAAAAGGAATACGGATTCTTGAACCGCTTGGGTACCTGGACTTTCTGTGCCTGACGAAACACGCGACGGTGGTGGTGACGGACTCGGGCGGGATCCAGGAGGAGACGACGTGTCTGGGCGTGCCGTGCGTAACGGTGAGGGAGAACACAGAGAGGCCTGTGACGGTGATGAAGGGAACGAACGTGATCGCGGGAACGAACCCGGTGAAGATCCGCGAAGCGATTCGGACCCAACTGGATATGCCGAAGATCGGGCGCGCGCCGGAAAAGTGGGACGGACACGCCGCGGAACGGATCGTTGAGACGCTGCTTGCGGAGTTAACGAGTCGTATTCGGAACGCTGGCGTCGACAATCCCGTGTCTCTAGGAGGATACGGGTGCTGAGCCGCCTTAAACTACTCGCTTTTCGAGCTTCGACGGCTTGCTTGCGCGTGTATTATCGCAGGTTCTGGGGCATGGACATTGGCGAGGAGGTTGCTATCTCGTCAAGCGCGAAGTTGGATTTGACAAACCCGAAGGGTGTCCATATCGGCGATTACACCGCCATCACGTTCGGGGCTGCCATTCTCACGCATGACTTCGTGCATCGCCGCCACAAGGATACCCGGATCGGTTCGTATTGCATGATCGGCGCCGGTGCGAAAATCATGCCGGGCGTAACCATCGGCGACCACTGCATTGTGGGCCCGAACTCCGTTGTCGTCTTCGACGTCCCTTCAAACACAACAGTTATGGGGGTGCCGGCGAGAATCATCGACAGGGGAATCGTGACTGGCAAGTGGGGCATTCGAGACCCAGAATTTTTGCGCCAGGAAGGGATCGAACCTCCCGCGCCAAAACTACCGGTCAAACCTCCTGAAAATTACGAATCATCCGCGGAAGCCGTGTCGACGGCGGATGCTTCGAAAACCGGCAGGGGATGAATCGCCCACGCAAGCACATCTGGAGGCGGCGCGGAAGTTAACCAGTAGCGCCTGCAGGTTGTCTGCTCCCCGTCTCGGGTAGACTGAGTGGCGGCCCTGTGTTTTCAATAGTTTAGGATGGTTTCTACTCGGTTGGCTGTCTCGGGTAGAACTAGCGAGTTTAAAGGGTTGAGGGCGCAGGTACAGGTGCAGTGGACCTGTACTTAAACTGTACCTCCGGCCAGTAGCAAAGCCCCCGCGTGGCCGCTATCATCGCTCGCGATGATAGCAAATGGCGCAAGACGGACGAGGGGGGCAGAGATGGGCCGCTGGACACGCATGCTATTGATACTGCTCACAATCTTTTTTGCACTATCGATGCGAGCGCACGCGACAACGTATTACATCGCTGCAAGCGGCTCGGATTCGAATAGCGGCACGGTCAACACTTCCCCCTGGCTGCACGCCCCGGGAATGCCGAATTGCACCGCCAATTGCGCCAGTAAGACGCCACAGCCGGGCGATTCGTTTATCTTTCGCGGCGGGGATGCCTGGCATCGCAGCGCCAGCACGAGCGATTCATCCGACGTGCCGATGGGCGGAGAGTGGAACTGGACGTGGAGCGGATCGGGCGGAGGTTCGACTTGTAACTACCCAAGCGTAACTTCGACCTGCATTTACATCGGCGCGGACACGGCTTGGTACAACTCGTCGGTCTGCGGTTCTTCGTTCTGCCGCCCTCAAGTGGAGTTCGACAATCCTATCTGGGCCAACTCTACGCATCAAGATACCAGCCACGCGGGATTCGTCACGGCCTGCTCTTACGACGACTATAATACGACCGCTGTATACCTAGATGCCTCCGACATTCAGTTTGACAACTTCAACATGTGGGGAAAGTGCTGGGCCACCCCCCCCGTTTATGGAGGCGATGCGGAGATTTCGCGTAATGGAAACTATATAGCGGTCACGAAAGCTTACATTCACGGATGGACCGAAACCTATAACCCGCTGCCTGATGGAGGCAGCAACCAAATGGACGACGCCGAGATGATTACTGACGCGGCGCTCGGCACAGGCACGGATACCATCGCATCGAGCGTGTTCGACGGCTCGGACTCGCATTGTACTGGAGTCAACAATTGCACAGGTGGCCCGGTGCAAGGCAACGACGCTGATTCGACATATTTTTACGGAAACGTATGCCGGTACATCACGAACTGCATTGCCAGCCCTCACTTTCTCAAAAGCGTTCACGACAACCTCTTTGAAGACGTGTACGAATCGTACGATCCTAGCGAGCATGGCAACGTTGTGGAGCAGGACGGGGCGTTGCCCGGTGTTCCCATAACTTTTTATAACAACGTCGTTCGCCACGTCAACACCGGGATAATTCTGGACCTGTACAGCGCGTCGGGCGGTCTCTATATTTTTAACAATACGTTCTTCGACATCCAGGGGATCAGCGGCGGAAACTGCGTGATGATTCAGAATGACAATCAATCGCAGACACGGTCGATGTACTTCACCAACAATACCGTCGATAACGCCACGAACGTATGCGCCATCCGAGCGCAGCCCAATTCGGGCCAGGGCTGGAACGGCACGATCTATTTGCAAAACAACCATCTGATCGGCATCACGTCGCTCAGCGCTATGGAGTCGTGCGGCAGTGGATCGACCTGCACGTGGACCGACAACGGCAATGAGGTGTTCCAGACGGAATCCGCCGCGAATAGCCAGGGATATACGAGCGAGAACGACTACCAGCCGACCTCAGCCAACGGTGCGACCTATCAGAAGGGCGGGAACCTGTCCCTGCAGTGCGCGACCTATTCAGTGGATTTGGCGCTGTGCAGCGGTTCGACGGGAAGCGTGACGGACCTCGCGGCCAGCGGAATACTTCCGGTTCTGGATATCTTGCAACCGGCACTTCGCGGAGCGGCCTGGGATGTCGGCGCGTATCAGTATAGCGGCGATTCCAGCAACGAGCCGGTTGCACCGCTAGGTCTGACAGCAGCCGTGCAGTGAGCGGTATTTAAAGTGAAACCCTCTTCCCGCCCGGTATCCGGGAGCAGTTCCCAGATTTGTTCCAGTATAGCCTAAGACCTTCCTCTGTGCGATCGAAGTACTCACCTGGGCCAATGGCGAAAACTCTAAAACTGGCTGCTCGACGATAGCTGACGTGGAAGCTGTCGTGATCCGCGCGCTAATCTTATTCTCATTCATCTAGGCTGATCCAAGTGCTAACCCGCCTTAAACGCCTCGCCTACAAAGTGTCGACGGCCACCCTGCGGTTTTATTACCGTCGGGTGTGGGGCATGGACATCGGCGAGGGCGTTCACATCTCTTCAAGCGCCAAAATGGATATGACAAACCCGAAGGGCATCCACATCGGCGACTACACCACCTTTACTTTCGGCTCTGCGATCCTGACGCACGACTTCGTGAACGGCGTTCATAGGGAGACGCGGATCGGCTCGCATAGCCTGGTGGGCGCTGGAGCGAAGATTATGCCGGGCGTGACCATAGGCGATCACTGCATCGTGGGACCCAATTCCGTGGTCGCCGCGGATGTGCCCTCAAACACCGTGGTTATGGGTGTACCGGCCCGAATCGTCGAGAAAGGAATCGTCACCGGAAAGTGGGGCATCCGGATGCCAGAATTTCTGCGCCTCGAAGGAATCGAGCCACCGGCACCGAAGGCACCCATTGCAACCGTGGCCGGAGATGGCCGTGAAGCTCACTCATCTGCAGTGGAAGCGTTGCTTACCTACCTGCCGCAGCTCCGGGCCGACCAGCTCCAGAAGCAATTTCAAGAGCTGGCGCTCGATAGCTTCGCGTTAGTTACCCTGAGGGCCCAAATCGAAGAGACCGAGTGCATCACGATTCCCGATGAAGATTGGACCTCGATCGCTTGTCCGCTCGACGTCAGCCGGTGGACGCGACGCGGCATGGTGAAGACTCGGATGGAACGCCCCGACGGTCCGACCGCCGACAACCGGTCTTACGGGGTCAAATTAACCCAGACCGCGGCGGACGCAAAGTCTAGCAGCCCGGGAACGGAGCGCGCTGGTGCATCGGCGACCGCACACCGTTCATACGACATCAATTTGCCACACATGGCGGTGGGCGGCCTTTCGGAAGGCTGGTTATTCAGGGAAGCGGGCGATGTGCATTGGCAGATGCTCACCTCCGCACTGGGAGTGAAAAGCCGGAACATTTTCGATCAGACGGGGGCACGGCTATACGCGACCTTTACACGTCTTCGGTACCGCTCGACCGTTCCTCTGCGCGACGTCAAGATCGATTCGCGCCTGGAACTTTCTTCAAAAATCAACCGCTTTGGCGCGGGCATGTTTTTTTCCAATACGATGATCGCTGGGGGCGGGGCGGAGATTGAGTTTGACGTAGCGACTTCGTTCTCGAGGTTCGGAGAGCACGGTTCCAATACGTCTCTGATTAAGGGCCAGCCTGCGCTGCCGGAAGGATTCGCCATTCCGGCGCTCAGCGCGCTCCCCGAATTCATTGACGAATATCGCCGGCTGCGAGCGACCGAGCTTGGCCCCGTCCTTTTTGAAACCGAGTACGAAATCATCCCCCAGCACGACATCAACGGGGTCGGTCTGATCTACTTTGCCGCATATCCCAACATTGCGGATATCTGCCTTATGCGGTATCTGGGGGGTGCGCACGCCGCGATGGAATGGTCACCGATGGAGCGGGACGTGTGCTACTTCGCCAACGCGGGACCCACGGAGGCACTGCTCTTTCGCGTGCACTCGGCACGAAAATCTCCCGATGGGAATACCGCAGCCTACGTAGGTTCGATTTCCCGCAAGAGCGACGATAAGACAATGGCGCGCATCCAAGTGGGTCTGCAGCGGCGCGACGTGGGCACCATGTACTTGCCCGCCGAAACAAAAGCTTCTCTGGGCTAAAGCCGCGAACCTTTCCCGCCCCCGTGTGGCCAGACAATGTCTTAAAGGGACGGTCGAGAAGTCCGAGCTGCGGTTGCGACGAACGGCCGGGAGACGCTGCAGCGATTTCGCGATCGTATTTATAAATCAAATGAACTCGGATCGAAAAACAGCCCGTGTGCTCGATGCTGCCGGCGACAGCCTGACGGCGACGGTTGGAAAGAATACGTTTTACGGGATTATTGCGAGCCTCTTCCAAGTCGGAACGAGGCTCGTAACTGTTCCGATCATCATTTATCACCTTGGCCTGGGCGGATACGGGATCTGGTCCATCATCATGACGGCGGCGATCTATATGCGATTTGGAAGCGCCGGCGTGAAGAGCGCTTTCCAGAAATACGTGGCGGAAGCAACTGGGAACGGGGATTACGAAAAAGCGAGCCAACTGCTGAGCACGGGCACGGCGACGATGGCAGCTCTTTCCGTGGCGGGGCTGATTCCGGTGGTGATTTTCTCGCGGCAACTCGCGCAGGCGGCGGGAGTGCCTCCGGAATTTCTGCAGGACGCGGCATGGGCGTTCTCAGTGCTGGGGCTAACGATGGTTTTCTCGAACGGCGGAGCGGCGTACGAGGCGATCGTACTGGGAGGGCAACGGATCGACGTAGCGAGGAAAATAAACACGGTCCTGACGGTGGCCGAAGCAGTTGCGATCATCGCGTTGTTGCATATCGGGCGGGGGTTGTTCGCCATGGCATGCGTGATGGCGGCATCAGAACTGATCTATCTGGTGTGCTGCTATGCGGTGGCGCACCGGGTGGTTCCAGAGGTTCAGGTGCGGGTGAAGCACATCACGAGAAGCGTGGTGCGCGAATTGATGCGGTTTGCCGGCAGCTATCAACTGCTGAACATACTGTACATAACGTACGGAGCGATTGTTCCAATCGTTCTGCTGCGGGCGTACGGAGCGGATGCCGCAGGCGTTTACGCGGTGGCGAGCCGGTTGGCCGGGCCAGTCTCGATGTGCCACAACGCCTTCCTGCTACCAATACTTTCGGGCGGGGCGATGGTGTATGCGTCGGGACAAACGGACCGGTTGCAGCGTCTGCTGACGAAGTCGTTCAAAGTGACGCTGGCGCTGACGCTGATGCCGCTGGCGCTGATTTCGATTTTCGGCACGTACATGGTACAGGCGTGGACCGGACGGACGGACGCGTCGTTTCATTTCGCGATCTGGCTGGTTTGCCTTGCGCTGTTTTTTCAATCTTTCTCCATTCTGGCGCTGGTGCTTTACCGGGCTGCCGGGGGGGCAGTAATGGATAACGTCTTTCAGGCAATACGATTAGCGGCGTTCGTGCCGGTTCTCTTCATGGCGCACCGGATTGGATTCGAGGGCATTCTGGGGTGGATGGCGGGTTCGGAATTCGTGGGTATGATCCTGATGGTCTTAGTGCTGGAGAAGTCGTTCCACGCATTTAGGGTAAAGATGCTGGCGTCCGACGCGCTTAGGCTCTCGGTGGCTACTGGAGCGATTGTGGCGTTCGCAGCGCTAGCCGTGTACGCGGTTCCGAACGGGATTTCTGGAGATCGAATACTGGCGATAATCAAGGTCGGCGTGGTTTGCTTAGCAGCGTTGGTCGCGACGTATCCCGCGCTGTACTTGACGGGATCGATTTCTGGGGCTGAGGTGCGGTCGATCCGGAACATATTCCGAAGGAGCCCAGGGACGGCGCTGCCGTCCGTGCAATAAGCGTGAGTGAAGACCGTCCAACTGGCGAAGATCCTTTGCACTTGCTTCCGAGGGCGAGGTCGTGGCTGCATTCGCGCTGGCTACAGACAACCTACCCCTTCGGCCATTTTGGCCGCAGGGTATCCGTTAATTACTCGTGCGATGTACGGCGGCGGTCGGCGTCAAGTATTCACATCGGCGACAGGGTTATTCTTGACAGGGGCGTTTGGCTTAACGTGAACCCTGGATCGGAGGGTTCCGCGCCACGGATCATTCTGAGGGATGGGTGCAGTATTGGGAGACGATGCATGATATCGGCGAAGAACCTGATTACATTTGAAGAGGACGTCTTACTAGCCCCGTCGGTCCTGGTAATGGATCACAGCCATGAGTTCACGGATATCGGAAGGCCCATACACGAACAGGGCGCAACAGAGGGCGGGAGCATTACCGTTGGAAAGAACTGCTGGCTGGGTTTTTCGTGCGCCGTGGTATGTACCTCGGGAGAATTAACGATCGGGCGCAACAGCGTAATCGGCGCTAGCGCAGTGGTAACGCGGAGCGTCCCTCCCTATAGCGTGGTGGCCGGGAATCCGGCGAAGCTAATAAAGAGATACGACTGCCAGCGGGGGGAATGGGTGCGGGTGACGGACGAGCGGATGGAGAACGTGCGGTAAAGCATCGGCGCGGCCCGAGGATCAGCTTGATACCGAAGAACATTCAATTTGGAGGAGGAGCCGCCGAAACGGTTGTGAACCCGGTGGTGTTGGCAGTTGTGCTGCTGGCGGGGCTTCTGATTATTTTCCTGCCGCGGAAGAAAGCGATCGTTCCCCTGCTGCTCGCGGGAATGCTGATCCCGATCAATCAGATATTGATGATTGTCGGGCTGCACTTTCCGATGATGCGGGCGCTGGCCGTATTCGGGATTGCCCGGATGGCGTGGGCGAAGATTTCTGGGACGGATAAGATCTTCAGCGGAGGAATGAGCGGGATCGACTGGGCGCTGATCATCCTGGCGGTATTTTCGACAATCGACGGCGCGCTGCTATGGCAGTCGCAGGGTGAAATAATTTTTCAATTGGGGAATCTGTACACCGCTTTTGGCCTGTACTTCTTCTTGCGATATTTGATTCGGGACGAAGAAGATGTGAGCCGGGCGCTGCGGGCGATGGCCTGGGTGGTGGCAATCATCGCTCCGTGCATGCTGTACGAGCATATAACGGGAAACAACCTCTTTTATGGAGTTCTCGGAGGGTTGCACTCCGCCAAGCTGGAGCATTCAGTTGCCAGGGATGGGTTCTTTCGGGCGCAAGGTCCATTCGAACATCCAATTCTTGCGGGGACGTTTGGCGGATTTCTGATGCCGCTGTTTGTGGGTTGGTGGTTGAAGAAGAAGGCAGAGCGAAAATGGGCGGCTTTGGGAGTGGTGGCGGCAACGCTCATGGCGTTCTTGGCGGGATCGAGTACGGCGCTATTTGGTCTGTTGGCCGGAGCGGGGGCGCTGTGTCTATGGCCAATGCGGCGGAACATGAGGCTGGTTAGATGGGGAGTCGTGGGAACGCTGATCGCAGGGCAGCTCTACATGACGGCGCCGGTGTGGCACATCATCTCGGACGTGAGCCTTACGGCGGATTCGTCCTCATATCACCGCTACGCATTGGTGAATGAATGCATCATTCATTTCTGGGATTGGGCGCTGATTGGAACGAAGACGTATGCATCTTGGGGCTGGGACATGTGGGACCTGGGAAATCAGTACGTGGCGACGGCGGATACCGTGGGCTTAATCCCGTTGCTGGCGTTGCTGGCGATGCTGGTTTACGGCTTCAAATACGTCGGGCGGATGCGCAAGAAGGTCGAAACAGACAAGCGGGAAGAGTTGTTTATCTGGGCGCTGGGCGCGTCGCTATTCGCGAACATGGTGGCATTTTTCGGGATCAGCTATTTCGACCAAACGATCATCGGCTGGTACACGTTGCTGGCGATTATCGCCGCGGTGACCGTGGGTGTACGCGTGCGGCAGGAGCCCCAACCGGCGATGGTGCGTCTCGGTGTTGCTCCAGTGGCGAAGCTTCAGTATGGGCCGCTCCGGGCGCCGCCGAATGCGGTTTCTGAAGTGCGCGGAAGGCAGAACGAGAGCCGCAGGACCGGATACACTGAGTTGGTATGGTCCCGAGTCCGAGGCACGTTTGCGGAGGAGAAGAATAGATGACGCGTGTTTTGCTGGCAGTCTTTAAGCGCCTGGGGTTTGCGCTGAGCGCTCCCGTAATCCTTGCGGAGTACTTTGATTCGGAGACCGGAAAAGAGTACGGCATCGGTTTCTGGAAGAAGCTCCGGCTGGCGATCAGGATGAAAAGGAACCATGGAAGGATCACCACCGGCTCCTACGTTATGGAGCACCTTATCATGGCCACGGAAATCATGAAGGTGCCTAAAGCGCTCGAGGGTTGCGTTGTGGAGTGTGGAACTTTTAAGGGTGGCAGCGCGACGAACCTTTCACTAGTCTGCGAATTGTGTAACCGAAGCATTGAGATTTTTGATTCGTTCCAGGGGCTGCCCGAGCCATCGGAGGAGGACCGCGAGCATGTGCTGGTAGGCGCGGGCCAGATTCATACATACAACGCCGGGGCCTGGAAAGGGACGCTGGATGAAGTAAAGAAAAACATCACCAATCATGGAAAGATCGGGCTGTGCAGATTCAACGTTGGTTATTTTTCGGAAACCATGCCGAATTTCCAGAAGAAAGTAGTGTTCGCGTTCCTCGACGTGGACCTGCGCGGTTCGTTGGAGCCCTGCATCAAGACGCTTTGGCCGCTGTTACAGGATGGCAGCTACATCTTTACGCATGAGGCGCCTCACACGGAGATTTCATCTTTTTTCTTCTCTGAAGATTGGTGGACTCTCAACGTTGGATGCAAGCCGCCAGGTCTGACTGGGGCAGGCAACGGTTTGGGACTGCTACCCGCTCCTGGTGGGTATAGGAGCGACCTCGGATATACCGTGAAAAACCCGCAAGCGGCGACGTTCCACATCAATCCGCAGACGGGTGTTATTGGGTCGTAGAGCCAAAAAGGACAACGACATATGGAGAAGTCGTTACTAACACGTACGGGCACCCTGGATTCGGTCCGCAAACGTGCGACACTATCCGAAGATCCGAAGGTCATGAAACTTTCGATCATCATACTTTGCTGGAACGATCGGAAGGTGATCCGCGATTGTCTCACCTCGATTTACGCCGAAACTCGTCGGACTGAATTCGAGGTGATTGTGGCGGACAACGGATCGACGGATGGGTCGATCGAGATGATCCGCGGGGAGTTTCCGCAGGTACGATTGATCGAGAACGGCAGGAATTTGCGGTTCGCGAAAGGCAATAATGCCGGAATCGCGGAAAGCCGGGGCGAATACGTTTTGATCCTCAACCCGGACACGATCATCCATGATGGAGCGCTTGACAATATTGTGGCATTTGCCGAGCGGCATCCGGAGGGCGGAGCGTTTGGATGCCGGGTGACCTTCGCGGATGGATCTTTTCAACGATGCATGCGGCCCCTTTGCTCACCTCGCTCAGAGTGGTTTGCTGCGCTCGGACTGGCATGGATCGCGAATGTATCGGAGCGGCTTCATGCTGGCGAGTACTCGGGATGGAATGGTGACAACGAGAGGGCAGTTGGTTGGCTGGCGGGTTGTTTCATTGTGGTTCGAGGCGAGCTATTGAGGCGGTTGGGCGGATTTGATCCTCGGTTTTTCTACTATTTCGAAGATACTGACCTATGCCAGCGAATCTGGAATGAGGGTTACAAGATCCTCTACACGCCGGAAGCGACGATCACACATCTTGTCGGGCAGTCGACGAACAAGCGGTTCAAACCGCTGGGATTCGCTCTTGATGCGCAGGTAACGCGGTATTTCTATTTTTACAAATACTTTGGGGCAAAGGGAGCGCGAAGCTGTCGGCGGGCTGCATTGACGGGGCTGCTGCTCAGGAGATTGCGATACGGGGTGTCGCACCTGTTGGCGCGAAGCGAGGAGAGCAAGAGCCGGAGGGAGCTTCTGCGATCCTTGTACGAATGGAACCGGCGCGTTGATCCGGTGCGGCTGGCTGAAAAAGGGGAAGAGCCAGAGCTCAACTTTCAAGGGATGGATCGAGTACTCGAAAGGTAGCCGGGAAATTTGCTGGTTTGTGACACGCGCCAAATTCAAAAGCGAAGGACTCGAACATCGATGGAATTCAAGATTGAGTCGCGGCACATGAGGGACGTTGCGGTGATCGTGCCGGAAGTTTTTCAGGATAGCCGAGGATTTTTTATGGAGACGTACCGGGAAGACAAATTCCGGGATCTGGGTTTGCCGAGCACTTTCGTGCAGGACAACCACTCGCGATCGGCAAAGGGCGTCATTCGGGGTCTGCATTTCCAATGGGAGCCGCCGATGGGAAAACTGATGCGCGTTACAGCAGGAAGCGCATTTCTCGTCGCCGTCGATATCCGCAAAGGATCGCCCACACTGGGCAAATGGGTAGGCGTGGAAACTTCCGTTGAGAATCGACGTCAGGTATGGGCTCCGGCAGGATTCGCGCGAGGATTCTGCGTATTGTCTGAGTTTGCGGAGATTCAGTACAAGTGCACCGGGCTTTACAGCAACAAAGGGGAATCTGGAGTCCTTTGGAACGACCCGGCGATCGGCATCGATTGGCCGATTCGGCTGGACGAGGCGCAGCTTTCAGAGAAGGACAAAAAGGCGCAAACGCTAGCACAGTGGCTCACATCGGCAAATTCCGAACATTTCCAATATTAAGATCGAACCAGGGCCAACACTTGGGGGAGAGACAAATGAAGGTTTTAATTGCTGGTGGCGCAGGTTACGTTGGCAGCGTGTTAATTCCAAAGCTGCTGGACCGCGGATACAAAGTGGATGTCGTCGACCTTTTCTGGTTTGGCAACCACTTGCCGCGGCAGGTGGGGATCCTCAACAAGGACATCTTCCAGCTTACGGTAGAAGACCTGGAGACCTACGATCAGGTTGTGTTCCTTGCCGGGCTTTCCAATGATCCGATGGCCGAATTTTCGCCGAGCAAGAATTTTATTTTCAATGCGGCTGCGCCGGCTTACTTGGCGTACACGGCTAAGAAAGCAAAGGTTAAGAGATACATCTACGCCTCATCCTGCTCCGTTTACGGGTATACGGAAAACGAGCTGTTTGATGAAACGCGTCCGGTAAGTTCGAATTATCCCTACGGAATTTCGAAGCTTCAGGGCGAACAGGCGGCGACGCAGCTAGCCGACGAGAATTTCTCCGTGATCGCGCTGCGGAAGGGCACTATTTCCGGTTACAGCCCACGCATGCGTTTCGACCTGATTGTGAACACTATGTTTCGGAACGCGGTGCGAGAACGGGTGATCAACGTTAACAACCCATCTATATGGAGGCCGATCCTGAGTATCGAGGATGCAGCCACGGCCTATATCCGGGCTATCGAGGCGAACTACAAGCTGTCGGGAATTTTCAACGTGGCTTCTGGAAACTACACTGTCGGAGAGGTGGCGGACTTGGTGAAGTCGGCAGTCGAGGATCGACTCCAGATTCGAGTGAACCTGAACATCAAACACATTCAGGATTTCCGGAACTACAAAGTCAGCACGGACAAAGCGAGCAACGTGTTGAGCTTTCACGCAAGCGGAGACGTCCGGTCGATCGTTGGAATGCTGGTCGATAACATGGAAAAGTTCAAAGATTGGGACAACCCGGAGTATTCGAACATCCAGCAGTTCAAAAAGCTTGAGAACGACATGGAGGTTCCGACTCTGACCGGAGCATCCGTACGATGAAGATCGCTGTTATCGGCGCGAACGGTCAACTCGGTCATGACGCGGTTTCGGCGTTTGCGGCGACAGGGGACGAAGTTTGTCCCCTCACACATGCCCAAATAGAATTGTTGGATTTGGGTTCAGTGCAAGAGGTGATGAAAAAAGAACAGCCGGACCTGGTCGTAAATACGGCTGCCATGCATCACGTGGAAAACTGCGAGCGCGAGCCCGAAAAGGCGTTTGCAGTGAACGGAGTCGGGGCCAGGAACCTTGCATTGGTCGCCCGCGAGATCGGCGCGACGGTTATGCACGTCAGCACCGATTACGTGTTTGACGGCGCGAAGCTCAAACCTTATGAGGAATCCGACGCTCCGAGGCCGTTGAATGTCTACGGAAACACGAAGCTCGCTGGCGAGTATTTTGTACGATCAACGATCGAGAAGCACTTTGTAATACGCACGTCGGCGATCTATGGGAAGCACCCATGTCGAGCCAAGGGTGGGTTGAATTTCATCGAACTGATGCTGAAGCTGGCCCGCGAACGCGGCGCCGTTCGCGTGGTCGACAATGAGTTTGTAAGCCCAACCCCCACGGCAGAAATCGCCCGCGAAATGGTGGAGTTAAGCCGGAGCGACCATTACGGTTTGTATCATGCTACAGCCGAAGGCAGTTGCTCTTGGTACGAGTTCGCGCGCGCGATATTCGATTTAGCTAAGGTCAATGTGAAGCTCGAGGCCGCTGGACCGAACGAGTTTCCCGCAAAGGTTGCGCGGCCACTGTACTCGGTGCTGGAGAACCGCGCACTGAAATGCCACGGGTTAAACGTGTTCCGTCCGTGGCAGGAAGGCCTTCGCGACTACCTTCTGACCGCACAGGCGTAAATACCGTGGGATCACCTGTTTATTCCTCCAAGGACACCAGCCGATTAGGAGACTCTGTCGCACCGTACGCTGCAAAGCGATACGTGCTGATGACAGCGGCATACAACGAGGAAGAGAATATTGGGAAGACCATTGATTCGGTTTTAGCGCAGACGCGGCTGCCAGAAAGATGGGTAATCGTAAGCGACGGATCGCAAGACGCGACCGACAATATCGCGCAGGGCTATGCAAGCCAGTACGATTTTATCCGCTTTCTCAGGATGACAAGAAAGCCGGGTCGCAGCTTTGGCTCCAAAGTGATCGCGCTGCAGCACGCCGCCGGGCTGCTAAGTGGCGACACGTTCGAATTCATCGGAAACCTTGACGCGGATATCACGCTTGAGCCCACGTACTTCGAGGAACTTTTGGGTCGCTTCGAACTGAGTCCAAAACTGGGCATCGCGGGGGGGTTCGTACACGACAAGATCGGTGGATGTTTTCGGAACCGCAGGTCCAATCGGACGTATTCCGTGGCCCATGCGGCACAGTTGGTTCGTCGAGAATGTTATGACCAATTCGGCGGCTACGCGGTACTCGAGTATGGCGGCGAGGATTGGCACGCGCAGATATCGGCAAGAATGAATGGTTGGCAAGCAGAGGCGTTTCCTGACCTGCCTGTATTTCATCATCGCCGGACCGGAGAAGCCGACAATTTGGTCCGGCACAAGTTCCGCCAGGGCCGGATGGACTACGCGCTAGGAAGCGACCCCCTATTCGAGACATTGAAATGCTTCGAACGGATCCCCGAGAAGCCATTTTTAATCGGTGGATTAGCGCGTCTGGCCGGCTTCTGGTGGTCATGGACGCGCCGCGAGCGTAAACCCGTATCGATTGAATTTGTCGCGTACTTAAGAGAAGAACAGCGGGATAAACTAAAGGCAATCTTCGGCTGAACGCGAGACTAGGTCCATACGACCTGGCATCGATGCCAAGACCCCGAAGTTGGCTATGCTGTGATTCGCAATGACGTAGACCAGCCGAACCTCTCCTTCTTTTTCCTCTTTCAGCGAAGCTCAAGTGGCCGACGAAATCCAATCCAGAGCGAGAAGGACCAGAGCCATACCAGCCCGGGTCGCGGCCGAGGACGGCCGATTCATCCGCTCCTGGAATCGCGTGAAGCACGTTACAAAAATCGGCGTCAGCCTCGCGTTCTACTGCTTTGCGGAAGCTTCTGACAAATGCTTGCGGATGTTGGGGAAGCCGCGCCCAGCGATCAGCGTGGTTTTGCACTACCACGGCGTTGGTCTTGGCGAGCGTTCGAGATTCGCCCAGCAAATGGACACTTTGATCCGCCTAGCTACTCCGATTTCGGCAGGCAATCGCGATCCATTGCAGCCGGGGAAACGATACGCGGCCGTGACGTTTGATGATGGATTTCAAAACGTGGTTGAAAACGCAGTTCCCGAGATGATCATTCGAAAGATTCCCGGAACTATCTTTGTTGTACCTAGCTTGCTCGGTGGAAACCCGTTATGGGACACGCTAGGAGCCGATTACATTCTGAAAGAACCTCTTATTTCGGCGGCGCAGCTTAAGGCGCTACCTGCGGAACTGATCACCGTTGGATCTCACACAGTCACTCACGCGTGGCTCCCCTCTGTTACCGAATCCGAAGCGCGCAAGGAAATATCTATGTCCCGTGAGAGACTGCGGAGTCTGCTAGATAAAGAGATCGATCTCTTCAGTTTTCCCTACGGCGAATCTAACGGACAGCTAATCGAGCTGTGCCGCGAAGCTGGTTATTCGCGGGTGTTTACAATCGTACCTAGCTTGGCCTTCCGCGACCCTCACGAGTTTGTAACCGGGCGAATCGGGGCTAGCCCGGGCGACTGGCCCGTCGAATTTCGTCTGAAGTTGCTGGGCGCCTACCGCTGGCTGCCATCGATTTTGAAGATTAAGAAGAGGTTGCTGGCCTTCCTATCGTTGGACGGAAATTCCCGCGGAGTTTCTGGCGTGAACCGAGACGGCCCCGAATCGTAGAAGAGAGCGAGGTGGACCGGCTCTCTGATGTGCCGAGCCCTTGCCGTTGGTAGGCGAACACACGAGGATGACATGAGCAGACACGACATCGAACGACAGATTCGCGATTATTTAGCGGATAACTTTCTTTTCGGTCGTAGCGATATGCTGCAAAATGATTCCGCTCTACTGGGCAATATCATTGATTCAACGGGCACATTGGAGTTGGTCGGCTTCCTCCAGAGGAACTTCAAGATCACGGTAGAAGACGAAGATATAGTCCCGGAAAACCTCGACTCGATCAGCCGACTGGTCACTTATGTAGAAGGAAAGATGCCTCCAGCGACCTGAGGGCCTTACCCGGAGGTTGGGGCAAAAGTTTGCCCTTAAAGGATAACCGCTTCCCTATTTTTGGGTGAATGGAAGGCAAGTTCATGTTTCAAAGGGACTTCCGGAGAACTAAATGGTTAGCCGGTTGCTCCTCTCCGGCAGGTAATAACATTTGATCTCAGGCCGTGACAGAGGTGACCGAGGCATTATGGTAGACGTGGCTATAGTTGGAGCAGGACCGTACGGACTTTCGATAGCCGCCCACTTGCGGCGTGCTGGCGTGCCTTTTCGAATATTTGGTCGCCCGATGGACAGCTGGCAGAGTCACATGCCTAAGGGCATGATGCTTAAATCTGACGGCTTTGCTTCCACGATAGACGACCCCGACCAGAAGCTTACGCTGAAACAATTCTGCGCCGACCGGAGCATCAATTATGCGGACTTGGGCGTCCCGGTTAGCTTAGACACATTCGTCGCGTTCGGTCTAGCATTCAAGGGCCAGCTTCTGCCTGAACTCGAGAACAAGCTAGTGGCAAATATCGAGCAGTTTGCGGGTGGGTTCACCCTCACGTTGGAAGACGGCGAAAAAGTGAAAGCCAGGCGAGTGGTATTGGCGATCGGCATCACGCACTTCCAGCACGTGCCTGCCAGCCTTGCAAAACTGCCGGAGAAGTTTTTGTCCCACAGCTTTCAACACTCCGATTTGGAGTGTTTCCGTGGACTTCATGTCGTGGTGATTGGTGGAGGTGCCTCCGCATTAGAACTGGCCGGGCTACTGCACCAAAATGGAACCGATGTGCAGTTGGTGGCCCGCTCTAGGAACCTGAAGTTCCATAACAAGCCAATCCCTAACCAGCGGCGATCGTGGTGGCAACGGCTACGGCATCCGCAGTCCGGGTTGGGACCCAGTCTGCGTTCACGATTCTTTTGCGACGCGCCACACTGGTTCCATCGGTTACCTGCGAGCTGGCGGCTAAAGATCGTAAAAAAGCATCTCGGGCCTTCCGGAGGCTGGTTTGTAAAAGATATGGTGATCGGCAAGGTGTCGCTGCTGATGGGTCAAACGCCGGAGCGCGCCGAAGTTGCAGGGGACCACGTGCGCTTGCAGCTTCGAGCTTCGGACGGCACACGGTCTCAAATTCAGGCAGATCACATTATTGCTGCGACCGGATATCGACCGGATGTGGAACGGCTGAAGTTCTTAAACCCGGAGATCCGTTCTAAGTTGAAGACGATCGAAGGTTCGCCGGTACTTTCGCGCGATTTTGAATCGACCTTGCCCGGGCTCTACTTTGTAGGAGTTGCGGCGGCTAACAGCTTCGGGCCGCTCATGCGCTTCGCGTTTGGCGCGGGGTACACGGCTCGGCGGTTGACGCGCGTACTTGCGAAGGCGCGGGTTTACAACCGTGCGTCGGTCACGAATCCGACCGTAGTCCAAGCGGCAGATTGATTTTGGCGGCCGAATGAAAGACGAAACCATTGCCATTCACGCGGGGTACGACGGAGACCCGGCCACAAAGGCCGTGGCGGTGCCGATCTACCAGACGGTTGCTTTTGAGTTCGACAGCGCGGAACACGGAGCGGCGCTGTTCAACCTCGAAGTTCCGGGAAACATTTACACAAGGATCGGCAACCCTACAAACACGGTACTCGAGAAACGCGTTGCCGCGCTTGAAGGCGGCGTGGGAGGACTTAGCGTAAGCGCCGGGATGGCGGCAATTCACTACGCGCTGGCGAACATCACCGAGGCAGGCAACAACATCGTTTCGCTTCCGCAGCTTTACGGTGCCACGTATACCCTTCTCGCCCACATCTTTCCAAAGCAAGGAATCTGTGCCCGCTTTGCAAAGTCCGATGAGCCGGCGACCGTCGAAGAGCTGATCGACGAAAATACACGGGCGGTGTACTGCGAAAGCGTAGGCAACCCGGCCGGCAATGTAGCCGATATCGAGGGTCTCGCGCGAGTAGCACACAAGCACGGTGTGCCTTTGATCGTGGATAACACGGTGGCCACTCCGATTTTGATGAAACCGATCGACTACGGCGCGGACGTGGTCGTGCATGCGATGACCAAGTTCATGTGCGGCCATGGCACCTCGATCGGCGGCATGATCGTGGATAGCGGCAAGTTTCCGTGGCGCAAATATCCCGACAAGTTCTACATGTTCAATCGTCCGGAGATCGCGTACCACGGCGTGGTGTATGTGGATCAGTACGGGGACGCGGCATATGTTGCCCGTTGCCGCACGGTCTGCCAGCGCAACACCGGCGCTACGCTCTCTCCCTTCAACGGGTTTCTCTTCTTGCAAGGGATCGAAACGCTGGCCCTGCGGATGGAGCGACACGTGGAGAATACACGTAAAGTTGCGGAGTACCTTCGCGACCATCCACGCGTCGCGTGGGTGAATTATGCGGGCTTCCCCGACAGCCCTCTCTATCCAATGGCGCAGAGATATTTGGGTTCAAAGCGCTGCTCGTTGCTAACGTTTGGCGTCAAGGGCGGCTTCGAGTCCGGACGTAAGTGCTTCGACGCTCTGAAGCTTTTCAAGCGCATGGTGAACATGGGAGATGCGAAATCGCTGGCATGCCATCCAGCGTCCACCACGCATCGGCAGTTGACGCCAGAGGAGCAGGCCAAAGCCGGAGTTACACCGGAGATGCTTCGTCTAAGCGTAGGCATCGAACATATCGACGACATTCTCTCCGACCTCGACCAGGCCATGGACGCGGCGGCGTGAAAGTCGTGTCGCGATCGGAACTAACCACCTCGAGGAACAGCCGATGCCATTGATGGCAGACAGAGGTCGAATACCCGATCATTTCGGAGCTAACTGCAGCGCGCTTTCGATAAACGTTTTGGAGATGGCCGAGGCGCCCCGGCAATGCGTTCGGGTTGGTCTGATCAACAACATGCCGGATTCTGCCCTGCGGGATACAGAATCGCAGTTTTTCAAACTGCTGGCAGCCGCGGCTGGCGATCTTCCAGTCCATATGAGCCTCTATTCGCTTGCGGAGATACCGCGCGAGGAGCGAGGAAGGCAGCACATCGCGCGTTACTATCGCGGCGCCGAAGATCTGTGTAACAGCAACCTGGATGCCATCATTGTTACGGGAACTGAACCACGGCAGGCAGATCTTCGACAGGAGCCCTATTGGAACAGCCTATCTGCCGTCCTTGATTGGGCGGAGACGAACACAAAATCCGCCGTGCTCTCCTGCTTAGCAGCGCACGCGGCCGTGCTGCATTCAGATCGCATCGAGCGTCGCCTCCTGCCGAAGAAAACGTGCGGGATCTTCGAACAATCGATCGTTCGGCCACACGCGCTGACTGAAGGAATCCTCGGCTCAGCCAGCTTCCCTCACTCGCGTTGGAACGAAGTGTGCGAAGCAGAACTGGCTGCAGCCGGTTACGCGATACTCACCAGATCAGCCGAATCGGGAGTGGATCTTTTCGCAAGGAAGAAGCGCCGCAGCCTGTTCGTGCATTTTCAGGGTCACCCTGAATATGGAGCCCGGACGCTGCTCAAGGAATACCGCCGGGACATAGGCAGATATTTGAGGAGCGAGCACGACGCGTACCCTACAATGCCAAGCGGCTATTTTGATTCCGAGTCCGCGAAACTGGCTACGAATTTTCAGGAGCGCGCGCGATCGAACCGCGATCCGGAACTTCTTGCAGATTTCCCCAGCGAAGAGTTGGCGCGCGGCCTGACGCACCACTGGCGGCCGAGTGCGCTTAGAATTTATGGTAATTGGCTGCAGTATGTCGCCGCCAGGAAGATTGAAACGCCTAGATTAGCGGCTGCCGCTAGCTCGGGCTATCGAGCCCGTCCGTATTAACCTCGGGCGAAGTGTATTGCGCGTTCCCCCATGCGACGCCTCGCGAGAATCCGTGAGCAATAACATGTTAGTCGAAATTTCTGGTGTACCGCTCACGCGTATCGGCGATATCGTGAAACTACGTGCCAACGGGTCTCCCGACCAGGTGGCTCTTGTTGAATCGTCAGGATCGTGGACCTGCCGCGAATTAGCTTCCGCCATCAGGGATACCGAAATTTGGCTCACTGGATCCGGGGTGCGACCCGGCGATCGGGTGATGATCGTATGCGAGAACTGCAGGGCATTTGTTGCCATACTGATGGCTGTCACAAATGTGGATGCTTGGCCCGTGCTGGTAAACGCACGACTTTCCGCGAACGAGGTGGACAAAATCCGCGATCACTGCGGTGCGCGGTTGGCGATCTACGCGGTCGGTGCGTCGCCGCACGCTGCCGATCATACCAAGCACCGCCGAGCTTCGATTCGCGAACTGAGCGATGCGGGTCCAATCGCCGTCGGCAATTTGGACGAGAGCGTCGAGCCAGAGGCGGTTGAGCCGAATCCAAAAGAACGCGTTGCAGCGCTGATCTATACCTCCGGCAGTACCGGAATGCCTAAGGGCGTCATGCTGTCGCACAAGAACTTGTTGTTCATGGCTTCCGTGTCTTCGAAGATCCGCAAGCTAGCTCCTAAAGATCGCCTGTATGGCATTTTGCCCATGTCGCATGCGGTTGGACTGTCGGTGGTGCTTCTCGGAGGTTTGCTAAGCGGCGCAACCGTTTGCCTATCGTCGCGTTTCGATCCGATGACGGCCCGCCGCACGATAGAGACGGAACGGCTGACGGTTGTTTTGGGTGTTCCAGCGATGTTCGCGCAGATGTTGGAATACGCAAAACTTCGTGGAGTGAAACGTTTCGATCTGCCGGAGCTTCGCATTATCTCTTCTTCCGGCGCCCCGTTACATCCGGCAACAAAAATCGCTACGGAAGAATTATTCGGGCTCGTGCTGCATAACGGTTACGGAATGACCGAATGCTCTCCAACCATCGCACAGGCGGATCCAGAGGAGCCTCGATCTGATAGTTCGGTGGGCCGCATCCTGCCGGGCGTCGAAGTGAAGTTCGTCGGTCCAGATGGCAAGAAGGTGGGCGCCAGCGACGTTGGCGAACTGCGGGTCCGCGGTCCGAACGTAATGAAGGGCTATTATCGTGCGTCCGAAGAAACCGCAGCGGCGATTGACAACGATGGATGGTTTAATACACGAGACCTAGCGCGGCTCGAAGACGGATATCTGTTCATCGTCGGGCGCACCAAGGAGCTGATCGTCCACCGCGGTTTCAATGTTTATCCCGCCGAAGTAGAGGCCGCGATCAGCAGCCACCCGGCCGTTGCTCGGTGCGCGGTGATCGGCTGGCGCAGAAATGGCGATGAGGATGTAATCGCCGTGGTTCAGGTAGTCGCGGGAGCCAAACTTGGCGCGGCCGAATTAGCAGAACACGCCGCAGGACTGCTGGCGCCGTATAAGAGGCCAGCGGAAATTCATATCGTCGACCGCATGCCGCTGACTCCGACTGGCAAAATCGCCAAAAGCGAACTAGCTAAACAATTCGCCGATCCGATGAGCGGCGCGGCGCAGACCGCCTTAAGTTAAAGAGGCACCTCAATTAAGCTCGGCCCCTCGCCTTTAAATCCTCGCGTCAGTGCCGCCGCAAACTCCTCCAGCGAAGTGACGCGGGTTCCAGGCACGCCCATGCCATGCGCCAGCGCCACCCAATCCAGATCGGGCTCGCCGATATTGAATAGCGCCTTTGCGCGCTGCCCCGCTTCACCAATCCCCAAGTTCGAGTATTCACGTTTCAGAACGCCGTAAGCGCGATTCGCAAATACTACCGTTACGACGTGAAGACCTTCGCGGGCCATTGTCCACAACGCCTGCAACGTATACATTCCACTGCCGTCAGCAGTGAGGCATAGCACCGGTCGGTCCGGACACGCTACGGCCGCTCCTACGGCCAAGGGCATGGCGATCCCGATCGAACCGCCTGTGCACGCAAGCCAATCATGCGGAGAACAACCTTGCGTCGCGATGAGAATACCTCTACCGGACGTCATTGACTCGTCCGCGACGATCGCCTCCTCGGGTAGTGTAGCGGCGATTGTAAGCGCGAGGCCTTGGAGCGTAATTTGCCCACTGGACGCGAGCGGGCGATCAGGCTTTGCAACGTCGAAGCTGGAGTTTTCTGCACCAAGCGCTTCGGCCAGGCGCATGAGCGTGGCATTCCCGTCCTCACTCGCATCTGCCAGCGTGAATATGTTGCAATCCGGCTGCGTCTGTCGACTCCTCTTTCCTTGATATGCGAAATATGAAACGGGAGCGGCTGCTCCGACCAAAATCAGTTGCGGGAATTCGCTGAACTGTTTGGCCGCCTGCTCCCGCACGTAGGCCACACGCTCGATCATCGGTGTGCCCGCGCCGTGCCGCAGGCGCGTGAATGGGTACGGGGCAAAGAGTTTTGCGCCCGTCGTTGACGCAATTTTCCCAGCCGTCGTAAGCCCCTGCTCGAAAAGCGCGTTTCCGCCGATAAGTATCGCCGTCCTCTGGCCCGACCGAAGCATTGCCGCAGCGTCCTCGATCCGTTGGGCATCAGGCACGCCAGCCGACGCGGGAGCGCGAGCGATTGGCGCAGTTGCGCCTTCGCTCCAGGCCACGTCGGCTGGAATGATAAGGGTCGCAATTTGCCCCGGCGGAATCCTGGCATTTGCAACCGCCTCCACCGTATCGCAACCTGCGTTTCGAACTTCCTGTGTAGTCCTCAACCATGCTGAATATGGACGCGCAATCGCTTCTATGTCTGATGTTAGAGGTGCGTCGTAACCCAAATGATATGCGGGATGCTGTCCAACGAGGTTCACCATCGGTACGTGAGCTCTGTTGGCGTTATGTAGGTTGGCTATCCCATTCGCAAAACCCGGTCCTAAGTGAAGCAGCGTGCACGCCGGCCTCCCGGTCATTCGCGCGTAGCCGTCTGCCGCACCGATCGCCACACCTTCGAAAAGAGCCAGAACGCAGCGTATCCCCGTAGAGCCGTCAAGTGCCGCAACCAGGTGCATCTCGGAAGTCCCGGGATTAGTGAAGCAGGTTTCGATTCCTCCGGCGACCAGCGAACGGATCACAGCCTCGGCGCCATTCATAATGATCGGACCTCTTTCGCGTGGGGAATGCCGGTTCTTGTTGCCGGTGAAGCTAGATAACTTCGCCGCCCCGTGCTTCGATCAGTTCTCAATAGACGCAATTCAGGTTGCCCTGAGTCTGTGGCCGCAGCACCCGATCGAATCAGGGCTAAGCGTCGAATTCGCGCGCACATCGCGAAAGTACTGTGGCGAGATGTTCCGGGTACTCGGTGAGCATCTCGTAGTGATCGCCGGGAACGGTTTCGAGCTGAAATTCCGTTGCCAAGCCGCTCCAAATTGCCGCGGGATCGTCCGGGAAAACCGAAGGGACGGCCGCCCGCACAAAGTTAATTTTCCCATTGTAGAAGCGGGGCCGATATTTTTCGAGTGCAACATAGCCGCCTTCGCGAACCCGGCGCATGGCCTCCTTGGTATTGGCCGACAACTGAAGTTCTTCGGTGAGTTTTTGGTCGTGCTTCCGGTCGGGATTGAGCGACTGTTCCTTAGTTCCAAATACTCGGCGTGCGGCCATACGCGCGATCAGACGCAACTGTTGGTTTGGAGACAGGTGTCGAAGATGCGGATAGGCATCGATCATCACGAGCACACCGGGATCTTCGCCTCCCTCTTGCACGCGGCGCGCGATTTCCAGAACAACGAGTCCGCCGAGTGAATGTCCGGCCAAGAAGTATGGCCCATGTGGCTGTACCTTCCTGATCGCTTCGAGATGAAAGTCCGCCATATCTTCGAAACGATTGAGGGGTTCGCTCACACCGTCAGAGCCCTTCGCCTGGAGTCCGTATACGGGGCGACCGGAGTCAATGAGTTTCGCGAGTTCAAAAAATTCCAAGATGCTGCCGCCGACACCATGCGCGATGAACAGCGGCGTACTACTGTCGCCCGCTCTCAGTTTAGTCAGGGCGGGAATCTTGGCAACTTCGGAAGTTTCAAGACAGGCCGCCAACGAAGCGATGGTCGGCGTGTGGTACATCGCAACGGGAGGAACGTGGCATCCGAGTTTGCTCTCAATTTCGCAGGACAACCTTGCGGCGAGTCGCGGGTCGCCTCCAAGCTCAAAAAAGTTATCATCCGCCCCGATGTCTGGGCGCTTAAACACGAGCTGCCAGATCGATGTCAGTACATCAACGTTTCGCGAACTTGCTTCCTTCGCCAAGCCCCACCCTTTCCGCCCGTTTTTGGCTGCTCGTGTTCGGATGATTCGGGCACGCGTCACTTCGAATCGCGGGTTCGCACCGGGAACCCTTAAAACTAGAACGCCCCTAAAGTCTTGAGGGGACCGCCCTCCCGCGTTTCTATCGCGAAAGCTGGCTTCGAACCCTTCCGGAATGTGCGAACTCCCAATACAAATCCCTTGCTTTCGTGTAGAGCGGGCCGATCGGCAACGCGCGTTCGTCAATTTTGATTACTGGCACCACTTTTGAGTAGTTGCCGCTTGAAAAGATCTCGTCGGCCTTTTGAAAATCCCCATAGTTGAGCGACTTTTCGATCACCATCACGCCTGCCGAGCGCAACAGTTTGATTACGCGCCGCCGAGTGATGCCGTCCAGGAACGTGCCATTCGGAATCGGCGTGTAAACCACGCCGTCTTTAGCCATAAAAATGTTAGATGTGGCTAGCTCCGCTACGTTCCCAACCATGTCGCACACTGCCGCATTGTCGAATCCGCGGGAGTGGGCCTCCAGCAAAGCTCGGGCGTTGTTTGGGTATAAGCATCCGGCCTTTGCGTCGACGGGCATCGTTTCGAGCGTCGGCCGTCGGAAGGGCGAGATCGTCATTGAGAAGCCGCTTGGTTTACGCATGGGCGCTTCATAGATCGTCATGCACCATCGCGTCGACTCAGGATCGGGAGCCTGGATCCAGGGGCCTTCCTTCTCGCCCCAATACATCGGACGTATATACAGAGGCACGTCTTTTTCAAACTTCGCAATTCCTTCGAGCGCGAGCTCAATCCAACGTTCGGTTGAAACGATCGGTTTAAGGTGCAGTTTTTGCGCGGATTCATTCACGCGGGCGCAATGGAGGTCGAGGTCGGGAGTCACGCCCTCAAACGCGCGCGCTCCGTCGAACACCAACGAGCAGAGCCAGGCGGCATGCGTCCTTGGACCCATGATGGGCACGTTACCCTCCTGCCATCGATCCTGAAAGAACGTCCAAGTCTCTGACCACTTGGGATCGCTACCCATTCAACTCTCCTAAGGAAAAGTTGTTTATAATTGTGAATGCGAGTTCCGCTGCGCAAATGCCCTCGGTGGAAAACAAGCATTCGCGTGCCTGTAAGTGCTTAAAGAATAGCCGTTTAAGAATGGCTCTGTCTGCCCCAATCCAAACGAGCATCCCCGTGCTGCTCAGTGGGCAGATAGATGGCCACACATCGCATTTGTGAGGGACGGAAACGTGGTGGAAACCTAGAGACACGGCAATACTATGGGTTTAGCCACCCAATATTGGAATCTATTTTCCTTGTTATGATGGTTCCAGTTCCTGGACGGCGACCAACTGTGGTCAAAGCCTCCAGTAACGTATGTAGTGTCATACGGTTAGCTTGAATTTGATGCCTCAGAAAGCCGCTTTCGCAGTTTTGGAAACGCACTTGCAGCCCTGTTGTTGCCCAACCGGAGTGCGTCGGTTCGAGAATACCAAACGGACACAGGACAGAGGTTTGACCGTCGGCACCCGTGGCGTCAGCTATAAACTATAAATAATGGTAATCGGCCTTCCTGTGATACTCGGGGCTGAGGCGCAAAACCGGAGGCGCCACAACTTTGAAACCGATGGCGCTACTTGCTTGCACGTCCAGGTGGTTTCCTGCTTCCAGATTGGCAATGGCGTTAGCAAGTTCGGGTTTCCGCGTCGAGGCGGTGTGCCCCTCGCGCCATTCTCTGCCTAAGCTGCGCTGCGTTTCCAAGACTTACGGGCATTACGGTTTTTCTCCGATTGCTTCTTTCGAAGCCGCGATTCGGGCTTCGGCCCCCGATGTTGTGGTGCCTTGCGATGATGTGGCTGTGCGCTGCCTGCATCAGCTATACGAGAGAGCACATTCGCGAAGAGTTGATAGCCCAATTTGTGAACTGATCGAACGTTCTCTTGGATCGCCTGAATCTTTTGCGATCCTCTACCAGCGAGCGGCGTTTCTTCAAGCTGCTCGTGAGCAAGGTATTCGTGTCCCGGCTACGCAAGTCGTAACGAATTGGAGCGCCCTAGAGTCGTTCGTGCGTTCAACGGGGTTGCCACTTGTCCTCAAGGCCGACAGCACCTCCGGTGGCGAGGGAGTTAGAATCGTTAAGACACTGGAGGAAGCTAGGCGAGCATTCCACTCCCTTTCGTCTCCTCCATTGCTTGCACGCGCCATCAAGCGCGCATTGATTGACCAAGACTTGAGTCTCGTGGCGCAGTCTTTTTGTCGCCGCCGTGCTACGGTCAGCGCACAAACATTCGTACGGGGCCATGAAGCCACCAGCACCGTGGTGTGCTGGAAAGGTGAGGTCCTGGCCGCTTTGCATTTCGAGGTAATCAATAAGTCGAGTTCTACCGGACATTCTACGGTACTTCGTTTAATCGAAAACGCCGAAATGTCCGCGGCTGCCGCAAAAATCGCCCGGCGGCTCGGCCTGTCGGGTATGAATGGCTTCGACTTCATACTGGAAGCGGAGACCGGAAACCCCTACCTCATTGAAATAAACGCGCGCGCAACGCAAGTCGGTCATTTGACGCTTGGCCCAACTCGAGACCTGCCCGCGATGCTTTTCGCGTCCGTGACCGGCGAGCCCGCGCACGAATCTTCAAAACTAACGGACAATGCCGTGATTGCGCTATTTCCACAGGAGTGGAGGCGGGATCCTTCGAGTCCGTATCTGTGCTCGGCGTATCACGACGTGCCTTGGGACGACCCCGAGCTACTAAGCGCGTGTGTCGGGCATCGTCGGAAACAATGGACATGGTACGCGGAGAAGGAAGCACTGCGAGGTCTAGCTCCGGTGCGGGCCCCGCGATGTTGAATGGCAGAACCGCGATGGTACGGTCGGTCAATCGGTCCACCAAGACCGTCGGGATACTTGGACGGGCGCTCTAAGATCGACGCTCTGCTAAACTTGGCATCAGCAAAGTTGTCGCTTTCAGGCTTCCAATCGGGAAAACTTGAAGAGGTGGAGTTTGCCATCCGTTAACGTCCCAGAGAGAAAGTCTCTTTTCACCGCAGAAGTTCTCGAAGATCCATACCCCACCTATACTCGTCTCCTCGAGGAGGGGCCCCTCCATTACGTGGAGGTGGCTGGGAAATGGGCGGTGTGGTCGGTCTTCGGCCACGCCGAGTGTCTGGAAGTTGCGAAAGACCCGCGGTGCTCGGCAAAGCGGGCACACCAGATGCTGTTGCCGCTGCCATTCAGTCGGCAGGCAGAGTTCGCAGAGCTAGCGCGCATGCTCGGTCTGTGGCTGATTTTCATGGATCCGCCAGAGCACACACGTCTCCGCAAACTTCTGAACAAAGGATTCTCGCAGGCGGCCGTCGAAGCCCTGCGTCCTCAGATGGAATCGATCGTTGCCCGGATGTTGGAGCCTTTGAAAGAAAGTTCGGAAGTGGATCTCATGCGCGAATTTGCGAACCCGATGCCGGTGCGCGTGATTTCCGAAATGATGGGTGTGCCCGAGGCTCTGCATGGCACATTCGTAAATTGGTCGCGGGCGATCGCGGTGTTTCGCGGCAATCCGAATCGAACGGTCGACGAAGCGCAAGCAGCCCAAGACGCATTGCTAAACATGACCGAGTTTTTTATAAAAGCGGTAGCCGAGCGAAAGAATAACAAGGCTAACGATCTGATCAGTTTGCTCATCGGCATCGAGGAAGACGGAGAGGCGCTTACGGAAGAAGAGTTATACGCACAGTGCATCGCACTTCTCTTCGCTGGTCATGAGACGACACGAAATCTGATCGGCAATGGAATATACACGCTGTTGAAAAATCCGGAAGCGGCGGAGGAGCTGAGGGAAAATCCGCAGACGATCCGCTCTGCAGTGGAAGAGCTTCTACGTTATGAGAGCCCGGTGCAATTCACGGCTCGCGTGTTGAAGGAAGACATGAAGGTTTGCGGCCAGCCTATACGCAAAGGCTGGTCTATTCTATGCATGCTGGGCGCGGCGAACCGCGATCCCAAGCAGTTTAGTGAACCCAATCAACTCAATTTGAAAAGGCTTAATAACCAGCACCTGGCATTCAGTGCCGGACCGCATTTCTGCATTGGAAACCAACTCGCACGCCTGGAGGGCCAAATCGCGATCCTCAATTTGTTGCAGCGGTTTCCCAAAATGAAAATCATCGGGCCGAAGCCACAGTGGGCGGATACGTTCGGGTTCCGCGGTCTCAAATCTCTTCAGGTGGTTCTTTGAGTGATTTTCGAGGCGTGCCTATAGATGCTTTTCAGGATTTGGTCACGAGGTGTTCCCAGCATAACTGGATAGTTTGAATCTTTCCGTTTACGAGCGTCGGTGGTGTGACTAAGTTAATGCGGTCGCCATCCAATGCAATGAATCGGACAAGTTCCTTATTCACGTAGCTCTGTATAGACGATACCTCAATGAAATGAGTTATTCGGCCTTCGCCAAGGACGTACCTGCCAGCGTAGCCGACAAAGGTTTTGTACGCTTCCGCCTGATCCTCGATTGATGACGAGAGCGACAGCGGCTTTCGACCGTCATAGCTGATCGTCACCGCCACTCTGCCATTCTGCGTGTAGGTCAGCAAACCCACGGGATTCGCGCCATACGGAGCGCCGATCCGCTCTCCCTTTGGCGTGGAACTCGATGCGGAGATAAGGTTCCACGTGCCGATAATTTTGGCATTTTCCAAAATCGTGTCTCCCGCGCCCGCTTGTTATAGCAAATTGGGCTTTGTACTCAATAATTTATCGCCATTCCTGATTCACTTTCACGTGCGGTTCGTCTCGGAGGACTAGAGCAGACACGCGCCGTGAGATTCTATGGCGCCAGGTCCCGGTAAGGAACTTCAGAGAACGGCGATATCACAAACAACTTCGTGCTATTGGGCGGAGACGGCTTGCGCGGCGGCCCGGTAGCGAACGATCAGTAGCGTGATATCATCTGCCTGATTAGCGCCGCTGGCGAAATTCTCGAGAGATCCCAGCACAGTCTTCTGCAGTTGTTCGAGTGAAACGTCTCGGCTACCGGACAGAGCCTCGCGCAGCCGTGTGGACCCGAACATTTCTTCCGCGGGGTTCACGGCTTCCGTAACACCGTCGCTGAACAAGATCAGAGTGTCGTCGCCTTCGAGCGTCACCGTTTTAGCTTCGTAGTCCGCTTCTGGTATCAGTCCCACCGGGAAAGAGCCTTCGCTGGTGAGCTCGGTAACTTCGCCGGCGCGCAGGAGCAGGGGGGAGGGGTGACCCGCGTTGATATACACGAATTTGCCATGCGCATCGAGAATTCCAAAGAACATGGTGGCATAGCGCCCCACCTCGGCGTGTTCGCAGAGAAACCGATTCATATGGCTGATCACTCGAACGGGCTCCGTACCGATGGTCATGCCGGAAAGAGCCCCCTGCAGCATTGTGGTCAGCAATGCGGCCCCAAGACCCTTCCCAGAAACATCGGCCACCAGAATTGCCGTGCGTTCGTCGTCCAGGGGAAACACATCGAAATAATCACCGCCGACGGCATGGCAGGGAGTGTGAATGCCGGTGACGGCAAAGTAGTCGAAGTTACGGAACCCGTGCGGGATAAGCGCCTGCTGAATGTCTCGCGCGATGTTCAATTCCTGTTCCAGGCGCTGCCGCTCTCTCTCGCGTTCCACCAACCGCGCGTTGTCTAATACGCTCGCAGCCTCCGCGGCAAGAGCATTGAGGATCTGGCGATCCAACTTGGAGAAAGCCGTCGGCCGGCGCGAGTCAAGATACGCTACTCCCAGGAGCTGCCCGTGGCGAACCACCCCGCCGGAATCGGTATGCGCGTTCGAGTAAAGAGGAATCACTACGACGGCACGCAGCGACTGCGCGACGATACTTTGCGCCATTTGCAGCGCGTTTTCCGCGAGGTTGAGATCCTCCGTCACCACGCTTGACTTTAGATCGATCGCCTGCCGGAGCGCCGTTTGACTGGGAGTGATGCTACCCGGAGACGCCACAGACAGGCCCCCTTTACCGCGCGCCAATCGCGCGCGAAGTGCGCCGGACGCATCCGCCTCGAAGAGCACTCCCCGGTCGGCGCCAGTGATCCCAATGGCGTGATCTAGCATCGTTCCGAGAATTGACTCGAGCGGCAAATCGGAATGCAGCAGCGAAGTGGCCTGGAGCAGTACGTTGAGTTTGTGGAGGCCGCCCGAACTCTCGTCGGTCC
>JBOGMW010000088.1:0-2944 GCA_050746805.1 Candidatus Acidiferrales bacterium | reverse complement strand
GCGAAAATCCATCGCGCGCCCCAATATGCAAATACCAAGCCGAGCAGCGCGCCACCGGACGAAAGCAGCAGGCCTTCGACAAGTGTTTGGACAGCGATGCGCCAAGGCGTCGCGCCCAGGGCGAGCCGAATGCTGGTTTCGTGCATGCGCCCTGCGCCGCGCGCAAGCATGAGGCTGGCAAGATTTACGCACACAGCTAGAAGTATCAACATCACCATGCCCATCAGGTACCGAAGTGGCTGCCACGACTGCGCGCGTTGATCCCAATTGGGGCCTCGGGCAGCGGAGCTAACGGCCAACCGCATGGATAGGAACTGCTGTCGCCGAGCGCCTTTTTCGTCTGGTGGAATCGCTTCGGCCAGAATTGCTGGCCAAATTCCCGTGAGCTGGGCGCGAGCCTGGGAAACAGACACGCCTGGTTTCAGGCGACCGATAATATTCAGCCAAAGGAGGTGGCGACTCGTAATCTGGACCCCAAGCCGCTCAAAACTAACACTCAGTGCCGTGATTGGTGCCGTGATGTCTTGGGTTGTACCTGTGTCTAGGCCGACGAATTCCTTTTGAGTGACGCCGATGATGGTGAATGGGTGGTTTTCGAGGAGAATTTGCTTGCCGAGCACTGCCGGATTCCGGGCGAATTGGCTTTGCCAATACCCGTAGCTGATAACCACGACACGAGAGACCGGACCGCTGGGGTTTGCGTCGACTGGCTCGATCAAGCGGCCTAGTAGGGGGTATTCGCCGAGTTGAGAGTAGAACCCGCCGCTGACGTAGTAAACATTATCGCGAGCGAGCTGGCCGTGCACCTCCACATTTGCTGGACCTCCGCCGGACCACGCGAATATTCCCGAGAAGACTTCCTGGTTCCCCTCTATTTCCTGAAACATTGGCAGCGAGAATGGGGCGGATCGTCCAGTGTGAAACACGGTCCGCAATTGGACGAGTTGTTCGGGATGTGCCACGGGCAGTTCGCGATATAGGATGGCATTGACGAGGGTGAACATTGCGGTCGCGGCGCCAATGGCGAGGGTGAGGATGGCTACGGCGGTGAAACCGGGGGATTTGCGCAGCATGCGCAGGCCGAAGCGGATGTCTTGCAGCAGCGATTCGAGCCAGGGGATGCTGCGAAGATCGTGATGCGTTTCGCGCAGCGGGGCTTCGGCGCCCAGGCGTAGTCTGGCTTGGCGGCGGGCTTCGTCGGGAGGCAGACCGCGGCGGAGACTTTCTTCTTCGAGCATGGAAAGATGAGATGCGAGTTCTTCCTGAAAATCATCGTCGAGGCGCCGCGAGAAGAAAAAACCGCGAATGCGGGAGGCGATGGTTCGGAACCGAGAGATTAAAGCTTCAGTTCGCATGTTGCCTACGCGCTACTCTCAATGACAGAAAAAGTGATGCGGGTCAGTTGGAATTTCGCCTGCTTGTGTCAAGATCAAGAAATTCAATCTGACCCACTCGGGAAAAAACCCACACCCTTCGCAGAAAGCGCGAAGAATCCTTCCTGGAAACCCAAAAGCAACAGCAGATCAACGCGCCGCCCGTTCGCGAAGACGCGAAAGGTGCAGCGTTTGTAAAATCAAACAACAGGGTTGGCTCATTTTATCCTCGGGGCGCGAGGCGGAGGACGCGCGCGATTACGCCGGAAATGCGCTGCCAATTTTGCGTTTCGGCGGCGAGCTGTTTGCGTCCCGCGCGGGTGATCGAATAAAAGCGCGCCCTGCGATTGTTATCGGAGACGCCCCAAGCCGCGGAAATCCATCCGCGCTGCACGAGGCGCGCGAGCGACGCGTATATCGTTCCCTGATTGAGCTGCAAGACGTCGTCGCTGATCTGTTCGAGTCGACGGGCGATGCCGTATCCGTGGAGCGGCCCCATGGCATCAAGGGTTTTCAGAACCATGAGGTCGAGCGTGCCTTGGAGGATGTCGGATTTGGCGTCGGCCATGTTGCGCGGCTCCTGTGGCGTGCGTACAGGAGCGTGCCACATGACGTGTGGCATGTCAACAGGTAATCGTTCGCGGTTGATGATCGGGGCGCAGAGCGTGACGGGGTAATCCGTCGCGAGCGTGTCAAAAAAGCCGGCTAATCGGAAGAGGCTGTGTCGGACTGGTCGCCGCGGCGGTTCCGCTGGTCAATGTGGATGAGATCTGAGGCGGCAGCGGACTCAGGAGCGCCAGACGGACGAGCGGGCGAATCCCAGCGGGAGGGCGCGACTTCGCGGTGACGGAGACGGCTGACGAAGCGTCCCGTGGCGATCGAGCTTTGGATAAAGTGATCGACCCTTACGGGACCGGCGACATTGACGGTGCGAAGCCAATGCAAGCCGCTGCTGACGGCGCAGCCGCACTGGGAACAATCGGGCGCGCCCCCGAAGACGCAGGGCTCGACGCGGCTTCGCAAGTCCGCGGAATAATTGGCGGACATTTTGGCGAACACGCAATCGCCGGGATTCGCCGGTGGCGCGAGGAGCGCATCGGCGAGTCCTTGAGTGAACAATAGCTTCGGATAACGCGCGGCGACCGCGGGCAGGGCGCTGGCCAGCGCGCGTCGATCCTCGACGGTTAAGATCTCCGCGCTGCTTTCGCCGATCTGCGGGGTATAGACACTGACCCAGATGCGATTTACTTCTGGGCGCGCGTTCCAGAAGGAAACGTATTCTTCGAGATAGCTGCCGCGTGCAAGCATGGGGCGCGTGATGGTCCAGTGGACGTTGATTTCGCGACCGGCGATATTTTTCAGGATGCGCTCGTAGGTGGCGGGCTTGCGGCGAAAGTCATGATGCTCGGGAAGGCCATCGATCGACACGGCGACGCGAACGCGGGGGAGCGACATCCATTCAGCGGGAATGGGAATTACGGCGCTAGTGACGACCAGTGTGAACACGCCCATTTCGCTCAGGGCTGGAAGAATGCGACTGAGCTCGCGATGGCGTACGAGAGGTTCGCCTC
>JBOGMW010000087.1:0-1959 GCA_050746805.1 Candidatus Acidiferrales bacterium | reverse complement strand
TTCGTGCAAACCTACGATCCGAAGCCCCGCCGACGACTGTGGGAGGTGATGAAATCGCAAGGAATGCAAGAAAACCAGCAGGTGGTGTTTCTCTCCGACGGCGGCGAGGACATTCGGCAAGTCCGCGAGTATCTGCATCCGAACAGCGAACATGTGATCGATTGGTTTCACATCACGATGCGACTGACGGTCCTGCAGCAACAAACGAAGGCGCTGCAGGAAGCACCGCCCGGAAAGAGCGGCGCGTCGAAGCGGTTGGAAAGTGTCAAACATCTGCTCTGGCACGGCAATGTCGAAGGGGCCCTGGAGCGGTTGAACCATCTCCTCATCGATCTTGAACTCACCGGGATCCCCTCCGTACCAGCCGAGAAACTGGCGGCGGGCGTGTCGGAGTTCGAGACTTACATTCGCAACAATCAGGATTCAATCCCGAACTACGGTGAGCGGTACCGGCAAGGTGAAACGATCTCGACGGCGTTCGTCGAATCGACGATTCACCAGGTTGTAAGCCGGCGTTTCGTCAAGCGGCAGCAAATGCACTGGACGCTACGCGGGGCGCACCTGCTTTTACAGACTCGGACCAAGGTCTTGAATAACGAACTGGAAGAAGTCTTTCGGCAATGGTACCCGCGGTTCCGAGTCCAAGCGAAAGCTGCGTGACCACCGGGTCCCTGCTGCCCGCCGCTACAGCCGGTGTGTCGCCACCGCCGTCTCCCCTTCATCGCGCTGTTATTGTGACGTTGTCTCGGCACTATGACCTGCGGTAGCTCTCGCGCCGATACCGATGGACTCACCCGATATCACAATTTCAACCCGCCGGTTCATGGAGCGGCCCGTCGCGGTGTCATTCGGCGCAACGGGGTCCGACTCGCCTAACCCCTGAGCCTCAATCGATGACGCAGGGACGCCTTGTTGCACAAGAAAATCTCTGACGGCGTCTGCGCGCTTTTCGGAGAGAGTCTGGTTCACTTCCTCCGTACCGGTGGTATCGGTGTAGCCGTTAATTTTGATCGAAATACCTGGATACGCCAAAAGCACGCCGGACAGCTTCGCCAACATCTCTCGCGTTTCCGGATGAAGTGTGTATTTGCCCGTATTAAAAAAAACATGGGACATCGTTACCACGAGACCCTGGGGCGTTTGGCGTGTTTGCAGAATCGAATTTAATTGCCGCAGAAGCCGGGCGCGCAGCGCCGCTTGTTGCATCTCCGCCTGCGCGGCCCTCGCGCTGGCGGCCTGGGCTGTAAGCTTTGACTGTTCGGCTTCCGCCTGCGCCTTTTCCCGCGCGGCCTCAGCGACAGCCTGGGCCGCCTGGGCTTGTGCGGCGGCCGCTTGCGCCTGCGCTCTTGCGGTGGCCTCCTGCTCAGCGTTCGCCTTGGCTGACGCCGCGCGCTCAGCCGCTGCCTCGCGCTCCTGGGTTCGCGCCGCCTGCTGCGCGCGCTTCATGGCGATGGTGCGGGCGTCCGCCGCAGTTTGTACAGCGTTGCGCGCCGTCATGATCACCGATTTCTTTCCCGCCTTGCGGTCCTGATAGCTCTGCGCTTGAGTCAGTAGTTGTTGCGCCTTGTTATACGTTTCCGCGGCGTATTTATCCGCACCCGCCCAACGGGCGATCTTGACCGCATTTTCCGCTTCGTAGAGTGCCAAAGGAATCTTGGGAGACATCGTGAAGGGCTCTAGCTGGCCGGGGCTGACATTCTGCGTATATTGCCCCCTTCTCAGCAACTGGAATTTCGCCGTGATCGGCTCAATATTGCCCACGGTACTGTTCGTCACGCGATTCTCCATCACAACCACGTCGCTCGGCATCGTTACGGCAAAATAGGGCTCGGCGGTCACGATGAGTCCAAACGCCTGGAAGTTCACGCTAACGTCGATTTTGGCCTTACCTCCATTAGGTATGATCTCGGCCACATTGGCAGGCCTTCCATCCGGCGTGATCGCCCAGAGGATGTAGGT
>JBOGMW010000086.1:0-3492 GCA_050746805.1 Candidatus Acidiferrales bacterium | reverse complement strand
CGTACACGCCGAACATCCCCGGCATCGAGATCGAATCCTTGCGCGCAATCAGCACCGGACGGATCGGTTCGCCCGCCCGGCCCAGCAGGAAGATGCACGAAAATCCCATCAGCGTCGCACTGAATACGTTTCTGAATCGCATCGGCCCAAGCGAGCGCGAAAATCGAATCCAGCGTAGCGAGCGGATCGCGTAACACAGGTAAAAAATCGCCAGCGAGAGCAGCAGTAGATCCCACCGCGCGTGGCTGAGCGATGCCCCTACGGTATCCCAACTGAAACCATGTAGCGCGATGGAATTGCGAAATTTGTACAGGAAAAATCCGGCGGCCAGCAGCGCGAGCAGCAGCACCAAATACTTGCGCGATTTTCGAAGCATCCGTTTTGAACCTAGCAGCAAGCTTCTAAACCTGTCAAGAACGGCCGGGGCGGGTCAACGGACGCGGGCTCGCTGCGCCATGCGCGTCGATCCCACAGTCGCCTTCCGCCACGAATGACTTGCCCGCCCTCCTGAAGACGGCGTCAGCCGAAAGGCGCGCAGGGTACAGCCCAGATTGGCGGATACGAAGGAGGCCATTCTGTGATACAAGGCGGACGTCAGATGCGGTGGGCCGAATCCGGGACGGAGGCGTACGATGGGCGACTTCGATTGGGTCGAGCGGGGCAGGATTGCGACGCTGGTGACGGCGCTATTCGCGCTGTTGTTCTTGCTGTTGGCGCCGCTGGCGGCCCCGGTGCGCGCGCAGGACGATCCTTCGGGCGAATGGAGCGTCACCTTCTTCGAGGACCAGCCCGAACGACTGGCGGGCGCGGAAATGGGCGACTATCTCGGCATGCCCATCAACCCGAATGCCCTGCAACGGGTGCAGAGCTGGAGCGCCGCAATGGTGGAGACTCCCGAAGACCAGTGCCGCGAGCACGGCTCTGATTACGGCTGGCGCGGGCCCTCCAATCTGCGTATTTGGAAGGACGTCGATCGCGCCACGAAGCAAGTGATCGCCTACCACACGCATCTTTCCGCCTACGAGGCGGAGCAAACGATTTGGATGGACGGCAAACACCACGAACCTCCCGCGTGGGCGCCCCATACGTGGGCGGGATTTTCCGTCGGGCACTGGGAGGGCGATACGCTGGTGGTCTACACCACGCACCTGAAACAAAATTGGCTGGGATTGAACGGGCTGCCGCGCAGCGATCAGGCGGTAGCCACAACGCACATCATGCGTCACGGCAATGTGCTGACCGTGGCGGTGGTTGACTACGACCCGGTGTATATGGAGCAACCGCTGATTCGCACGATCGATTTCGAGTACGCGCCGCAACAACAGATGTCCACGTGGCCGTGCGAGCCGGTGGACGAAGTGGACCGCCCCGAAAGCGTGGTGCCCAGCTACATGCCTGGGAAAAATCCGTTCTTGACGGAATTCGCCGCGAAGTATGGCGTGCCGTACGAAGCGACCAAGGGCGGTCCGCAAACCATGTACCCCGAATACATGGAAAAAGTTAAAAAGATGAAGCTGCTGCCGCGCATGCCGAAACACCCGCCGCAGCAGTAGCGGCCTGCGTCAGACAGCGGCGAGGGCTTGCTCGAAGTCGGCGAGGAGGTCGCGCCAATCTTCGATGCCTACGGAGACGCGTACGAGGCCGTCGGTTACGCCGGCCTGGCGAAATTCTTCCTCTGTGAAACCGGAGTGCGTCGTCGTTTTCGGATGGCAGGCGAGAGTTTCCACGCCGCCGAGCGATACCGCATTGCGCGCGATGCGCAGGTGGCGCAGAAAATCGAAAGCGGCGCTCTTCCCCGCCGCAAACTCCAGCGAAAACATAGCGCCCGGAAAATCGCACTGCTTTTCGTAAATGCGGCGCTGATCGGCGTCGGTAAAAAGCGTCGGATAGATCACGCGCTTCACTTTCGGATTGCGCGCCAGCGCTTCGGCGATGCGCTGTCCATTTTTGCTGGCGCGGCTCATGCGCAAGCGAACGGTGGGCAGGCGGCCGCTGAGCATCCAGCATTCATCGGGCTGCAGGATGGTACCGAAAAGCCCGCGCATGGGGCGAACGCGGAGAATCAACTCGGGATCTTTCGCGAGCAGGATTCCGGCCAGCATGTCGCTGAACCCGGAAAGGTATTTGGTGCCTGAGTAGACCACCAGATCGGCACCGAGCGAAAGCGGATGCTGAAAAGCGGGGCCGAGCAGCGTGTTATCGACGATCACCAGCGGACGCGACTCCCCAGGCTTGAGTTTGCGCGCGGCGGTAGCGGCGCAGGCGCGGCGGATGTCGGTCATAACGAGCGTGGGATTGGCGGGAGTTTCAAGCAGCACGATGGCCAGATTTTCGGTGGTGGCAATGGCGTGATCGAGCTGTTCGGTTTGGCCGGACGGCACGCCAACGCTGGTGACGCCCCATTTCGAAAGATGGTCCTGAACGAAATGCTGCGTGCCGCCATAAATAGGCACGGTATAAACCACCGACTGGCCGGGACGCAGCAGGCTAAGCAGAGCGGTCATGATGGCGGCCATGCCGCAGTTGAAGGCCAGCGCGGCAGTGGCCTCGTCCTCAACGCTGACGATCTGATCCTCCAGGATTTCGGCGTTGGGATGGTTGAAACGAGAGTAGATGAGATCGACGGCTTCGCCTTCGGTGGCGCGAGCTCGTCCGGCGACCAGATCGAAGGCGCGTTCGGCGGCTTCGGGACTCGAAAACACGTAGGTGGAACTGCGAAACACCGCAGGGCGCGCCGAGCCAACCGAAAGCCGTGGATCGAAGCCTTCGGTCAGAATTTTAGTGCTGGGACGCAGATGTTGGGAGTCGTGCGGATCGTTGGGCGCCATGGAAGTCTCCTCGGTATGTTTATAACGCGGAATTGGTGCGAGCGACCGCCGAATCGCAGCGCGCGTGAGTGGATGCGCCACCTGGACCGCCGAGGCACGCGGGTGACTTGAGATGTTAAGCTCGGGCGTGACCGATCCGAACCAGTTTCAGCGCGAAGGAGAGCGAAGACGCGCGGGATTGTGCGCGGATTGCGTCCACGCGCGGCGAATCGAATCGGACCGAGGATCGGTCTTTTACTTGTGCGGGTTATCGGCGCGCGATCCGGCGTATCCGAAATATCCAGCGCTGCCGGTGATCCGCTGCAAAGGTTACAGCACACTCAAACCGTGAGCCGCTGGCTCGCGCCAGCCGCCTCGATCAAGTCCATCAAAGCTTCGATAACCCAGGATTGCCGAAAGATCGAAATCCCGCGGCCCGCGACGCTTGTGCAAATGTCACGAACGCGAATAAGATGCGATCAACCGAAACGGCTGCCGAGAGGCACGCGTCTTCACGTTCAATGGGATAGGGAACATTTCGGACGTGATTTGCGTTAATTAGATTGAGGCCGAGCGGTAATGGAAGCTACGAGGCTGAGGACGTTTGGACCCCGACGCCCAACTGGTCCAGCAATGCGTTCGAGGGCACGGTCCGTCGTGGGAGGATCTGGTGCGGCGACACACG
>JBOGMW010000085.1:0-2058 GCA_050746805.1 Candidatus Acidiferrales bacterium | reverse complement strand
GCTGCCGCTGAAAATGTGGCTGGTCAGCATCGGAACCTTAATGAGCGCGTAGACGGACGCAACGATCACGATGAAGAGTACCGGCAGAAGAGACGCTTGTTGGACTACAGGAATCGGGTGCCCGCCGTACAAGTTCATGAACCCAGTGAGTACGCTCCCGATGATAAACACCACAGCGGCAGCGACAACCTGATAGAACGCATACTGGATAAAACACTTGAGCCAGCCCCAAAAGAGCCAGTCCAGGTGAGGGACTATGAAAAAGGGAATGAAGATCGGCCCGAGCAGGACGCACACAGCCGTGGCAATGATCCCAAAGGCCACGACGATCATGGCGATGGCTTGAGCAAGCGAGAGCAGGAGGATGATGGCCCAATAATCGAAGTAAACCCACACGTCGAGCGTCATTCCGGGCGTTTCAACCGTTCCCTCAAATGCGGAAATCTTCGTCGTAACCGTGTCGATCATGTTGTTAGAGATGGTGGTCGAAAGAGATTGCGCTTCATCGGTGATGACGTGATGAAAATCCGTTCCGACGCCGGGAATCGGTGCGTTGTAGTAGTTGACCATGGCGAAACCAAAGCTGATCATTATGACGAGGCTGGCAAAGCGCGAGAAGTGCATCCCGGCCAAGAAGTCTCCTGCCTGAAGGGCGGTCTTGATGCCGAACCAAGCCAGCATGATCGTGGCGAGCCCGAGAAAGAGGTGCTGCCCCATGCTGGCAAAGATCCCGATGTTGCTGTTCAGCATGTTGCTGATGGCCTGAAACGCCCAGTCGTAATAATTGCCATGCCACGGCATTGTTCTCAGCCTCCACGCAGCCTGATTAGGCGAGCAAGGATTATGGAATTCGATAGTTTTGAAGCGAGGCACCCAGACCGTTCGTCACCTGGGTAACTTGTTTCACCATGTTGTCGCGCTGGTAGATGTCGCTGTCGATGGCGAGGGCAGACGCATCGCGTGTGCGCTTTGACTGGATCACCTGCTGTTCGAGGGCTGCGACCCTAAGGTTATTGGAATCCTGAAGGCTGCGAAGGGCGAGAACATTTGCAGCGTTGATCTTGTTGAGGACTCCGACCTCCGTGTTGAGCGCGGCGTTCTTGGAGAAGGAATCACTTTCGAGGTTGCCGATCTGGTTTTGGACGGCGCGAGCATCGGCGCGAATGTTGCCGATAGTGGCCATGGAGTTTGTGTTTGCGCCGTCTGCGAGCTCAACGGTGGCATAGGCGGCGGTGGCTCTTCGGAGTTCCTGCGGCGGCATGGCGGCGATTTCCGCAGAGCTATATTTCTGAAGGGTTGCGGTGGCTCGCTGATACCCTGCGAGCACGGTTGGCAGGCTTCCCGTGTTAACGCCGTTCACCCAGGTTCCGGTGTTTTGGTAAACGTCAGGTACGGTCGTCAGATAACGCCATTGCGAGAAGTACGCCTTGTACCGTGCGGGCATATTCTTGACGCTCCGGGCCATCTGGACCGCCAGGTTGTATTGATTGAGAACCTGCTGGTAGGTCTGCTGAAGCTGTGCAAGCTGCATCCGTAGCTGGTAATAACGGAGGACTGCGTTATGGAAGTTCGTGGGGTCGTAAACAATACCGCCGAAAAACTGCGCACGCCCCGCGGCGGGAATCAGTAGCAGTGATAGCAGCGCGAGGGTTAAAGTCTTCTTCATGGTTTTTTACCTCCTGCTTCTGGGGAAGGTGCATTCGGGAATCCAGGCTTGTTCGAGCACCCGGTCGCATCCATTTGTGCTCCCCAGAATTCCGTTCCGTCGCTGTTGTGGGTTGTGACCAACCGGTATTGACCACACGGGAGATCCTTGTCTTGCACTCCTTCGGCCTTTTCCTTCGCTCTTGTCTTGGCGAGGTCACCATTCGCTCTATTCGCAAAGGCCTGAGCCTCGGCACGCGTGAGGTAATAGCCTGGGGGAATGAACTCTTGCTCTTGTTGCTGCTTCTTCGAATGGCAGGCCGCGAGGGTTAGCGCAGCCAGTGCAATAGCGAGTGTTCGAGTGAAATTCATAATCTTTTCCTCCTTAAAAGTCTGACGGCATCGTGTGCTGAT
>JBOGMW010000084.1:0-4474 GCA_050746805.1 Candidatus Acidiferrales bacterium | reverse complement strand
AATTGCCGCGAATCAAGGCCTCGCGTTCCTTGGCGAAATACAACGGAACGATCGGAATATTTTCCGCGTGGATGTAGAGCCAAACGTCGAATTCCGTCCAATTCGAAAGAGGAAACACGCGAATGCTCTCGCCTTTATGATGGCGGCTGTTAAAGAGATTCCAAAGTTCCGGGCGCTGATTCTTGGGGTCCCACTGGCCCAGAGAATCGCGGAAGGAATAAACGCGTTCCTTGGCGCGCGACTTTTCCTCATCGCGGCGAGCACCGCCGAAAGCCGCGTCGAACCCGCCTTCGGCGAGGCCATCGAGGAGCGAGCGCGTCTTCAGCAGGCCGCAGCACTTCTGGGTGCCCAGGGCGTAAGGGTTGGCGCCATCGTCGAGCGCCTTCTGATTTTTGTGGACGATCAATTCGGCGCCCACGTGGCGCGCGTACCAGTCGCGAAACTCGATCATTTCTGGAAATTTGTAGCTGGTGTCGATATGCAGCAGCGGAAACGGAATTTTCCCGGGATAGAATGCCTTCTGCGCTAAACGCAGCATCACCGACGAATCTTTGCCGATCGAGTACAGCATGACCGGATGCGCGAATTCCGCGGCAGCCTCGCGCAAAATAAACATGCTTTCCGCTTCGAGCATCTTCAGATGCTCTAGGCGGCTAGCTTCCAGCAGAGAACTTGGTTCGACTCCCACTGCACCCATTCGACCGTCCTTGTCCGATTAATTTGGCCTAAAAAACAAAAACCCGCTTCTTGGACTTGCTCCAAGGGCGGGTATATTCAAGCCTAGTTTGGCTGCGAAGCTAGATCGTGAAGTCCGGCGCCCCGGCGTAGCACACGTTTGTGCCGTTACAACAAGCGCTACAAGCGCAACGGGGTCGGCTGTTCATGTCGATCAGCAACAAGGATACGCGATGCGGCCGTTCGAGTCAATGAGGTGAAGTCTAGCCCGCCCCGCAGCCGCTTACTTGCACTGGTTCAGTGACTTAGATTCTTGCGAGGACGCAGCTCTACAGCTAAAGCTGCGCGAGCAGAGAGCGCAACAGCGGGGTTGCGGGCGCGCTGCTAAGCTCCGCCCACGAGCCGCGCTGGACTACTTGCCCCTGTTCCAGCACAACCGCCATATCTGGACATAGCCGCCGAAGAACGTCCGATTGGTGATCCACGGCGATAATGCTGAAGCCGACCGTCTTGCTCCATAAGACCAGATCATCGATCAGCTCGCGTACCATCTGGCGGTCAAGTCCGGCGAAGGGCTCATCCAGCAGCACCAGCGGAGGCTTGCGCGCCAGCATTCGAGCCAGGCCCACGCGCCGCGCCTGGCCTCCCGAAATTCTGGACGCGGGTGCATCCCAAAGGGGCGCGAGTTTCAGGCGATCTTTGAGCATCGCAATCCACTCGATGCGTTCCGGATCTGGCGCTCCGTTTTTCGATACGCCGAATGTTACGTTGTCGCAAACGGTGAGATGAGGGAAAAGACTGGGCTCCTGGGTGAGATATCCCACCGGCCTGTGGTGCAGCGGGAGCGGCGGTGGAAATAAATGGAGGTCGTCAAGATTGATGCTGCCTTGGTCCGGGTCTTCGATGCCGGCAATGCAAGCGAGAACGGTGCTTTTGCCGGCGCCGGAAGCGCCAAATAACCCTAGCGATTTTCCGCGCCCGAGTTTCAGCGAAAAATTAACCGTGAAGTCGCGCCGGTGCTTTGTGAATTGCGCGTCAAGCATTGCTTCGACGCTGCGCCAGTACGTGCGCCAGCCATGGCAGCGGCAGGGCGACGGCGAGAAATATCACAAGCAGAGGCATAACCGCGGGCAATCCAAAACTCTGCAAATCCACCCAGAGTTGTACGGGCATGCCGGAAGGATAATACGCCGTCACCACGACGGCGCCGAATTCGCCAATCGCGCGCACCCAAGCGATACTGAGAGCCACGGCCAATCCCAACCGCGCCAGCGGCAGCGTAACGCGGAAAAATACCTTCGTTGGCGCGAGTCCGAGCAAGGCAGCTTGCTTTTGCAGCATTACGGGAACCGCGTCCAGCGCCGCAACCGCGCCGAGTACGTAGTAGCCCATTGCGACATATACCTGAGTGAGCACAAACGCCGCGGAGCTGTTGGTCATCGCGATTCCGTAGTGCTGCAATAGGCGACCCGCGCTTCCCAATGTGCCAAACGCCAACGAGAACAAGATTCCCAGCGCCAGCGGCGGCAGCAAAATCGGAATAAGCAAAAGTGCTTGCCAGACGAGGCGCTCCTTCGCACCGCACCGCGCGATGTACGCAGCCATCGGAGTTCCCAACGCCACTACAATCACCATCGCAATCGCGGTGAGCAGCAACGAGACTTTTACGGATTCCAATGCCGGGCCGCGCGCTTGCGCGCTCCATTGCCACGCGCCGATGCGAGCGAACAGCGCGGAAAGAGGATACAGCAACGCCAGCGCCAAGATGGCCGCGCCAACGCGCGCGATCCAACGGCGGTTTCCGCTCATGCGCGGAGCGCGGATGCCCCGTCCGGTGGATCGTACTGATAGCGCCGGAAAATCGATTGTGATTCGCTGCTCTTCAACCATTGAATGAATTCAACCCCGCCCTTCTGATTGGGAGCATCATTGAGCGCCGCGGCATAATAAATGAGCGGCTCCGGATAATACTCCTTGCCACCGAGCGCGATCTTAACGTCCGGGTTCTCTTCGCGAATATGTTCCGAGCTGAGATTAATTTCGCTTGGCAATGCGACGTACGGCAGATCGAAGGGACCCGGCTGGATTTTGTAGGCTGACGAAGCGTCTAACTCTCCGCTCTGCAGCCGGGCCAGAACGGTTGGCTCGCTGAAAATCTGCTTCTTATTGATCGCAGACCCAAGCGTCTTCTCCACCAGATTCGGTTGCCGGTAAAATCTTGCAGCCAGCATCATGGTAAAAATGATGTTGCGTCCTTGCGGGTCGGCCACTGGATCGGAGCGTCCAAAACGCAGGCCCGGTTCCTGTAAAATCTCCCACCAGTTGGTTTTTCCAACACGCGCCGAATCGAATTTTGAAGCAAAGCGGCTTTTGGGGCTGTAAGCAATCACCATTTCGGTGCGCGCGATGGGCTGCGCGGATTTCGCTTTACCGGCGCGCAGCACCGTCAACATAGGATCGGGCGTGACGGGGATGAACACGTCTGGCCGAATGTTCCCGCCCACGATCAGATTCGCCAGCGCGTTCGATCCCTGCGCACGACCGTGCAAATCCAACCGCAACTGCGAACCAAGCGCGGCCTTGATCGGTCCCTCCATCATGGAGCTCATCGATCCCGCATACGCAACGTCCAAAACAGCCAATTCCGCAGCCTGCGAATGGCTCGCACAGCCTGCCAGCGCCATCGCCAGAATTAGCGAAGCGCCACCGGAGAGAATCTCTCGTCTGGACAACGATCTGGACGCGGGTATCACGCAGCCCTCGAGTGGAAGGCGAAACATCAAACTGTCCATACGATTTAATACGATATGGATCGTCAGTGTCAAACAGATTTGCGTGGGTGGGACTGCATCGTTGCAAGCGAGGGCTCCGGCTGGCGCATCGAGGCTTCCCGAGCGACTGATGCAGTCACCAAACGCCCTGGCCGGCACGATTTCTAACAGTGAAAAAGCTGTTTTAGGCGATCGTTCGTCCCACCGCCGGAGCGATGGCGCGAATTTCGCCCATCAGATGAGCGAACTGGTCCGGATAGAGCGATTGCACGCCATCGGAAAGAGCGCGCTCCGGATCCGGATGCACTTCGATAATCAATCCGTCCGCGCCCGCGGCGACGGCTGCGCGCGCCATGGGAGCGACCTTGTCGCGCCGTCCGGTGCCATGCGAAGGATCGGCGAAAATCGGCAGATGCGAAAGGCTCTTGATCACCGGAATGGCGGCGATATCGAGCGTGTTGCGCAGATAGGTGTCGAATGTCCGGATGCCGCGCTCGCACAAGATTACTTTGTAGTTGCCGCCGGCCATGATGTACTCCGCGCAGAGCAGCAATTCCTCGAGCGTGGCGGACATCCCGCGCTTGAGCAGCACCGCTTTCTGTGTTTCGCCAAGCGCGCGGAGCAAGTGGTAATTCTGCATGTTGCGCGCGCCCACTTGCATCACGTCCACATACGGCAGCATCACTTCGATCTGCGACGGGTCCATTACTTCGGTCACGACCAGCAGATTATTTTTGTCCGCCGCTTCGCGCAGCAACTTCAGGCCATCCTCGCCCATGCCCTGGAAGCTATACGGCGACGTTCGCGGCTTGCACGCGCCTCCGCGCAGGAGCTTTGCGCCGGATTTAGCCACGCGCTCCGCGATATCAAATATTTGCTCGCGCGATTCCACGGCGCACGGTCCCGCGGCCACTATCACTTCTTTTCCGCCGACGATCACGCCTTTGCCCAAATCAATCAGCGATCCTTCTGGGCGCATGCTGCGCGCGGATAATTTGAACGGGTGCGAAATTTTTTCGATATCTTCC
>JBOGMW010000083.1:0-6983 GCA_050746805.1 Candidatus Acidiferrales bacterium | reverse complement strand
GCCGGCGTGACGCTACTGCGCGAAGAAATGGGCGGGCGTGCAACGTTTTTCGTGGACTCGCTGCGGAGCTTGAAAATCGATATGCCGGAAGCGGGCGCAGAACTGCCGCTGGCGGACGGCGTACTTGCGCGGCTAGACCGGCTAGTGGATTTCCGGGATCCTCTGGGGCCGGCCACGAAGTATTTCCTGTCGAAACTGCGCACGGCGTATGTGGTGGAATCAGCGGAAGCGGCGGAGCGCATGGCGCACGAAAATCCGCACAGCTATTTTCTGACGGCGGATGGAACCTGCTACCACGGACGAATGGTTTCCGGCGGGCGCAAGGGTGATGCGGGCCCGCTGGCGCTGAAGCGCGAGCTTCGCCATCACGAATCGGAAGTGGCGCGATTGGAAGCGGTCGTTCAGGAACAGCAATCGGCGCTGACGGCGCTAGACCAGGAAATTATGGGCGCAGAATCGCATCTCTCGCTGGCGACGGCCCAGCACCTGGAAGCGGAAAAGGCGCTGGTGGCCGCAACGCATCAGCGCGATCAGGCGCGCAACGATTTCTCACGCGTGAACCAGCAGTTGGCGGCGGGACGTGAGGAGATCGCCCGGCTCCGCACGGAGGCGGAAGCAGCACGAGAGAGGGCAGCGCGGCTGCGAGCGGATCACGCTACGGCGCTGCGTTCGCGATCGGAAGCGGAGGCGAAAGCGGCAGACGCTGCTGAGAAGCTCGCCGCCATGCGGAGCGATTTGCAGTCGCTGCAGGAACGAGTGGTGGGAGGGCGCGAAGAACTGGCGACGATGTCCGAGCGGCTAGCGAGCACGGAAGCTGCCGAGCGCAGGCTCGGGGAAGAAATGGCGCTGGCGAGTTCGCGGACGGAATCGCTGCGCGAACAGCAGACGGCTCTCGACCAGCAGAAAGCCGAGATTGAGTCATCGTGCGGGCAACTGGCGCAACAGGCCGGGGATCTCCGCAACGAAAAAATGCGGCTACAGGAGCGCAAAGCCGCTTTGGAAACTGAGTGGGATACAGCACGGGCGCGCGCAGGGCGGATCGAGGAAAGTCTCCGCACCCAGCGGCAATCACTCGATGAGTTTCGCGCGGAGCGGAGCCAGCGCCAGGTGGAAAAAGCGCGCAACGACGCTGACCGCGATTATTTGCGGCAAACTTGCACGGCAGAGTTGAACGCGCAGCCCGAGGAGCTCACGCTGGAACAACAGGAGATGCTCGCAGGCGAGGCGCTGGTAGCGGCGGAGACAAGCTACAACGAGATGAAGGCACGTGTGGAGGCGATGGGCCCGGTGAACATGATGGCCCTCGAAGAGTTTCGGGAAGCCGAGGAACGCGAAACGTTCCTGCGCCGCGAGCGTGATGACTTGGTGGCGTCGATCCAGAATACGCAGCTGACGATCAACGAGCTCGATCAAGTGTCGCGGCAAAAATTCGAAGAGGCATTTCAGTTCATCAATGCAAATTTTGCGACGGCGTTTCATACGCTTTTCGGCGGCGGCCACGGCGAGATGCGGCTCAGCGAGCCGGACAGCTCCGGCGACTCCGGGATCGACATCGTGGCGCAGCCACCCGGTAAGAAGCTGCAAAACGTTCTGCTGCTTTCCGGAGGAGAAAAGGCGCTGACGGCGCTGGCGCTGCTGATCGCGGTATTCAAATATCAGCCGAGCCCATTCTGCATTCTCGACGAAGTGGATGCGCCTCTCGACGAAGCAAACGTGGGACGCTTCAACAAAATGCTCGCCGACATGTGCGCGCAGACGCAGTTCATCGTGGTGACGCACAACCGGCGGACGATGGAAATGGGATCGGTGCTGTATGGCGTGACCATGCAGGAGCCGGGCGTTTCCAAACTCGTTTCAGTAAAATGGGAAGAATCGGACGCGGCCTCCGAGGCGCCTACCGCAGCGAGCAACGCCGCTTAATTTCGGGCAGCGAGATTCATTTCGCGGGACGTTATTCTGCGCGAGCTGTGCATTTGAGGCTGGAGCGCGTTCATTCCATTCGCAGATTTCAATATCGCGCATCCGCGCTTTAACGGTTGACACTCATTCTCTCTGCGCTAGAATACCGCCCTCCTGCAATCAAGGAAGAAACCAGTGGCTTCTCCACAAATGAATGCTGTTATATCGCAAACAAATTTTCCGAGCCTCAAACTTAGAGGCCGAGGAAAAGTACGCGACATCTACGAGCTGGGCGACCGGCTGTTGATCGTCGCGACGGATCGGCTTTCGGCGTTCGACGTGGTGCTGCCGACGCCGATACCGGACAAAGGCCGCGTGCTGACGCAAACCTCCGTTTTCTGGTTCGATAAACTGGCGGATGGTGTGCCGCATCACGTGATTACGGCGAGCGAATTCACCGGCGAGCTTGCGCCGTACGCCGAATCGCTGAAGGGGCGCGCGATGCTGGTGAAGAAAACTGATCCGGCGCCCATTGAATGCGTGGTGCGCGGATACATCACCGGCTCGGGTTGGAAGGATTATCAAAAGACCGGGAAAATTTGCGGCATTCCGCTGCCTTCGGGGCTCCGCGAGTCAGACCGGCTGCCGGAACCGATCTTCACTCCGTCGACAAAGGCCACAACGGGACACGACGAAAACATTTCGTTTGACGAAACCGTGGAACGCGTGGGACGAAGGCTTGCGGAGCGGTTACGCGACACGAGCCTTGAAATTTACAGGCGTGCCGTGGAACATGCGGCGGCCCGCGGCATCATCATTGCCGACACAAAATTTGAATTCGGGCTGCAGGGCGACCAACTCATCTGGATCGATGAGGCGCTGACGCCGGATTCGTCGCGCTTCTGGCCCGCGGATCAATACGAGGCAGGGCGCTCGCAACCGTCATTCGATAAGCAGTACGTTCGCGATTACCTGGAGAAGATTGGATGGAACAAGCAACCTCCGGCACCGGCTCTGCCGCCGGAAGTGGTGGCGGCGACAACCGCAAAATACCGGGAGGCTTACGAACGCATCACCGGCCACGCACTCGACTGAGCTAAGGCGCGTCATCCTGGCGGGCGCCACCCGCGGAGCGTGTACTCGTGAAAGAGGAATTGGAATCGCTGGTGGGAATGATGGTGGAGCGCGGGATTCTGCTCGAAGAAGCGGTGACGGAGTTCGAGAAGAAGTTCATCAAACGAGTTCTAGAGCGATCGAATGGAAACCAATGCCGCGCTGCAAAAGTTCTGGGCATCCATCGCAACACACTAAGCCGCAAGATTGACGAGTATCATCTCGACAGAGCCTACCGGCGACGCTGAACTTTCCGCGCAACTTATCGCGAACTGCAATTACATCCAAATTAAAGGGCCGCCAGATTAAAACAGCCGGTCCCTAGCCGGGGCCGGCTGCGCAACCTTGGGTCGTTTAAGCTGCAGACTACTTGGTAGGCACGCGACGTGGCGCGCGCTTTCCGGGAGCAGCTTTTTCAGGAATGATGCTGGGATCCACTTTCACTTGGTCCCAATGCAACAAGAAAGGCGAAGGATCGTAACTCACCAAAGTGCCTGAGAAACGAATGCCGTCGTCTTTCTGGAGGCGCAGAACGTCAGGCTGCGGCGTGATTTGCGGAGTGGCCGCTGCCGCAGCTCCATTGGCCTGAGCTGTAGCGCCAGTTGCAGGAGCCGCAGGCGCGGCACCTGGAGGCGGAGTAGCGGTCCAGACCTTTACGTCCATGTTGGCGGTGGTGGCTGCCTGCATGTCCTGCGTCGTGGCGCCGGTATACGCCATGAAATCCACGTACGAGTCGGATTTGTTGACGTCGACAATCTTCCCTACAACCTCCGGAAACTCAGCACCGCAGATGGCCAGCCAAGTCTGGTTGGCAGTGTCACCGCCCCCACTGAGCGATTGGATCACAGTGATGATGTTGCTCGACTGACGGATTTTGTTCAGGTCGTCCGCGCTGGGAATGGTGTAGGTGGCCGGGCGGTCGGGCGAGTTAGCGGCCATCTGAAGAAGACTCGTCAACTGCGGATCCACCTGCGGGACGCAGCCAGGCTGTTCGTAGGCCAACATCGCGCGGCGCAGATAGTCCTTTACCTTGTCGGCGTTAGGGACCTTCAGGTCCACGGCGCGGGCAAGCGCCCAGAATCCATCCATGGATTGGGGCGGCGTCAGCGCCAAATAGGCCAATCCGAGGCGGTATTCAGAAACGGCGTCGTTCGGGTCGTTTTGCAAATCGGACTTGAAGGCCTGCACGGCATCGGAATTGGCTTTCAACTGGAGATCCGCATAACCGGCCGCCGAGTAAAACGTATTCATGTACTTTTTGAACTGATCGTCCGTCATCTTAGTGGCTGGTGCAGCTTTGTACTGCTGCAAAAGCTTCGCGCCTTGCAAAGCTGCATCTCGTTGCTTGGTCAGCTGGTCCTGCAAGTCCGGTGTTTGCGAGTTGAAAGCGTAAGGAAACAACGCCACTCGGGCTTGGAGAGCGGCAACTCGACGAGCCAAGTCGGCCTTATCCCCCAGAGCGACAAGTTTGTCCGCGTAATCGATGGCCTTCTTGTAGTCTTTCAGCTGGAAGTAGGTCTGGTAGTAGATCTCGTCCACATACTGCGTCAATGTGGAATTTGGAAATTGCGAGACGAATCCATCCAGGCATTTGACCTTACTGGCAGGATCTTTCTCTGCTTGGCACGCCGTGAATTGGTTGTATTCCGGCATGGTGTAGGATGGGGCTTTGGACTGCTGCGCGGCTTGAGCAGCAGCCGGCCGGGCGGCAACAGGCACGACGCAAATAGCAGCCACAGCTATGACGATTCCATTTAGATACTTTCGCATAGTCAGTTCCGTGCCTCCTGGGCTATTTGTTCATCGGGTGGCCAGTCGCATACCACAACCGGGTAGGATACCGACCTTGATAAATCGACCCGGATTATAGGGAAACGAATCTACGCGTGCAAGTGCGAATACTTCGAGTACGTTAATCCGCATGTGGCGCTGCGGTTCCTTGACCTTGCCGTCTGCGTGGTAAGATGCCCTATGTTGCCACCGCGTTTCCCAGCAAGGTACCGATATGAACACTGAACGGCCTCTCCAAGGCAAGGTTGCACTGATCACCGGTGGAAGCCGCGGGATCGGGCTGGCGATCGCGCATCGATTAGCCTCGATGGGAGCACGCGTGAGCCTTTGTGCCCGTGACGCAAAGCGGCTCGAATCGGCGGCGAATGAGTGCAAGCGGGCCGGCTCCGAGGCGATTGCAGTACCCGCCGACGTATCCAAGGCCGCAGACGTCGCGAAACTCGTCGAAACGACTGAGCGCCAACTCGGGCCGGTCGAAATCCTGGTCAATAATGCCGGCGTCGGCCACTTCGGTCCGATTCAAAATGCTCAAGAATCAAATTGGGACGAAGTGTTAGACACCAATTTGAAAGCCGTGTTCCTGCTGAGCCGCGCGGTGGTGGCGGGGATGGTCCGAATGGGAACCGGACATATCGTGAACATCGCTTCGCTGGCGGGCAAGAACGTATTCGCAGGCGGCGGAATATACTGCGCGTCGAAGTGGGGACTGCTCGGGCTGAGCGGGTGCATGGCGGAGGATCTGCGCACTCTGGGCATTCGCGTCAGCGCGATTTGCCCCGGATCGGTGGCCACGGAGTTCGGGTTCCCCGGCGGCCGCGATCGAAGCAAGATGTTGCAGCCGGGCGACGTGGCTCATGCCGTGGCGATGATCCTCACTCAAGCGCCGCAAAGCTTCATCAGCGAAATTTCCATGCGCCCCACGCAGAAGCCGTAGGCCGACGATCGACGTCAGTCCGGATCTTAGCGCGTGCAAATTTCAAGAGCGGGTGCGACGCGCCCATGGCGAGTGGCTAGAAATTCGTGCATAATTGGCGACCCCAAAGCTCGACGGAGGACGACGATTGACGACTGACCGGAAGAATCCCGCTTCCACTGAGACGCCGATTCACGAAATTCTGACGCACCGCTGGAGCCCGCGTGCGTTCGATACCAGAACGGTTGAACCCGAGAAGCTGCGCGCGCTATTCGAAGCGGCCCGCTGGGCGGCGTCGTCATACAACGCCCAGCCGTGGTATTTCATCGTGGCGACCAAGGACGATCCAGCGAATTTCAACAAAGTGCTCGGATGTTTCGTGGAGTTCAATCAGAGTTGGGCGAAAAGCGCGCCGGTGATTGCGATCAGCGCGGCTGGCATGAACTTCCAGCACAATGGGCAGCCGAACCGCCACTCATACCACGACGTGGGTCAGGCTGCGGCAACCTTGGCGCTGCAAGCGACGGCGCTCGGCCTTCAGGTGCACCAGATGGCGGGAATTATGCCGGACAAAGCCCGGGAGATTTTTCACATTCCCCAGGGCTACGAAGCCGTTGCGGGAATTGCGCTGGGATATCCCGGCGATCCCGCGTCCCTGCCAGATCAACTGCGAGTGCGTGAGACGAGTCCGCGGCAGCGAAAGCAATCGTCGTCGTTTGTGTTTACCGGCGAGTGGGGCACGCCCTCGCCGATCGTGGCGAAGTAGAATAGAGGCCTGGAGCGTTTGAGTGCCCGCGAAGGTGGCGAGCGATCATTCCTGTAGGGCATTTTTGGAGATTGCTTTCTGCTCCGGACCTTGTTATTTTTCGCGCTTGTGGGCTTCTGATAATCTGATTCCGTGGGGGACGCAATGGCTCAGCAGTTAGGGAAGCATTTCGGACGATTCATTGTCATCGCGCTCGCTTCGGCATTTTTCGTTTCTGTCACTCCGGCCCAAACGTGGCTAAACTTCACGCGCCCGACGCCCACCACCGCGGACTGGGCAGCGCTTGCCAAATTACCCGACTTCACCGGCGTCTGGGAAGCGCCGCTGGGAGGAGGGGCAAAATCGCTAGTTATTCCGCCTGGGGTGGCTAAAAAGAGTCCCCAGAAATCAGCGAGCCACTCTAAATTCCCTAGTTTCCCAATGCGGCAAGGCCTGCCTCTCACGCCTGAATGGGCTGCCAAAGTGCAAGCTTTGAAGGCGCGCGGTGCGCAGGATAGCGAC
>JBOGMW010000082.1:0-23842 GCA_050746805.1 Candidatus Acidiferrales bacterium | reverse complement strand
TGGTCTACGAAGTGAAAACCATGAACAGCATCATTTCGGATTCGCTCGCGGCGCGCCGCTTTTCGATGATCCTTTTGGCGATTTTCGCCGCGCTCGCGCTGCTGCTTTCCTGCATCGGCATCTACGGAGTGATTTCCTACCTCGTTGCCCAGCGCACCCATGAAATCGGCGTGCGCATGGCGCTCGGAGCGCAACCGAGTCAGGTGCTGCGATTGATCCTCGGCCAGGGCGCGAAGATGGCGCTCCTCGGCATCGCCATAGGACTCGTGGCCTCTCTCGCCCTCACGCGCCTAATGACCAAAATGCTTTTCGGCGTCAGTGCCTACGACCCGCTCACGTTTCTCGGTGTCGCCGCGCTGCTGATCGTCGTCGCGCTCGCCGCCTGTTATATCCCCGCGCGCCGCGCCATGCGCGTCGATCCCATGATCGCGCTCCGCTATGAGTAGCTCGGTGGGTTTCGTAGCGTCGGCGTCTCGCCGGCTGTGTTGCTTTTGAATTTTCGGGTGCCGCACGCTTCGTTCTTTGCGAAGGGTGCGGGTTTTCGAGCTTTTCCGGTTGTGTCGATCAACCCGAACCGGTCGCAAGCCGTTCGCGAACCGGGGGTGAGTCATCTGCTCGTTCTCTTCCAGCGGTCTTCATCATCCTCGCCCAATAAATGGCATCTTCGTCGCCATCACGGTCATGAACTGCACGTTGGCATCGAGCGGCAGCGACGCCATATAAACGACCGCGCGCGCCACGTCCGCAGGGTCCATGGTCGGCTCGGGCGCGACGGTCCCATTGGCCTGCGGCACTCCGCGCTTCATGCGCTCGGCCATGTGCGTAGCCGCGTTGCCGATGTCGATCTGCCCGCAGGCGATGTCGTACTTGCGCCCGTCGAGCGACGTCACTTTCGTTAGCCCGGTCACTCCGTGCTTCGACGCGGTATAGGGCGCCGAACCCGGCCGCGGCGCGTGCGCCGAAATCGAGCCATTATTGATGATGCGTCCTCCGCGCGGCTCCTGCGCCTTCATGATCTTCATCGCCTCTTGCGTGCATAAAAATGTGCCAGTCAAATTCGTTTCCACCACCGCGCGCCATTGCTCGAAGCTCTGCTCCTCGATGGCCACCGCTCCGCCGGAAATTCCCGCGTTGTTGAACAGCAAGTCGAGCCGCCCAAATACCTGCTTCACCTGAGCGAAAAGCGCGCGCACGGACGCCGGGTCGATCACGTCCGTCAGTACAGTGACCGCCCGTGCCTCCGCCTGCTTCAACTCGCTTGCGACTGCTTCGAGCGGTTCGCGACGCCGCCCCGCCAGCACCACCGCGTAGCCTTCGCGCGCCAGCGCCAACGCCACAGCTTTACCGATCCCGCTCCCCGCGCCTGTCACCGTCGCCACCTTCGCTGCCTTCTCCGCCGCCATCGTCTCCTCCGTATCCGCCGCGCGCCAGTATAGCCCGTGATCTCTGCCGCGGGGCTTCGGCTGAATCGAAAAGGTCCGCCAAATTACGCAAGGTTTAGCCTCAACCGGCCGATACCGTAGATGCCCCTTCAGGAGTCAAATTTTTCCGAAGTGTCCGCGCTTCGGTGTGAGGACTCTCATGAAGCCATCCGATCGTCGCTCTTCGCGCCGGTATCACCTCCGCGTGCCGCTGCGAATCCGTGGGTTAAAATCGAATGAACCCGAAAAAGTCGCCGAATCAGCCAACATATCCGAGCAAGGAGTCTATTTCCTTACCGACTCGCCGTTCGGAAGGGGCGCGGCCGTTCAAGTCGTCGTCAATATGCCCTTGGAGGTAACTGGCGAACCCTCCTGCGATTGGATGTGCATCGGCCACGTGGCGCATGCGAGCGAAGTCACCACCGGCCAGAGCTCATTCGGCGTAGGGGTGCGCTTTGATTACTTCGAAATTTTGGGTCCGACGGAGCCTTCCGTCCCACCAAGCCTTTCGGGCCGCAGCGTAGACGCCGGACATTCCGACAAGGGCGTGTGACAGGCAATCGGCGAGATAACCGGGGAGGCGACATCCTATGAAGGAACGCGCACTTGTTGTGGACGACGACCGGGCTGTAGGTGACCTGGTTCGGGAACTGCTGTCAGCTACGGGGGTCGAGTCATTGGTTCTGACGGACAGCTCCAGAGCAGCGGAGAGCCTGCAAACAGAAAAGTTCGCGATGGTGCTGCTCGATTTGCGAATGCCTGCGCCAGACGGAATCGCACTGGTGCGCCAATTGCGCGCCTCCGGACTCAACCGCATGACGCCGGTAATCCTGCTGAGCGAGGATCAGAGTCCTTCGGCGGTGTCGGAGGGATTTAAGGCCGGAGCCAGCTTTTTTGTCTACAAGCCGCTGGACCGGAGTCGTCTGCTGAAGTTAATCACCGCCACGCAGGGAGCCGTGGAGCAGGAGCGGCGCCGATTTCGGAGAATTCCGATGCGCTCGCGCGTGCGCCTGATTGTGGATCGGATGGAGTGGGAAGGGGAAACAATCGACGTCAGCCTCAACGGAATGCTGGTCCAGGGCGGATCGAGCATCCCGGCAGGCTCGGCCGTGCACGTCAGCCTGTTTGCCCCTCCCGGCCAACAGCCGATCAACGGCTCCGGGCAGGTCAGGCGCCTTCTGAGCGAAAATCGAATGGGCATTCAGTTAAACGAGCTGGTGCAAACCGAGAGGCGGCGGCTGCAAGAATTCCTGCTCCCTCTGATTCAGCAGGAACCCTCCGCCGGAAAATTGGGAGAGGTTCTTTCCCTGGGGTAGAAGGCGCGCAGCCAATGCACTGAGCGAGGCATCCGCTTCGTGCCTTGGGGGGCGGCACGGATTGCAACTCGACTATTTCATCACGCGCAGGAATGAATCGCTCCGCAAACCTGCGGAATCCCGGTTCGGGTCGGACGCAGGCCTAATAGGGGTCCTCACAACCGAGGGCTGGTTGGTCTGGGCGAAGGAGTCTCTCGCCAGCAGCATTAGGCTGGCCCGATTTGGTACGCGGAACTTTTCCAGCAGCGCCGACACATGGAATTTTGCGGTGCTCACGGAGATGTTAAACTTGCAGGCGATCTCCTTGTTGCTCAGGTTCTGCGCCACCGCCCACAGCACTTCCTCCTGGCGCGGGCTGATCTGAACCGGCGTCTCTCTTCCAAGATACTTCTGCACCAGCTGTTTTACCCGCGGAGTAATCTCGCCCAACAGATCGGCGTCCGTGGTGATCGTCAGTCGAAAATCGCCGGGATTGCGCCCGTTGGCCACGCACTCCATGGCGAGCTGGCTCACAGCCATATCGATCGGAAGCTCGCCATCCGCCGTAGCTTTCACCTCGAAACCCGGTGTGCCTGTGGCGCGATCGAAAAAGATGAATGATTTCGGACGTACCTCGAAACCATGCATTAGATCTGGTTGCGGTGCATGTTTTTTGCCTGCGGACAAAGGCACCTCCGCCGTTTACGAATTGCAGCCGCCATGCGCCTGCGGAAGGGAGTCGGACACGGATGATTTCACCGATGATTTGCGCCCCCAACGATCCGGTCCTGCAAGCCTAATCGGTCGCAGGCCGCAAATGCTTTAGCTTCAATGGGTGCCTATGGCTAGTTCCATCCACAAGCGGAGGACTGGAATTTACATACGGGTGTCATCCCGACAGAGGCCGCCTTGCCGATGTCATTCGCCAGCCCCGAGCGAGTCGCCGCCTGCGCGTCCCGGCCTCTCCCCGAATTCTCTGCGGCTCACGATTTCGTTTCCTCCCGCCGACGCTGGGACGCGACGCTGCCGTAAGCAGTACGGCGGCTATTACAACATGCCGGTTTTCTGTGATAAAGAGAACAGCGAGAACAGTAAGAACGACAGCGTCATGGCCGTTATTAGGCTGAACGGCAAAACCGTACAGACCAGCCCGGCGTGGAGCTACCTGGGAGAGAGCGGTTATGTGGTGGTCCAGTGGCTCACGCCCGGGACATCTCAGCCGCTCACCGCCTACCACACCGTTCAAGCCGGCGGATACTACGCGCTGGGCATGGAAGTCACCGGCGATATGACGAACGACTTCGAGCAGACGATGACTGGAGCGAGCCGCGCCCAGGCGGAGACGTCAAGCCACGATCCGGCCTATAGCGACAGCACAACGGGAGCGGTATTGAGCGGCGCAGCCTTTTCGTACCTGAATCACGTCCAAGCTGAAAGAGCGCAAATTGCTTCCCTCTTTTCGGCAACATCTGTCACGGGATTTACGGAGGACATGACTGAAATCAACCCTGAGTTTTACTGGGTCGACCCTGGAGGCCCGGGGCAGGAGCTCATGTTCCGCCCTCAAGGTTGGGCGAACGACAACGAATTTAGCGCGGAAACCATCTTTGCCGACAACGGCGACGATTCCGGCACGCCAGTGCTTCTCACCATGGATGGCTTAGACGCGTCTATCCGCGAGGCCCGTCTTTGGGATCAGGCCACCGGCATCCCCTCGATTTCCACGGTCACCGGCTTCCAACTGGCCAACTCCACCGGCGTGCCCATCGATACTATTGACGAATCCAATATCGACGCCGTCACACCCACTATGAACATCACTCCAGACGTGATAAGTGAACTTTATTACGAGGTTGACGACCTGGGCTTCACCGTAACCATCCCAGCAAATACTCTGACCATGAACGAATGGTCCGGCAGCGTTTGGATTTCAGAAAACGCCTCAACGGGCCAGTTCGCGTATTACATTGCAGGCGGAATAAACGGCTCCAGCACCACTCCGCCCCTCTTCGGAGGTACGACCACCCAACTCGCCCACGAGCTCAGCAAGAACCAAAATCCGACTTGCTCGGACCTGAATGACTATTTTGACCAGTATTCTGGGAAAGAGAATCCAAATTTCGATCGCGCCGTAGCGTTCAAGGAAAGCAACTGGCGGCAATTCGATGACCCTCCGCCTGCTGGCGACGGCACGCCGAATTGGGACCCTGGCACAGACGTTGGCATCATGCAAGTGAACGAAGATGTTTGGGAAGGCCAGACGGTGAAACAGGCTGGCGGAACTCCGATCACCGAGAACGATTTCCAGCTAGAAAACGATGCGCAGTTCAACGTTCAGTTTGGGGCGGCAATTCTTAACATGGATATTCGCACCTCAAAATCGTATCTGTCGGGACTGCACCCCAACCCGAGCTCATCAGATTTAATCGCCGAGGCATACTACATATATAACCATGGGTCGAACGTTCCTCCCGGTTTCGCGTACGACGCGAATGGAAAACTAACTGCGATACCGTACGAAGCTGGCGATACCTTTACCTACAAAGGAAAAACCCGAACAGTCACCGAGGGCGTGCTCGATGCGCAGAGTAATGCGTTGGCAGTGCAAAACATCTTTGACAATCAAACGTGGGTCAACGGACAAAAGGGATGCCAATGAACACCCGAACCGCGCTCGCGAGCTGTAATCGCCGGTCGACGTGGTGCGCTTTACCGCTGCTCATTTTGGCCTTCTTCGGCGACTGGGCAGCCGCTCGATCTCGATCAAGCGCCACGTCGGTCTTTTATGCGATCGGCGAAGAAAGCCGGACAGAATCACAGCCACCAGAAGTTACGTACCCCGCTCCCGTTCGTTTATACGAGGTCGACGCAGTCAGCCTCCGGGCGGTGCGCTCAGTGGCCATCGATAAGGCGCGGATGAACTCTGGGATGTTAACAGGGAACCGCGACGCCATTCTGCTTACGGACGCCAAACTGCGGAACTCTACTCTCGACAGGTTCTCCGCGCCTGGCCTCACCCTGTACTCCCAGATGGACATGGGCTCCTTCGATGTTCGAGGAGTGAACTGCCTCGATCATATCTTCGTCCACCCGGTATCAGGGCTGGCGTATTTTTCCTGCGACTATGGCAGCGGCGGCGATGGGTTCGTAGTTCTGGATACACTGCAGAAGCGTGTGGTCGCCGACTATCTCAACGGACCACCTTTGCCGCCCAGCTGGCCAAAGCTTTCAATCCTTGTTCCCCGTTTCGTCTACGACGCGGACGCGCGAAACCTGTTTGCGGTCGGGCGAGACGCCGTAGGATTAGACCTGCAAAATCGCCCCGAGGGCTATATCAGGGCCTATGACGTCGCTAAGGCTGCCGGATTCAACGTTGCCCCAATTTTCATCGCTTCGATCAAGCGGTCCTACCCTCCGGGGTATCGGTTAGATCGTCTAGTCGTCGTGCCCAAGGGAAATCTCGTCTTGCTAATGCACAACAGCTTTACGCCGGTTCTCATCCTGTACCGCTACGCGACCCACACCGTCCTCCGTACCTGGAGCCAAACCGATAATCCGATCGGCACTGAGAGCGGAAGTGACCGCCAAGCTCACGATTTTTCGCGACTCTACTGCGGCCCCACCGCATCGCGCAACGGGTCCCGTCTGTTTGCGATGTCGGGAGGCGATATCGTCGTGTGGGACAGTTCTACGCTGCAACGGCTGAGCCGGATTCCGGCTCCCGAATATTTGAATAGCGGCGCCTACAGCGACCAATGCTTTGCGCCCGCTCCGGACGCCCGCGGCATGTGGTTCTTCGGCAAAAGCGGCAAAATCTATCGGCTCGACGATCACACCGGCGAACTCCTCGGCGAAGTCAAATTGCCGTTCCATCTCATCAGCCTCATCCGCGAGCCATGATCGGGCCTCCAAGCAAGTCATGCGGCCGTCTTCTGCCCGTCCTATAGCTGATCGCCTTCGTTCCGAGCCATGCTCCGGCGCGGCAAAGAGTTTTCTACTCTATGGTTACCGGCGGCCGGTCGCGTCGATCGTTCGAGGGACGCAGTTTTAGACCGCTGTACCGTTCCTGTACTTCGACCTGTACCTTCGGCCAGTAGAAACCTGTGCCACCCACCTGCTACCGTCGATCTGTGGTCATGCGAGCCGATGAAAAACGCCTCGTCGAAGCGGCTCTCGCCAGCCGGAGGGAGAGGTCCGTCTGCCGCCGCCACGGCTCGCGCTGCTTCACCCGCGTAAAGTCATCCATCTTGGTGCGTGCGTCCCGCAGATCGGTACACGTTCGAGTAGAACACACCGCAAGTGATTGTAAACAAAGGACAGGCGAACGCTCAGATCGGTACAGCCTCCTTGCAGCGGTACTCACCGCCCACCGAGCGATGATCGAACAAATGGCGAAAGTTAATCGCGAACCCGTGTCGAGTAGAACGCCAGCTAAGTTACTAAGATTCAGCAACTTCTATCTTTCTAATAGCGAACTATTCGGGTCCTGCCCCGAAAACCAGATCCCTCGTCAGCCGGCACGCAGCCGCTGTCGGACCGGCAACTTTTCGGCGAACGGCAGCCTACGTATAGCGCAGCCAGCGGAGGAGTTCGGGCAGATTTGGGCGCTTGCCGTACATCAGCACGCCGACGCGATAGATGCGGGCGGACATGTACACGACGCCGACGATGCCCAACAGCAGCAGCGCAATCGAGAGCGCGATTTGCCAGAAAGGCGGCGTCTGCACGGAGATGCGCAGCGTCATCAGAATGGGCGAGAACAGAGGAATTTCCGACAAAATAACCGAAACTTTGGATGCCGGATCGGAGAGCACCGTGCCGAAAATGACCACGCTGAAGACCAGCGGGAGCGTTGCCGGCCATTGCAATTGCTGCGCGTCCTGTTCGTTGGAGCACGCCGCGCCGATAGCCGCATAAAACGAAGCGTAAAGGAAATAGCGGCAAACGAAGAAAATCAGCGCGTAGACCAAAAGCGAAATCGGAATGTGTAGGCCCACAAGCGGGCTGCCCGGAGCTATGGCGCTCATCAACGCTCCGTAACTGAAGATCAGCCCAAGGGTGAGCAACCAGATCAGGAATTGCGTGAAGGCTACTCCGGCGACGCCGAGAATTTTACCGGCCATCAGCTGCGACGGCCGAACTGTGGAGATCAGCGCCTCCATGGTGCGCGTGGTTTTTTCTTCCAGGACGGAACGCATGGTGATGATGCCGTACATCAGCAGCGCCGCATAGAGAAGCATTACCAGAGCGACGGAGACGCCGATCGTCTGGCCGCGCTCCACGGATTCGCCGTTGCGCGTAACTTTCATCAATTTCAGGTCCGAGCTGCGGAATACGGCACCGGGATCATCCACGTGAATGCCGCGCTGCTGCAGTCGCGCCAGGACGAGCGCTTGGTTGACGGCCGCGTTCAGCGTGCCGATCAGCCTAAGGTTGTCGGGATTCCGCATATGCATCTCCAGCGGAGCGGTCAGATCGCTGGGAATTTGCAGGTAGCCGTCGAGAGTGCCGGCGTTCACCTGCGAGCGCAGGTTTTCCTGCTCGGCGGCTGGCGATGCGGGGCGCGATATTGTCTGCATGATCGAAAATTCAGGCTGCCCGTCGGGCAGCTTCGAATCAAGGTTCGCCTGGATCGTGGGCGCGAGAATGCCGGATTCATCGAGCACGGCAAGGCGGAAGGCTTGCGTCGGCTGGCGTGTGCCGAGAAACGAAGTGAGCAGCGCAAATCCTATTCCCAGAACCGGCACGATAATCGTGCTGATCAAAAATGCCCTGCTCTTCACCCGCGTGATGTACTCGCGCTTGATTACCAGCCATACCTTACGCATGGGCGGTCCTTTCGATGAAAATGTCGCTGAGCGAAGGTTCCAGAAGTTCAAAGCGCACGATTTGCGCGCCGCAGTCCAGCGCCGCTTTCAACACCTGCTGTGGATCGGCGCCGGGTTTGAGCTTGGCTTCCGCTCCGGAGCCAAAGCGATTTACATTCGCGATTGCTGGATGGCTTAGGAAACTGTCCGGCCCCAAAAATTCGACGTGCACCGTGTTTTTGCCGTACGACTGCTTGATGGCTCGGAGCTCGCCATCGAGCACGGAGCGGCCGTGATTGATCAGGCAGATCGAATCGCACATTTTTTCCACCTGTTCCATGCGGTGGGTGGAAAGCACGATCGTCGAGCCCTGGTCGCGAAGCTCCAGCATGACGTCCTTGACGACCGTGGCGTTCACCGGATCGAGCCCGGCAAACGGTTCGTCCAGAATCACGACCGGCGGACGGTGGATCACCGACGTGATGAATTGCACCTTTTGCTGCATGCCTTTCGAAAGATCGATCACTTTTTTGTCCGCCCAGGCTGTCAACTCGAAGCGTTCGAGCCATTCGCTGGTGCGGCGAGCAGCTTCGGCTTCGGATAAGCCGTGCAGCGCGGCGAGGAAGATAATCACGTCCCGCACTTGCATCCGCGGGTACAGGCCGCGTTCTTCGGGCAAGTAGCCGATCAGTTCGCGGGTGCTATCGTTCACCGGCTTGTCGAGCACGCGGATCGAGCCGGAATCCGGCACCAGGATGTTCATCACCATCCGGATGGTGGTGGTTTTGCCGGCGCCGTTAGGTCCCAGCAGACCGAGGATGGCTCCCTGCTGTACTTGCAGGCTTACGGCGTCGACCGCGGTGACGGAATCGTATGCTTTGGTGACGCTATCGAGCGAAATGGCATCCACGCAAACACCTCAAATGAGATTCGGAGTGCCCGGTTGCAGAATGTGGCGGCCAGCGATTTACGCGCAATGCTGCCCACGCATTGCCCGCGATTCTCGCATATCAATACGCGCGGGACGAGAAAAGATTACGGCCAAACGGAAGAATGCCCGCGCGCCTGCCGCGGGCGCGCCAGTCACCCTTCAGCCTTAAGCGGCGAGGTCGTGCGGCGAGGCGGACTGTTCGGCGTGGCGAAAGAAGCGATTGAAGAAGCTCATTGCGAGCCGGAGCGAAGAGCGGGCCACCTGAGACATCTTTTTATCGGAGACGCTGTCCGCTGATATGCCGTACCCGCCGTATAATTTGCGGAAGCCCTGCTCGAGAAGCACGAAGCATATTTTCTGCTTCGCACCCCACTGTTTTTTCAGCCATGCTCTTTTGATGGTGGCGCCAAGCGAGTAGAAACGGTCCCAACTTGTGCCGATTTCCTTGAGGATCTGTTGGGAAGTCATAAGCGGATGTTTGGTGACCACTCGCGGAAGCTTTTCATCCAGCCAGAAACGGTAATCGGAGCCACCCACAATCTCGATGGCGTGTTTGGCGAGATACGAGGCGGGCGCGGCACCTGGGCCGTCCGTGCCGCTGGCCGCAAGCGCCCGCATTTGGCGGTCGCGCAGCATTTCCGTGGTGTCCACGGTGCCTAAGAACGGACTATAGAGCGTGAATTGGGCCGCTGAGGCTCCCGAGCGGCCGGCGAAATCGCGCATGGTTCGCGCCGTTTCCGGCGTGTCCGTGGGCAGCCCGAAGATGATCGAAGCCAGCACCGAGATCCCGCTGGTCTCGATCTGGCGGATTATTTCGAGCATGTCTTCGCCTCTTTTGTTCCAGGTCTTCCGCACGCTTTTCAGGCCTTCGTCGGTAAACGACTCGACCCCGATTAGCGCCGCGATAATGCGCATTTGTTCGTGCGCGGCTTTTAGATATTCGGGGTCGCTGACGATTTCCGAGGTCATTTGCGTGAAGCCGAACGGTTTTGCCACCACGCCCTTGTCGTAGTCGGCAAAGAATTGCAGACGCTGTTCGCGATTTTGCTCCAGCATGCGACGGACCGAAGGACTGGTTTCGCGCGCGATGCGACCCTTCGTAGCGGGATTAAAATTGTCGTCCGCGAAGATGACCACGCGGAATCCGATGCGGTACAGCTCGTTTACTTCGGCGATGATCTGGTCGGTTCGGCGTTGGCGAGGGGCGCGGCCCTCAGTGACCCACACGCTGCAGAAGCTGCAATTTTCCGGGCATCCGGCCGTGGTCTGAACGGATGGGCACATGTAGCGCGTTCCATCGAGCAGGTCCCATCGTCCGGGACGCAGCAATTCGCCGGGAACTTTTCCGCCGTTATAACGCTTTTGAAGCTTGCCGGTGAGCGCGTCCTCCAATGCTTTTTCCCAGATGACGTCCGCGCCGCCCGTGACCACGGCATCCGCGCCCATTTCCAGCGGCTCCTCGGGAACGATCGTGGCGTGAATGCCGCCGACGATCACCGTTGCGCCGCGACGCTTGGCCTCGCGCACCACCGCGTAGCCCGGCAGGCAGTTCAAGGTGGTAATTCCGACGCCTACGATATCACCGCGGCGTACGACGCTGGGGTCAAACATCTCGATCGTTTCATCGATCAGAATAGGATTTCCGAATTTACGCGGAGTGGATTCGGCCAGAACTACCAGCCAGCGTGGAACGATGAAACTGAAACCGACATTCTTCTTGCGGGCGGGATTGACAAGAATAACGCGAGGCTCCATTCGATATGCTCCCATCAGTAGGATGCCTGGCGATTTGCATTGTCGCGGCGACGGGTAAATCAGCGCCGGGGACGGCCGAATTTTCTTGCTCGCCTACGCGAGGACAACTTCGGTTATAGAGCGAATGGCAGGGTTAGGTGCAGAATTTCATCGCGCGGCGGGGGCAGGGCGCTTCAGCGAGGGGCGCGGCGTGCTGACTAGCTGTGGTCCGTGGAGCTTTTGAAGCTCCTGATATATTTCGGCGCGTTGCAGCAAGCGCTCGAACTCTCGCGGAGAGAGTGCCCGGCGAGCAGGAACAGCGCAGCGTACCATTCGCATAGGCCCTCCCAACGAGCTTAGCGGCGAAAAGACTTTTACCGCAGTGGAAGCTATTCCTGATCGGTTAACGTGTCAACAGATAATTAATTCCCAGCTGGGCGCTCACACGTCCGGTTGCAGGAGGGAATCAGGGCGGCTGGGCGGCCCGTTGCAAATCTCAGCCTGGTGCCCGTTCGGTTGGCTACTTACGAACAACCAGGCAGCAACGCTTGCGCTATTCCTCACAATATGGTGTACCTTAGGGCTTGGGTGCATCCTCCGCACCCATCCCGCTGCGCCAGCGGCACCCCTCACGAAACGAGGGGGACACCCGAAGTGACGCCGAGCAATTCCCACGGTGGCGCTTCCAACTTTCACCCGTTGCGAATCGAAATTACTTTCGCCAGGGTGGCTTCGCGGACGCCCAGCGCGTCCGCCCAAGGATACAGGAGGATCGAATGAAGAGATTTATGGCGATTTGCGCGGCGTTGGCCTGTTCGGTGGTGGCCTCGCCGTCGGTACTACGTGCGCAGGCACAGGCGCGGCAAGTGATTCCAGGGACGGAAGTTCGCCTGAGCCTTACCAACACATTGGACAGCCGGGTGGCGCGGCCGGGAGATACATTTTCCGCCGTGGTCACCGAACCGGTATTTTCCGGCACGAACCTGGTTCTGCCCGCCGGAGCCATCGTTCACGGCAGAATCACCAGCGTGCAGCGTCCGAGATGGTTTTCGGCGTTTCGCGGCGGCGCTTCGATCAACCTAGTTTTCGACTCAGTGGAAGTGGATAGCCGGCTTTTCCCCGCGCGCATGAGCATCATCAACATCTACGGCAGCGGCGCGGACATTGGCAGGCGCAAGGACTTGACCACCATCGAAGGCGAAGTCGTGCAGGAGCACCAGAGCGTGAAAGGCGATGTGATGGATGCGGCGATGGGTACGGCCGGCGGCGCGACGGTGGGCCTGGTTTTCAGCCGCGTGATGCGGGGCACGATATTTGGCTTAGTGGGCAGCGGCGCGTACATAGCCGCGCGCAAGGGCAAGGACGTGGAGCTTCCGGCCAAGACTGGCTTGATCGTGCGCATGGACTCAAATCTTGCATTGCCAGCAATGCTGTTGAGGAATACGTCCTATGCGTCCGGTCAATAGCGGTCGGCACCGGCCTATTCCACGACCTTCGCGACGCGCTGCGACGGTAGGTCGCGGAGGGAACGCGAGGAGGGTGGCGCGCGGTTCGCTCGGACGAACCACGCGCCCATGAGGGCAGGAGCTGAGGATCTCAGGCGGACCGGGGCCGACTGGTTGCGAATTAAGGCGGCGGGCGGTACGGCCCTAATCTAGCGGGTCCGTTGACTCAGAAGACGCGCCTGCTGCGTTGTCCGCGCTCACCTGAGAGCCGACGGTCCAAAGCTGCACGCCCTGCAACTTTGCTGCGGCGACGGTCCACTTGGTCCAGCCGGGATGGCTCTGCTTTGTCCACACCACGCTAAAAAGCACCGGCGGATCGTCCTGCATCATTCCGCTGCAGCGGCGAATTACACGCATCGAAACGGCGCTGCGCTTTTCCACTTCGGCGTTCAGCAGAAACGAGCATCCCGAATCGCTGACCTCAATGGTGTAGGTGCGCTCGGTGAAAAAGCGACCGCGAGCGTCGAACCCGGAGATTTCCACTGCAACGCGCCGCGACTCGCGGAACTCACGGCGGCGTTCTGGCCGCGTAACTGTGTGAAGCTCGAAGTTCAGTAGTTTGTCTGTGTCCATTTGTCTGCATGGCCAAGGGCACTCCAGCAGCCAAATTGAAAGTTTGCAAGCCGCTGACGATGCGGCAGATGCGCTGATACGCTCACGATGGCGATGCCGCGCGATGAAACGTTGTGCGGAAATGAAACTGGGGAATTTGTCGCTTCGCGCCGGCGGGGCTTCGTTCAGAAGGATTCTTCAAGGATCCTTCATTGCAGAATGACGACCGCGAAACACAGGCGTTGCCACAACCTTGGCGATTATCGAGATTAAATCTTGCCTATTGCGCGCCGCTGCGGGCTGCGGAGGCTTGTTTATTGGAATGCTTGAGGAATCGATACAGGCTGGTGCGGCCGATGCCTAGCATTTGCGAGGCGCGCACGCGGTTGCCCTTGCACATTTCCAGTACGCGCTGGATGTGGATGCTGCGGACTTCGTCGAGTGGCAGCGGGCGCCACGCTTCTCCCGTGGGCACCGCGCCGCGACGGCCGGAGCGTTGCAGGCTTTCCGGCAAATCAGTCACGTCGATAAAATCGGTGCTGGCGGTGATAGCCGCGCTGGAGATGACGTTGGCGAGTTCGCGTACGTTGCCGGGCCAATCATGCTGCAGCATGGCGATTTGCGCGCGGCGGGAGAGACCCTGAAACGGCTTACTGTAGGCCTCGCTGTATTTTTTCAGGAAGTGTTGAACGAGCAGGGGAATATCTTCGCGTCGCTCGGAAAGCCCAGGCACGCGAATTTCGATGCTGCTGAGGCGGTAGAAAAGATCTTCGCGGAAGCGCCCGGCGAGAACTTCGGCTCGAAGGTCGCGATTGGTAGCGGCGATCAAACGGACGGTGACGTGTCTAACCTCAGGCGAGCCAACCCGCTGAATTTCGCGATTTTCGATCACGCGCAAAAGCTTGGCTTGCATGGCGAGTGAAGTTTCGCCGATTTCGTCCAGAAATACGGCGCCGCCATTGGCGAATTCAAAAATTCCAGGGCGGGTATCGGTAGCGCCGGTGAATGCTCCGCGCACGTGGCCAAAAAGTTGACTTTCGAGCAGGGTATCGACGAGCGCGGAGCAATTGCAGACGGCGAAGCGCTCCTTGGCCACTGGGCTGAGCTGATGCAGCGCGCGCGCGACGAGTTCTTTGCCCGCGCCGGTGGGTCCGGTGACCAGCACGTTGGAATAATGCCGCGAGACTTTCTTCACCAGGTCCAGCATATCTAGCATCGCGGGACTCTTACCGACGATGCCTTGAAACTGGTGGTTTTCGAAAAGCCTGTGTTCCAGTTCGCGAATTTCGGAGCGCCGCGAGGCGAGTTCGCTAATGTCGTCGAGCGTTTTTTCCAGGCGGTGGAAATCGATCGGCTTGCTTAAATAATCGTGAGCGCCGCGCTTGATCGCCTCGATGGCGGAATCGACGGCGTAGAATCCGGTGACGAGAACGATGTACACGCCGGGATCGTGCTGCAACGCTTTTTCCAGAAACTGCAACCCGTCCATTTCGGGCATCTTCAGATCGGCGAGCACCACGCGGCAAGTGCCGAGGCGCACATTTTGTAGCGCCTCTTCCGCGCTGGTGGTGCCCATGGCAGGGAAGCCGGCCTTTTCCAGGCGCGACGTCACGAGTTCAACTTGATTGGCGTCGTCGTCCAGGACGCAGATGGCTAGATTCTTTCGCGCAGTTGGCGCGACGGGGTGTTCCATGACGGTTTCCATGCGCATGATAAGGGCACGATGAATGCCAGAGTGGGGCGGTCATGTGCGGGCGCGCAGGAAACTGGGAGCACAGCGCTAACCGCGCGACTCGCCGCCTTAATGCTGCGGCATTGCGGAACTTAGAGGGCGGAACGAGGTGAGCGGTGCGTTTGCGAAACAACGAAATCCCATGAATGCGTCGCGGATTTGACGTGCGCGCGAATCCCGAAGTGGAACGTCAGTCTCAAACCGAAACTAATGGCGATTAGTGCGCGGTTTCACGACGTTGACAGGCGATGCGACGGAGGTCCGAGCTACGCCACTTTGGTCGCCGAATAATTTAGGTCGCGAGCTGTGTCCTTGAAAAACGCGCGTGGCCGCAATTGCGTCAACTGAATCGCCGTGCGGCCTGTGGCGGCGTGCTCGATAACCTTCATGGCCTGGCAGGCGATCGGGCAATTGTCTGAATTGGTCACTGGCTGCATCAACCTGACGAACACCACGCTGCCTTCGCGCACCGAGCGGCGCAGAAAGATTTCTTTCATGCCGTCCGCGGTCCATGTGAGATCGGTTGTCTCGACGAAAAAAGTTTCGGAAACGTCCCACCCGGACACTTCCACCGAATAACTGGTCTGCTGCTGATTGCCCTCGAGATCCATGGCCTGGCCTCCGGTGATAAGGAAGCATCCGCCGTGCCACAGGGGTTCCGGCGCGAGCGTTCCAAGAAAAGCAGTTGCGGGCCGATCGGATAACTTCGAGTGCACGCACTTGTTTCTTTTACGCGGGGTGTGCGTATCTGAAACAATTCGAAATAAAGCGTGCGACGGCCGGCGAGCGATTCAATAGGCGCCGGGATACAGCATGGACAGGCTGACGCGAAAGATGTAGTCGAACACGCGATCGTATAGAACCCACGCGAGCAGCAATCCCGCGAATCCAAGGCCCTGGTTGTGCGACCAATTCAGAAACCGGCGCGCCGTATCTTCGCTCATCAACGCTGTGATGCCGGTGTGGCCATCGAGCGGCGGCACGGGAAGCAGATTGAAGGTGCCCAGCAGCACGTTGAGCACGAACAGGATGCTGAGAAACGTGGCCGCGAATTCGGGTGTGCCCTGCATGGCGGCAGTGGTCACGTGTGTGAAGCTGGCTTGATCGGGCACTCGGAAATAGCCGAACGCGATTCCTAAATGAATCGCCAGCGCCGCCACTCCCACCAAAGTGAAATTCGCCACCGGTCCAGCGAGCGCCATCCACGCGGCGCGGTGCGGATGGCGCTGCGCCCATGCCGGATCGTAAGGAGCGCTAGCCCAGCCGAGCATCCAGTGCGGCGGCAAAAAGTAGGTGAGCCATGGCACGATCACCGTGCCGAAAGGTTCGCGGCGAATGTGCGGCAGGGGACTGAGGCTTACCTGCCCGCCGTGCATCGCCGTCGGATCGCCGCCCAGATGCGCCACCAGCGCGTGCGCGCCTTCATGGCATACCGTGGAGAGCAGGAACACGATGTACCAAATGACGCCGGTGACCAAGAATTGCGGACTCATGTGCGCGCACAGAGTAAAATGGGCGCGCGAGTTGCGCAAGCGTTGGTGCGCGAAGGTCGTGAATCTGTGAGGAAGCGCGCGCGCCCGAAATTCACGCCAATCCTGCGCGCGTAACCCGCCCCACTAGTGCGCGCTCTCCGCCCTTTCTTGCCCCGGAAACACGCGTACTTGGCGGCGCTTCGAGAAAAATGCAACTCCCCATTGCAATAAGACGAAGAAGCGGTTAGCAAACCCAATCAAGAAGTAGATATGCACGGCGGCCCAAACGATCCAGGCCAGCAGGCCGCTGAAGCGCAGAAACCGCAGATCAGCAAGAGCGTAGGTGCGGCCCACAATAGCGAGGTCGCCCTTGTCCCAATACCAGAATGGCGCAGGGGCGGGTTCTCCCGTCACGCGACGACGTATCACTCGCGCCACGTACTGTCCCTCCTGGATTGCGGGTTGTGCGACGCCCGGCATCACCATCGGCTGCTTCGATTTGATGCCGATCAAATTTCGCGACTCGGCAACCACGTGCGCCGTGTCGCCGATGGCGAAAACGTCGGGATGCCCAGGCACAGATAAATCAGCGTTGACGATGATTTTCCCTGATTTGTCCATAGGTACGCCCAACCATCGCCCCGCCGGGGATGCCAGCACGCCGGCTCCCCACAGCACTGTGCCCGCCGGCACACGCGTGCCGTTGGCCACAATGCCGTCGGCATCAACCGTAGTCACGCGCGTGCCGGTGTACACTTTCACGCCCAGCTTTTCGAGATGCCGTTGCGCTTTCGCCGATAGAACTTCGGGGAAGGTGGGCAGCACGCGCGGCGCGGCCTCATACAACAAAATTTGCGCGGATCGCGGGTCGATATGCCGAAAATCGTGCGCCAGCGCCATTCGCGACATTTCCGCCAGCGTGCTCGCCATTTCAACTCCTACTGTCCCCGCGCCTACCAGCACAAATGTGAGAAATCGCTTGATTCCTTCGGCGTCGGCTCTGTCGAGGGCAGCCATTTCCTCAGCCCGCTCGAACGCGGTCAATATCTTGCCGCGAATCAGATCGGCATCGTCGAGCGATTCCAGTCCGGGCGCCACGTGCCGCCATTCATCGTGTCCGAAATAGTTGTATCGGATCCCGGTGGCGAGTATCAGGAAATCGTAGGGCAGTTGATGTTGCCGCAGGTAGACCAGCCGTTTTTGAGCGTCGACGCTCGTAACTTCATCTTGGAGCACTTCTACGTTGCGCTGGCGGCTCAGTATCGAGCGCAGCGGCCCGGCGATTTCGTCGGCCGATAAAAGCCCCGTGGCCACCTGATACAGCATGGGGCGGAACAAGTGGTAGTTTCGCTTGTCGATCAGCGTCACGCTGACGCGAGCTTTGGCCAGGACGCGCGTCGCGAAGAGTCCGCCGAACCCGCCCCCGACCACCACTACGCGAGGAATTGATGAGGCCACGGAGTCTCCATAGGAGGCACTACGAGTATAACGGGGTGGAGACTAAATTGTTGGCCCGCAATTGAGGCTACAAGGCTGAGGGCGAGCCACGCCTAATGCGATGCCGCCCGGCTCCGCGATTTGGGATTGTTTTGCGCGAGCCAGTCGTCGAACCGGATCTGTCCGGGCTTCGCGGTATCTTTAGGAATGAGTGTTCGCTCCTGGACTTTGATGCCGTAGTAGCGAGCGTTGGGATCAGCGATAACCTCGCGCGGATCGTCGAGGGTGGCCAGACCCCGCCGGACAAATTCGTCGAGGCGAAACTTTTCTGGACCGGATACTTCAACGGTGCCGTTCACTGGTGCGGCCAGCGCGGTCCTGGATACGGCGCTGGCGACGTCGTCGGCCGCCATGGGCTGGATGAGAACAGATGGCAGGCAGACTTTGTTGCCGTCAGTGGAAAAATCAGCGATGCCCTTGAAAAATTCATAGAACTGCGTGGCACGCACAATAGAGTGGGGGATCGAGGAGCCTTTGATCAAATTCTCCTCGGCGACCTTTGCGCGGAAGTAGCCGCTTTCGACCATCCGCTCCGATCCTACGACCGATAAGGCAACGTGATGGCCCACGCCGGAAGCAGCCTCATATTTGAGCTGGTTTCGGGTTGACGTCTCGAAGAAATTCATCACGGCCGTATCTTCCCATGAAGGAGAGTCTGATACATCAACGACTACCTTCGCGCCCTTTAGAACTTCGGCCAGTCCCTCGCCGGTGAGCGTATTGACGCCGGAATTGGGCGATGCCGCTACCGCTTCGTGCCCCAACTCGCGAAGCTGATTCACAACCTTCGATCCGATGCGTCCGCTGCCACCGATTACTACGATTTTCATGATCGCCGCCCCCTGATGCTCGCAGATCGAGCACCTTGAATCTGAGAATTTCTCGGAGCTGTTTCGGCTCTGGAGGAAAGCATCGTTCTCTTCCCGGCCGATCAGTTAAATCGGTGACATACCGCATTACGGGGCCGGGTGAATCCCGGCGAACGCGGCCTTCTCGCTTTGGCGCGGGTAACGAGATGTGGTGCGGAGCGCAGCGACCGATCCGCCACTAGTGGAAGAGAACCAATGCGAGAAGCAAGGCCCGTTCTTCAGTGTCGTTCGGCCTTGTTTTTGACTACCTGTAGGTTTGCCTGATGAATGATGTAGGCGCGAATAGCATCCAATTGCTGGTCGGACAATTCTTTGCCGAACATCGGCATGCCACCCGATCGCAACAGACCTCCCTTTACGACCTGCTGGAGCAGCGAGCGATCGTAAACCATCGGGGAGTATCGCAAATCCGGCACATCGCCGGCACTGATACCCCAATAACCATGGCAGCGAAGGCAACTTCCATATTGTCTTCTGCCATATGCGACCTGCGACGCGCTCGCAGTGTCCGGCGGAGGATTTAATCGCGGTTTCGTTGGAGCCGGTACCGGCGGCAGCGAGTAGTTGCCGTTCAACTTAAATGAAATGACGCGAGGAAGATTGTTCGGCACGTGGTTCTGCATGCCGATCGGTCCTTTCAGAAGCCCCAGCGACCCACCCCATCCCACGGCCACCGCCACGTACTGATCTGCTCCAACCTTATAGCTGATGGGAGGAGCGATGATTGCAGTTTGCACCGAAATCGACCAAAGCCGCTTTCCCGTGTCCGCTTGATATGCCGAGAACTCTCCAGTAGATGTCCCTTGGAAAACCAGATTGCCGGCTGTGGCGAGCGTCCCGCCATGCCAAAGCCCTTTCAAATTCGCGTGCCACACCTCACGTTGCGTCACGGGATTCCACGCGGATAGATGCGCACTGTAATAGGACTTCACCTTAGCGATCACCTGATCCTGGTACTTCCATTCGGGCTCCGCACCCTTCGAATTCTGGGCGACCTCTTTTTCCGCGATTGGTTCGACTACAAAGATGTTGGGCATTTCCATCACGGGGATGTAGACAAAGCCCGTCAGCGGACTGTAGGACATCGCTTGCCAGCTGTGTCCGCCAAGCGGGCCAGGCATTACGATAAAAGGATTGCCGTTTTCAGTTCCGCGGCGCGCGGCAGGATTTTCGATCGGACGACCGGTCGTCCGATCGATGCTGGTAGCCCAATCGACTTTCGGGAAAAGAGGTTTTGCCGAAATGAGCTTTCCCGTTGCGCGGTCGATTACGTAAACGAATCCGTCTTTGGGAGCATGGATGATTACTTTGCGGGCCTGACCTCCGATCTTGATATCGGCAAGGATCAATTGCGACGTGGAGTCGTAGTCCCACACGTCGTCGGGAACCTCCTGATAGTGCCAGACATATTCGCCCGTTTCCGGGCGGACGGCCACGATGCTATCCCCGAACAGCCGGTCGTCACTTTTGCCGTGCAGGCCTTTGGCGGGGTTCCCTGTACCGAAATACAGGAGATCGAGTTCGGGATCGTAAGAGATCCCATCCCACACGGCACCGCCGCCGCCGGCATCTCCGTCCCAAGTCTTCGCGGCCATTTTGAGTGCAGGATTCTCGAATGCTTTTGAAGGGTCACCGGGAACGGTATAAAAGCGCCAGACCAATTTGCCTGTCTCGGCGTCGTACGCCGATACAAAACCACGCACGCCCTGGTCGCCTCCGCCCGCACCAACGATCACCAATCCTTTGACGACACGCGGTGCGCCCGACATGACGTATTGCGGCACCGGCGTGCCCGCGGACGTGTACTCCACATCGGAAGGAAACGTGAACGAATCCCAAACGGGTTTGCCTGTTCTGGCGTCGAGTGCCACCAGGTGTCCGTTCAGCGTGCCGACGAAAACTTTCCCTTTCCACGCGGCGATGCCGCGATTGATCGGGCCGCAGCAACTATTCAGGCTCCAATCCCTGGGGACTTTCGGATCGTAATACCAAAGCTTCCTCCCCGTGCGCGCGTCGAGGGCATACACCTCGCTCCAAGCTGTGGACACATACATCACTCCATCGACAACCAGCGGCGTCCCCTCTTGCCCTCGGGATGTGTTCAGAACGAATTGCCAAGCCGGTTTCAGCTGCCCAACATTTTTGTTGGTAATTTGTTTCGGTGGGCTAAAACGCTGCTCGCTATATGTGCGGCCGTTGCTCAACCAGTCGGCCGGATCGTTCTTGTCTGCTGTAGATAAACGCGCTGCGTCGACCGCGGCCGGGCGCCTCGCGGCAAGCGATGATTTTGAAGGCGAGTTTTCGCGGCCATGTCCACAGCCGAGACCAAGCCCTGCGAATATCAGCAGGAACATTACGGAAGAAATGCGAGATGTTGAGAACACTTGGTGTGATTCCTTGCCGGGAACTTCTTCTCCCCGATTCATGGGCAGCATTCGGATCCTCGAACCTACGCTCTTCAACGGCACGGGAGGTTATAACGCGCGGGTCCTTGCCGTCCACAACTGTGTGACGGCGGGGCTCTGGCCCTCCTAGGCCAACTCGAGATGGAAACGCCGTCGAACAGGGCTAACTGTGCATTGTCTGGTTTCAACCCCGAAATTCCGAGAATGCGATCGCCCGAAATGCAGACAGGTGGTTCTCGAAGACCATTAGGCGCGTCTAAGGTAAGTATGGAGAGGTGAACAGCATGAATTCATCCGCACGGAAATCGAGAGCTCAACTGCTGGTAGATGGAGGCGATCCTCGGGAAACGCTAAAGGTCAAGAATCTGGTCGGTTATGTGGATGGCCAGACGACCAATCCGACGTTGATCGCCAAGAATCCCGAAGTTCAGACAATGATCTCTTCAGGGCGGAAGTTTAGTTCTCAGGAAGAACTGCAGGAATACAAAAAATTGTGACGGCAATTTCGCCGCTGGTAGGTAGCGCGGGCGTATCCATTGAAGTCTTCGCGGACTTGAACACCACCGCCGAGGACATGCTTGCGCAGGGACGAGAGATGTTTTCTTGGATTCCAAATGCGTACATCAAATATCCATGCACGCACGAAGGGTTGCGCGCCGCACATATGTCCGTCGGCGAAGCGATACGGGTCAATATCACTTTGTGCTTTTCGCAAGAGCAAGCGGCAGCGGTGTATGCCGCGACAAAGGGATCGAGGGCGCCGGTGTACGTTTCGCCTTTCCTGGGACGGTTGGACGATCATGGTGTAAACGGCATGGACCTGGTGAAAAACATCAAGCAAATGTACGGGACCGGAGACGGGCATGTTCATGTGCTTGCGGCTAGCATCCGCCACATCAAGCACCTGGTTGGAGCGTTTGCCTTGGATGCAGAGTTAGTGACCGCTCCCAGTAAAGTTTGGGAAGAATGGGCCGCTGCATCATTTCCGCTTGCGGATAAGAACTTCGTCTATCAGGGAACAGATGTAGCCGGCAAACAGCTAAAGCCGATTGCGTACAAAGCAATTGATTTAAATCAACCGTGGGAACGCTTTGAAATTCAGCATGAGCTCACTACAAGTGGGATCCAACGTTTTGTGGCGGATTACAAGAGTACACTCAAACAGTCTGCCTGAGTCGCTATCGTAACAAGTTCGAACAAATACATCATGTCGGTTGCGGAATGGTCGCGGGCTACGCCGCCAAGGAACTCGCAAAACGTGGTTTAAATCGTCGCAAGTGAACCGGAAACGCACAAACCAGAAGTTTTGCGGACGTCCCCAGTGAGGGCAGAAAATGCGGCTCGCACGGACCCTGATTGATCGCGACCAGGCGTACGCGGAACCGGTACTCCCGCAAGGGTTGCAAGAGCTGTACGATGGCGACCTGCATTTTCCCAAACCGTCCGATCAACGGCCGTTTGTCATCGGAAATTTCGTTTCCACACTTGACGGGGTCGTCAGCTACAACATTAGAGGCCATTCTAGCGGCCCGACCATCCGTGGTTCCGACTCTGCCGACCGGTTCATCATGGGCCTCTTGCGGGCTTCTGCTGATGCCGTGATGGTCGGCGCCGGTACCGTCCGTGACGTCAGCCGGAAGGCCCTCTGGATTCCCGAATACACCTATCCCGATGCGAAGCATTTGTACGCGGATTATCGAGTAAGCGTTCTGCATAAACCGGAATACCCGCTCGTCGTGATCGTGAGCGGCAGCGGCAGACTGGAGTTGGAGAGAGCAATTTTCCAAACCCAAGGCGTGCCCACAGTAGTGATCACGACTTCGGCCGGGAGGGATGAACTCGCGAGGGCAGGCGTTACAAAATTGCGCTCTGTTCAGGTGGAGGCTGTGGATGCGAGTAATGGCGGCATTGCTCCGCTGGCGATCCTGCAATTGCTGTGCGGGCAGTTTGGTGTACGAATGCTCCTCCACGAAGGAGGACCCACGCTGCTTGGAAGCTTTCTGGCCGCGGAAGCTGTAGACGAACTTTTTCTTACGCTGTCGCCGCAAATCGCTGGCCGCAAGGAGGGCGGCATTCGCCCTGCGCTTGTGCAGGGAATCGAGTTTCTGCCGGATTCTGCGCCATGGTTTCAACTGCTTAGCTTGAAGCAAGAAGCTGCGTATCTGTACCTTCGTTACCGACGTACAGGCGGCCGCCGGTAGGCCGGTCGCCAGACAATTGCGGGCGAATGTCCGGTTACCGACCAATTGCCCGCTGACCTTGCGGCCGTACGTAGCTCCGCACGGGCAGATGTACACGTCCCGGCTTCGAATTAAGAGTTGACCTTGAGTGCTCGATGCCTGGTGAACGAGCAGGCCGGACAAACCGCCGTCTTCGGCTTCAGCCAGAATTAGGCCAATTGCGCAGTCGCTCTTGCGCTCGCGCTCTACAACTCTGATTCCGGTCGCCTTTCGCGGTCGAAAGTGCTGTGCTAGACTCCGCGTAGCGGTTGTGTAGCAGAAAAAGTTTCTGCGTGAACTGCCGATCGGTGGAACTTCGGGCTCTGTGCAACGATTCCCCGTGAACCCCGCCAGGCCCGGAAGGGAGCAACGGTAGCGGGACCATTTCGTGTGCCGCGGAGGA
>JBOGMW010000081.1:0-30912 GCA_050746805.1 Candidatus Acidiferrales bacterium | reverse complement strand
GGCCAAGGACTGGGCGACTCCATCGGCTTGGTCACCGATGGACGCTTCAGCGGCGCCACGCACGGGCTGATGATCGGCCACGTGGCTCCGGAAGCCGCGAATGGCGGGCCGATCGCTCTGGTGCGCGATGGCGACACGATCACAATCGACGTCGCCAACAAGCGGCTCGACGTGGACGCGAATCTCGACGAGCGCCGCGCGCAGTGGAAACCTCCCGCGTATCGATACACCACCGGAGTGATGGCGAAATACGCAAAGCTGGTGCGATCGGCGTCCGAGGGCGCCGTCACCAGCGCTTCCTAAATTTCTGAAAATTCCTAAGGAGAAAAACGATGGCGAAGATGTTTTGGGAACAAGATGCAAACCCGCGGGCCCTGGAAGGCAAGCGCATCGCGGTGATCGGATACGGCAGCCAGGGACGCGCGCACGCGCTGAACCTGCGCGATAGCAAGCTCGACGTGGTTGTTGGGTTGCGCCCGGGCGCTTCCTGGCAGCAAGCGGAGCAGGACGGCTGGAAGCTGGTCTCGCCCGGCGAAGCTTCGAAAGGCGCGGACATTATCGTGATGCTCGCTCCGGATATGGCGCAGCCCTCGATCTACAAGAACGAAATCGCGCCCAACTTGAAGCAGGGCGCCATGCTGCTCTTCTCTCACGGCTTCAATATTCACTACGGCCAGATCGCACCGCCAGCGAATATCGACGTGACCATGGTCGCGCCCAAGGGCCCCGGGAATTTGGTTCGACGCCAGTACGAAGCGGGCCGCGGCGTGCCGTGCTTGGTCGCCGTGCATCAGGATGCGTCGGGCCACGCGTTCGACCGGACGCTTTCGTACGCGCACGCCATCGGCGGCACGCGTCCTGGCGTGATCCAAACCACCTTCGCCGAAGAAACGGAAACGGATCTTTTCGGCGAGCAGGCCGTGCTCTGCGGCGGCGCGCGCGCGCTGATTCAGGCTGGATGGGAAACTCTCGTGAATGCTGGATACCAACCTGAGTCCGCGTATTTCGAGTGCTTGCATGAACTGAAGCTGATCGTCGACCTGATCTACGAGGGCGGCATCGCGGAAATGCACAAGTTCGTCAGCGAAACCGCGAAGTACGGCGACTTGACCCGCGGCAATCGAGTGATCGACGAGCGCGTCCGCGAGAACATGAAGAAAATCCTGGAGGAAATTCAAACCGGCCAGTTCGCGCGCGAATGGGTGCTGGAAAATCAGGCTGGGCGTCCGCAATACGCCAAGCTTCTCGAACGCGACCGCAACCATCCCATCGAGAAAGTCGGCCAGGAACTGCGCAAGCAAATGGCGTGGCTCAAGCCCGAAGCCGTGGCTGCGCGGGGCAAGAAGTGACGCTAAGACGTTCAGCGATTCCTCTGACTCCAGGATGTGTGTGCTCGCCAGCCGGCCCGCGATGATCCGCGGGAGCTAAGATGGCGGGCACACTTCCCTTTCGCCGCGTCGCGGTGATCGGCACCGGGCTGATTGGCGGATCGTTTGCGCTCGCGCTGCGGAAGCATTTTCCGGACGTATCGATCGTCGGATTCGACCGCCCGGACGTGCTGCAAAGAGCGGCCGCGCTAGGCGCAATTAACGACGCTGCATCCGACATTGGGGACGCACTGCGCGAAGCCGATCTTATCTATCTCGCGCTTCCCATAATTCGCACAATCGAAATTCTTCAGGAAGTCGCAAAATTCGCGGAACCCGACGCGATGATTACCGACGCGTGCAGCACCAAAACCGCGATTTGCCGCGCCGCCCGCGAAGCTTTTCGCAGAGGCGCGCAATTTCTCGGTGGGCATCCGATGGCGGGGAAAGAACAGTCCGGGATCGAGCACGGGGACTGTGAATTATTTCGCGGCGCTCCTTACGCGCTGATTGGCTCCGAGGAAACCTCCGATGCGCGCGCGAAATCGTTCGCTGAATCGCTCGTTACGATTGGGGCACGGCCTGTTTGGTGCGACGCTGAAACGCACGATTGGGCCGTGGGCATCGTTTCGCACTTGCCGCAGCTCGTGTCGATAGCGCTCGCGCGCGTGGTGCAAGACGAAACCGACGAAACCGGACTGCCTATTTCGTTAGCGGGACAAGGCTTGCAGGATATGTTGCGTTTAGCGGGAAGCCCTTACGGAGTGTGGCGCGATATCTTGCTGACCAACACCGAAAACGTATCGCGCGCGCTCGACCGTCTCGCGCAAGCCGTCGACTATCTGCGAACCCGCCTCGCAACCAGAGAACTTGAGCAGGAATTCCGAGCCGCCAACGAAATTTACAAGCTCCTAAAATGAACAGCTAGCTAGGAATGCCGCAGAGGCCGTCGCTGCACGCCACGCCGGAGGGCATGCGAATCGGCCGCGCATCGCGCTTCAGTCCACCCTTGGGACGCCATTGATCCACAGACGCAGCAGTCAGGTATCGGAAATCCGTGGTGAGCCACAGCGGGTTCGACTCCCCGCCAACGACGACGATGTTGATCAATTTCGGATCGTTATACGGAGCGATCGGCGTATCGGGCGGCAGCTTCGCCCATGTGGCGTACGGCTCGACGCCCGCGCGCGCCAGCGGCCGATTAAACGCGTAGATCACGTCCGCTCCCCAGTATTGCCCCGCCGGAACTTTGGTGTTTTCCGAGAGCCAGCGAGCCACGTCTTGCTTGGTCTGAAAGCCTTGGTCCTTTAGTCCCTTGGCCACCAGCGGATCCATCACCAGCGTTGCCACGGAATGCAGGGCTGGAAACGCCTTCAACATGATGGCCGTTTCTTCTGTCGCCGGGCGAATAGAATTCGCCGCACCCATGCTGTTGATCACGCTCCATCCGCGAAACACGCTGATGATGCTTTCATCGCGGCGAAAGCCCTTCTGCACGTGAAACGGTTCCCAAACGCTGCTTTCTTCATTTTCGGCGCAGCACATGTTGTTGTAATTCAGGTTGTGTCCGGTGGAGGCGAGCAGCGTATCGCCCAACCGCGCGTTGCCCAGGTTGATGGTCATCAGCGTCCATGCACGGCCGATCACCGCGTTCGCAAAATTAAATGGACTCAGCGCGCCAAGGCCAGCGTTCATGGCAATCTCGCCGCGAATCGGCCCGTTGACGATCGCCATTCCGGCGAACGAAGTGGTGGAACTCGGAAACGCCGGATGTCCTGTGGACGCGAGCGCCAAAATCACCGGCAAATGTTCCGGCCGCGCGCCGGCCATCACCGCGTTGATGGCAACTTTCTCGACCGTGTAGGAGGTGTACTCGCCTCGATGCGCCACAGCCATCTGTCCCACGATTTCATCGGGCGCGTGACTGGTGCCTTCCAGCATTTCCGCAACGCGCTCTTCGGTCGGCAGCACGATCGGCAGGCCGTCCGTCCATCCATTCTCGATAAACAGGCGCTGCAACTTTTCTTCGGTGTCAGCTTCGAGCAGCCGCGAGCGCGTCGGAGGCGCGGGTCGCGAGACCGGCTTTTTCTCCTCGATGGTTAAAGGCTTCGTGAGGGCGTCGATAATTTCGCGCGCCAGCGGCGATCCGGAGACAGGATCATTCCCTTCCACATACTCGCGCAGACGCGCCGATGGCATTCCCACGACGGGATACGGAGTGAAGCTGAAGCGCAGCGGCATTCCGTGGGCCTGCAAGTCGCGGCGAATGTAATCGGCAAATCGCGCGGTGATTACCGGCGCGGTGGGAATCGTGGAATCGTTTTCAAGTTTGCGGCAGTGCTCGGCGACCGCCGAGGAGCAGCCGTCTCAACCGCCTACGCCGAATATTACCGCCTGGCCTTGATTTTTGATCTCCGCCCAGAAATCCGGCGCGTCCATGAACATATTGCCGGGCTTGCGCTTCAGAACGGCGCGCGTGCCGGGCATGTTGCGCGTGAACCAGGCTTGCAACTCCTCCAGAAATTCGTAGCCTCCCGCGAAACCTACATCGACGAGATAAACGGTTTTTCCTTCCAGCGTGTCGAGGCGGGGAGCCATCGACAAATATTTCTTGGTATCGACCGGCGTTCCGAGCGGGTCGAGAACAGTTTGTAGCGAGCGATTCAAAGCGCTGTGGCTGCTAGCGATCGTTTGCGCCATAGAGTACCTCCCAGGCAGGCCGGCGAATTAATCACCAGCCGCTTCGATCTTAACTCGATTCTTTTACGGTAGACCGGAAATGTACTGAAGCGCTGAGGGCCTAGCGCTTTTGCAAAACGCGCGGCTCCGCGGTTTCGGCAACCGCGCCGGCTCCATGGCGGACCAGCGTGACGAATGCGTTGGCGGACCGCGGCAGGGTTCGATCGCGACGATAGACGATTCCGAGCTCGCGCGAAATTTCCACGTCGGATACCGGGATCAGCTTCACTTGACCGGCGCGCAGTTCATCTTGCGCGAAAGTCTCGCTGATTAGCGAAACGCCAAGCCCGGCGGCCACGAATTTCTTGATCATGCCGACGCTCGCCAGCTCCATGGTGACGCGCAACTGCGAGCGATAGGGACGAAACAGCTTATCGAGAACCTGGCGCGTGAAGCCGGTCTTGGGGAAAATCAGTGGTTGTCCGGCGATGTCGGCCGTGCGAACGCTCTTGGAGGATGCGAGCGGATTCGAAGGCGCGGCCATCAGCATCAGGCGATCGCGAAAAATCGCATGCACTTTCAGGCTGGGAGATTTCACGGGCATGGTGACGATTCCGACGTCCACCGTGCCGTCTTCCACTTTTTCCAGTACTTTGTGGCTGAAATTCCGGTAGATGCTGATTTGCACGGAAGGAAAGCAGCGGCTATACTCCGCGAAAATGTCCGGCAACACGTACAGGCAAGTCGCTTCGTTGGCGCCGACGGCCAGAGTGCCGCGCGGAGTGGCCGACTGGTCTGCCACGGCGCGCAAGGATTCGTTGCGCAACGTCAGCAAGCGGTTGGCGTACTCGAGCAGCGTCTCGCCGGCAACGGTGAGGCGCACGGATTTTCCGACGCGGTCGAAAAGTTTCTGCCCGTATTCCTGTTCGAGCTGGCGAATCTGCGCGCTGACGGCCGGTTGAGAGCGGTATAGTTTCTGCCCCGCGCGCGAAAAGCTGCCTTGCTTCGCAATTTCCAAAAAAGTTATGAGGTGGTCGAAGTCCATTTACGGTGCGTCGGATTATAGCAAAGGTAGACGACAAATCATTGTAGAGGGCACACCGCCAGGCAAGGTTGGCTGCTCGAAGTTTTCTTCGGCTCAGGATTTTGCCGCGGGGACGCGCTGTTCCGGGGTGCGCGTGGATGCGACGCTGCGGCGGCCGTCACTGGGCGAAGGGTTGCGCCATTCGCGGCCCTCGCGATGAAGCAACTCATCGGCCAGAGCCGGCCCCCAGGAACCGGCGGCGTAATTCGGGAAATCGCGCGGCGGCAGCGCAGTCCACACATCCAAGATCGGCTGGACGACGGACCAGCCGGCTTCGACCATGTCGGCGCGCTGGAAAAGCGTTGGGTCGCCCATCATGCAATCGTAGAGCAGAGTTTCGTAGCCGGTGGAAGGAGTGGTGCCGAAATAATCCGAATATTCGAAATCCATATTAACGGCGCCCAAGCTGACCACCGGACCAGGCACCTTGGCCTCAAAACGGAGTGATATACCCTCCTTCGGCTGAATGCTGATCACTAACTCATTTGATGGAATTTGTTCCACGCGGGTGTCGCGGAACAGCACGAACGGCGGGCGACGGAAGCGAATCACGATTTCGGTGACGCGTTCGGCCATGCGCTTGCCTGTGCGAACGTAAAACGGAACGCCGGCCCAGCGCCAGTTGTCGATATTCAGCGCGAGGGCGACAAAGGTGGGCGTGTGCGAATCGGGCGCGACATGCGGCTCGTTGCGATATGCAGGAACATGCTTGCCGTCGACGGTGCCGTCGCCGTATTGTCCGCGCACGGCGTGATCCAGCACGTGTTCTGGGCTGAGCGACTGAATGGCGCGCAAAACTTTGGTCTGCTCGTCGTGTACGGCATCCGCGTCAAACGAGATCGGCGGCTCCATCGCCGTCAGGGTGATCAACTGGCAGATGTGGTTGGGCACCATGTCGCGCAGAGCGCCCGCGGAATCGTAGTACCCGCCGCGAAGTTCGACGCCGAGTTCCTCAGCCGCGGTGATCTGCACGTGATCGACGTAGCGGCGATTCCAGATGGGCTCGAAAATGCCGTTGGCGAAGCGAAACGCGAGGATGTTCTGAACGGTTTCTTTCCCCAGGTAATGATCGATGCGGTAGATTTGCTTTTCTTCTAGAACTTCGCCGACGGCGTTATTCAGTGCTACTGCCGAGGCCAGGTCGTGGCCGAAAGGCTTTTCTATAACCACGCGGCGCCAACTGTGCCCCTCGTCCTTGGTCATGCCGGCAGCGCCAAGTTGGCGCACAACGGTCGGGAAAAAAGCTGGACTGGTGGCGAGATAAAACAGGCGGTTGCCCTGCGTGCGCTGTTCTTTTTCAGCTTGTTCAACGGTCTGCTTCAACTTTTCGTAAAGCCCGGGATCCTTGAAATCGCCGGACGTATAATAGAGGCGCTTGACGAACCCCTCCCAGCAGGACATATCCACGCCCTCACCGGAAAATTCGCGGATGTCTTGGGTCATTTGATCGCGAAATTTTTCATTCGAGAAAGGCTCGATGGATACGCCGACGATGGCGAAGTTTTCCGGAAGGAGTTTGCCGGCGGCGAGATTGTAAATGGCCGGCATCAGCTTGCGCTTGGTAAGATCACCGCCCGCGCCGAAGAGAATCATGGTGCAGGGATCGGGCCGGGCAGCGTGAACTCGCCGGAGAGCTCCGGCTCCATCAGGCGATGACATGGACAGAGCCTCCTGAGAGCGCGCAGGCAGATCGGATCGCCAGTTCGCTATTAGAAAAAGCTAAGTGGCTTATTTTAGAGGGATTGATCGACACGCTATTCGACACGGTTTCGCGATTAACCTTCGCTACTTGTTCGCTACGAGCGCTAACGCCCATTGCATACAATCCCGGCGGCTCGCGCTGTGGGGCGAGGGAAGAACTAACACTATCGACGGCGCGCCCGTTTACAGCCGCAGTCGCGTGGATTGCGCGGAACTTTTGCGACCTGCAAATAGCTGGCGATGCCATCGCTTTTCCTCTCTGGGCCGTCCCTTTCCCTCGGCTGGAGGCCCACATCCACACTATCATACGATGCAGCGTCCGCACCGGCGAAATGATGGCTCTACGTAGCTAATGCAGGAAATGGCACTACGGATTGGTAGTCCAGCGACGGAGAGGTTAGAGCCGAATGTGAGCCCTCATTGCAATCTTCCGAGATTCCAACCGTATAGATGTAGTGACGTATCCAATAGCCTGTGGCGGGTAAAGCGAGAGATTGGAGTGCTGCATGAAAATCCTACGCTGGACAGTTCTGATGCTGGGGAGCCTGATCGTGCTGGTGGTGATTGGCGCGCTCGGCTACCGAGCCTATTGGCAGCACCGGATCGCGAAAGAGTTGAGGATTACCTCGCCCGAGGGCATCAACGAAGCGAAGTACATCGACGTAAACGGCGCTCAGCAGTGGATCACTATTCGCGGGCAGAACCGCAATGCCCCGGTGATTCTGTTCCTGCACGGCGGTCCGGCGGAAGCCAATTCGGAATTCGCTGAGCTCTACCTGCCCTATGAAAAGAAATACGTATTCGCACAGTGGGACCAGCCCGGCGCGGGGATGACCTACATCAAAGCGGGCGATCACCAACCGAAGCTCACTCTGAACGGCATGGCGGATGACGGGATCGCCGTCGCCGCATATCTGAGGCAGGAACTACATGCGCCGAAAATCATTCTGATCGGACAAGACTGGGGCGGGGTGCTCGGAATACGGATGATCGAGAAGCGGCCGGACCTTTTCTCCGCATTCATTGGCACAGGTCAGATCGTCGGTATGATGGCCGGACAGCGTTGGCAGTATCAATACGCTCTGAACCGCGTGACGGCAAGCCATGACGAAAAAATGCTGTCCGCGCTGAAGGAAGTTGGCGCACCTCCATATCGCACATTAGAACGCTACGGTCAGTTTCAGAACTGCTGCCGGAATCCATTCTGGCCCGCGGACGATGTCGCCGGAATCCAACGCCTTCAGGCTATGCTGGCATTTTCGCCGAGTCTGACGATTCCTGAAGCGTACGGGTGGTACAAAGCGCTGCGAACAGACGAAGTGAAGCAGGACACCTTTGTGATGAAGATGAAAGACCTGCGCGACACGGATACGACATTTGCCGTTCCGGTCTTTTTTATACAGGGCGCGAATGACAACGTTACACCGACCGTCCTTGTGGCGGATTACGAACGAAAGATCCAAGCGCCCGTGAAGCGAATTGATGCGGTGCCCAATGCGGGACACTTCGTGATATGGACGCACCCGAACGAGTTTCTGCCGCTAATGCAAGCGGACTTGCAGCTGGCACAGACATCGAAACTTCGCTGAGTGAACGATGGCGGTAATTCACCTGCGTGTTCGCCAGGCAAACACCCTCGGAACAACCGGCTTGATGCAACTACTGTCTAACCGCGAATTACAAACTTTACCCAATAGCAGTTCCGAGCGCTGGCTCCCACAATCGTGTTAGCGCGCATTGGCGCGCCCACCAGCCCAGAAACAAAATGAGGGAGGGAATATGAATTCCGATCAAATGGCAGGAAAATTCAAGCAGGCCAAGGGCGCTTTGAAGGAAAAGTGGGGCAAGCTAACGGACGATGACTTGAAAGTGATCGAGGGAAACCGAGACCAATTGATTGGCAAAATCCAGGAGCGGTACGGCATCACGAGAGAAGCCGCGCAAAAGCAAGTGGACGAATGGAAGCACACACACGCGGCGTAACCGCCCGCAACACAAAACCAGCGTGGGCGGCTCATAGCGGGTCGCCCGCGACCTCCTCGATTACCAAGTGCCTGCCGCGGCCAGCACAAATCTTGAGACGCCGCTCGCCCTCGATCGTCAACGGGGTTCTTTATCCGGGCGCAACTTACCTTTAGCTAGCCCGGCAGCCGATATTCGCGGGTCTCAACCGGAGCGCTGAGTTTCGTGATATACGTCTTCTCATGCGCTATATGCCCGTCGCATTGCTCGTAGCCGTTCTGACCGTCCCGACCCTCCGCGCTCAAACCCTCGCCGCCACTCCGCCCATGGGGTGGAACAGCTGGGACGCCTACGGCCTCACCATCGATGAGAACCAGTACCGAGCCAACGTCCAAGTATTACGCGGCCTGAGCAAATACGGCTGGAAGGTGGCGGTGATCGATGAAGGCTGGTATATGAAGGATCCGCTCGGAGATCCGAAAGCGCTTGTCTACAATTACGATGCCGAGGGGAGGATGGTTCCCGATCCCGTCCGATACCCAACGGCGGCAGGCGGCGCAGGCTTCAAACCGTTAGCCGATTGGGTTCACGCCCAGGGCCTTAAGTTCGGCATCCACATCGTACGTGGGATTCCACGAGACGCGGTCCGCAAGAATCTTCCGATAGCCAACAGCGCCTATCACGCGGACGATGCGGCCGACACCAGCGACGTGTGTCCCTGGGATTACGGCAACTACGGCGTGCGAGACAACGCCGCGGGCCAAGCATATTACGATTCCATCATCGGCCTCTATGCGAAGTGGGGCGTGGACTTCCTGAAGGTAGATTGCATTGCCAACAATCCGTACAAAGGGGACGAGATACGAATGGTTGCGGCCGCCATCCGCAAATCGGGCCGACCCATCGTTCTCAGCCTCTCTCCCGGTCCGACCGACCTAAGCCATGCGGCCGAGGTGGCGCAGTACGCGCAGATGTGGCGCATCGCCAACGATCTATGGGATGGATGGACTTTTCCTGGGCAGCAATGGCCGAACGGTCTGCTTTCGGCTTTCGACAATTTGGCGAAATGGTCGAAGTACGCCAAGCCCGGCCACTGGCCCAATGCGGACATGCTTCCGTGGGGATCGCTGACGCCTCATCCCGGCTGGGGACCTCCGCGGCAAACCCGGCTCACACGGGATGAACAGCGCACCCAGTTCACTCTATGGTGCATCGCGCGCTCGCCGCTGATTCTGGGCGCCAACCTGACCCGGCTGGATAGCTTTACCCGCTCGCTGGTCACCAACCGAGAGCTGATCGCCGTGAACCAGACCGCGACTGCAAGTCATGAAGTGCCGCTCGCTTCCCAACCCCAACTCCGGGTATGGATTGCGGAGACAGGCGGGCGGCGGTCGGCTCGCTACCTTGCCGTCTTCAACCTTCAGAATGCACCGGCGCAGATCGAGCTTGCGTGGCAAACATTGCTGGGGAGCGCAGGAAGCCATTCGTTCTATAAGGTGTGGGCGCACAAGAAAGTAACCCGAGCCAAGGATCTGGATCTGAGTCTTGCGCCACATGGCTGCGCGCTTCTCCGCATAGAGCAGTGACGCTCGCGGGACCCTCAAAAACCACATCGCGAAAAAATTCGAGCTAGGCCACAGCCTCACGGATGGCGGCGTCGAGACGGGTGAGACCGGCGGCGACATCCTTGCCGAGATGGACGCGCAGAGCGCGGCGGTTGCGTTCGGTGAGCACTTGAAAATCGCCGCGAGCTTCCGCCGCTTTCACGACGCCGAAGGTGTACTTCTGCCCCGGCACGGGGAGATCGGCGGCATCGTCGCAAGTGATTTGGAGGAAGACGCCTGAATTGGGCCCGCCCTTGTAGGCTTGCCCGGTGGAATGGAGGAAGCGCGGGCCGAAGCCGAGGCAGGTGGCCACATGGACTCTATCGCGAACGAAATGGCGAATCGACTGGAGCTTGGCTTCGTTAGCGGCGTCGCGATTCAGATAGCCGAGCACAGCGAAATAATCTCCAGGCTGCAAGCGGCGGAGATGCGCGCGGAGATGACCGACAAGGGATTTATCAGTGCCCGCAGCTTTGGCGAGATCGGCGGCGTTTTTCGAGTCGGTGAAAAGTTTGATATCGCCATCCGATAGAATCGGAGATTCGGATGGGAGCGAGCCGGATTTTTCGTACGCCTCAGTGAGCTTCCGAGTTTCAATCTTGCTGGCTTCCACGTCGGGTTGATTGAACGCGTTGATGCCGATCACGGAGCCAGCGACTGCCGTGGCGATTTCCCAGCGGAAGAATTCCTGGGCCACGTCGTAGACGTCGCGGACGGAAATGCGCACCACCGGCTGCCCTGCTTTTTCGAGCGCGTCGATGGCCGCATCCTGGCGCGAATCGGGATCGGATTCCATCCGCACGTAAGCGAACACGCGATCTTTTCCGTAGACATCGGGCGCGCCAAGCTGCTCGCGGTCCACGGGAATGAGCCCTTTACCCTGCTTGCCGGTGGATTCGGCGAGCAACTGTTCGAGCCATGCGCCCAGGTCGAAAATGGTCGGCGAGGCCACGATGGTTACCTTGTCTCGTCCCAGCTTCTGGAGTGTGCCGAGAATGGCGCCGAGAATGACGCCGGGATTCTGGTCCGCGGGAACAACGGAAGCGCAGGCGTGAACCATTTCCTCGGCGCGGTCGAGAAACTTGCCCACGTCCACGCCCTGAATCGCGCCGGGAATCATGCCGAAGTTGGAAAGAGCGGAGTAGCGTCCGCCGATGCCGGGAACGCCGAAGAAGGTGTGGCGGAAGCCGTCGGTTTCGGCAACTTTTTGCAGGTGCGAGCTGGGGTCGGTGATGGCGATGAAGCGGCGTCCGGCCTCGGCGGCCCCAACGGCCTGCTTCACCCGCTCAAAGAAATATTGCTTGAAAATGTTGGGTTCGAGAGTGCTGCCGGATTTGCTGGAGACAATAAAGATGGTCTTACCGAGATCGAGCTTCTCTTCGAGAGCGATGATCTGCGCGGGATCGGTGGAATCGAGGACGAACATCTCCGGATGACCGTTGATTTTGCCAAAGGTGAGGCTGAGCACTTCGACACATAGGCTGGAGCCACCCATGCCAAGCAGAGCGGCGTGCGTGAAACCGGCAGAGCGAATATCCTCGACGAGGCGGGCGAAACGAGCGCGATTGGAAATTTGATCCTCGGTGATACCGAGCCACGCGAGCCACTTACTTTCGTCGGTGTTGGTCCACAGCGAAGCGTCGCGGGCCCAGAGGCGCTTGACCTTACTATTTTGATCGGCTTTCCAATCGTCGATAGTCGATTGAACCGCCTGCTGCAAATCCTTGGGCATTTTGTACGCGAAGCGGCTTAGTGCGGAAGACGCCTGCGCAGGAGCGGATTTCTTGGTGCTTTGTTCGACTGCGGCGAGGAGCTTATCGAACGCTTCCGCGAAGAGTTTGACGCCCTCCTCGGTGAGCCGATCGGTGGCGGCTTTCATGGAAATTCCGACGCCGGCGAGATCCCGCATGGTTTTCTTGGCGTCATCGACGTTCTCTTCGAGGCTGGCGCGAGGGGCGCCGTGATCGCGGAAGGCGTCTAAGGTCGCCGGCGGAATCGTGTTCACGGTGTCCGGTCCAATTAGTTCGTCGACGTACAGAATGTCGCTGTAGGCGGGATTTTTGGTGCTGGTGCTGGCCCAAAGGACTCGCTGCGTTTGTCCGCCGGGTGACGCGAGCGCTTGCCACCGCGGCCCGCTAAAGATGCGCTTGTAGATTTGATATGCGAGCTTGGCGTTGGCGATGGCCACTTTGCCTTGCAGGCTGTTCGCAAGAGCGGCTTCCGATTTACCAGATTTCGCGACCGCGGCGAGCTGGCCATCGACCAGAGTGTCGATACGACTGACGAAAAAGCTGGCGACGCTGGCCATCTGACTGGCATCTCCGCGACCCTTCACGAAGGTTTCTAGTCCATCGACATAGGCTTCGGCGACGCGTTCGTAGACTTCCTGCGCGAAGAGCAACGTGACATTAACGTTGATGCCCTCGCCGATCAACTGGCGAAACGCGGGGATGCCTTCGGGCGTGCCCGGAACCTTGATCATGATGTTCGGACGGCTTACAGCTTTCCAGAGGCGGCGCGCCTCGGCGACGGTGTCGTCGGTTTTATGCGCGAGATACGGCGAGACTTCCAGGCTGACGTAGCCGTCGCGCCGCTTCGACTCGTCGTAAACGCCTCGGAACGCGTCGGCGGCATCCTGCACATCGCGAATGGCGAGGTGCTCGTAGATTTGAGTGGCATTCAGATTGCCACGCGCAGCGAGTTCAGAAAGCAACTTCGAATAATCAGTGCTCCCGACGATAGCTTTCTCGAAAATCGAGGGATTCGATGTCATGCCGCGCAGGCCGTCTTCTCGAATCATGCGCGCGAGCTCGCCCGTGTCGATCAAGCTGCGGCGAATATAATCCAGCCACACGGACTGGCCAAAGCTCAGCAGGGCCTGAAGCGGATTTTGGGTCTGTGTGCCTATCGCGGCGCTGCCGGTTGGCTTCGCGGTGCTCATGACGTCCCCCTTTTAGCTGCGAAATATATTCTGGGATCGAATTCCCTACCCGATTGGATGCGTCGCCCTCTGCCATGGAGTCAGGAACAAATTTTGCCGCAGTTGACGCGGAAACAAGCGCGACAGTGGCGCTGGTGGCTGCGAGCGCAGACCGCATGCCGTAAACGGCGCGGCAGCGAAGCGACGTAGTGAACCTTATCGTCCGAACGGCATTTTACCGCAGCGCGGCGGACCGGGCGAGGAGGAACTTGGCGCGCTAGAGGCTGGCGACGGAGCCGCCATCGACGCGGAAGTTTGAGCCGGTGATGAACGAGGCCTGCTCGGACGCGAGGAAGACGACGATTCCCGCGGTTTCGTCCGGGCGACCAGCGCGGCCGAAGACGATATTGGGGCGGAATTCGCGGACGAAGATGCGCTCGGCTTCGTCGACGGAAACGCCGCGCTGCTTTGCTTGATTCGCCAGCATTTCTTCGACTAGCGGAGTGCGAATGAACGCCGGCGACACGGCGTTCACCAGAATGCCGTCCGCGCCATAGGCTTTCGAGAGGCTTTTAGTGAGCGAGTTGAGCGCGGATTTGGAGGCGTTGTAGTGCGGCATCAGAGCGTCCGGTTGCGTCCCGGATTCCGAGGAGATATTGATGATGCGACCCCATTTCTGGCGCTGCATGTGCGGCAGAGCGGCGCGCGAGGCGCGTACGGCGGACATGACGTTGAGCTGAAAGATTTGGAGCCATTCGTCGTCGGTAAGCCCGGCGAAGGCGCCGAAGCGGCCGATGCCGCCGGCGTTGTTGATCAGGATATGAATCGCCCCGAAGTGGGAGATGGTTTCGGCGACGGCGCGTTCGGCGCCTCCGGGCACGGCAACGTCAGAAGCGACCGTGTGAACCGCGGCGGGCGAGCCTCCGGCTTGGCGTATTTGCGCAGCGGCGGAGTCGAGATCACTGGCATTGCGTCCATTGATGACGGTCTTGCAGCCTTCGCGGGCCAGAGCTTGTGCGATTGCGAAACCGATGCCTTTGCTCGAGCCAGTGACCAGCGCGACTTTGCCTTTGAGACCGAGTTCCATGCGTGCGCCTCCTGAACGAATTCCGGGGAAGTGAAACTAGAACGATTGGATGTGCAAGCGGCGCACGAGACTCACGGTTCTGACGCCCAGCGCGTGTCCGTGCCGCGCCGGATGGCTTTACAAAATTTGCGCGGAATGACAAGCTGGCGCGCACAATCGTCCATGGCCATGGGAAACAACATGAAGCTGTTCACGCCGCGCGAAGCGGCGCAGGTGCTGGGGATCAGCTATCCAACGCTGAAACAGTGGATCTACAAGGGCAAGATTCGTACGGTGAAGACCGCCGGCGGCCACCACCGCATCCCCGAAAAAGAGGTGGACAAGTTTCTGTATCGCGCCGGCGAGCAGGCCGAAGTTGCAGAGCGGCGAACGAATTTTCGACGCATCAGTGGGCGCAATCAGCTGGTCGGGCGCGTGACGGATATCAAGACTAGCGGATTGATGGCGCAGGTTACGCTTTCGATCGGCGGACAGCGGATCACGTCGATCATCACTGCGGATGCTGTGCGCGAAATGCGGCTAAAGGTGGGTGACACGGCGGCGGCGCTGGTGAAGTCGACCGAGGTGATGATCGTAAGGCCGTAAGCTGCGCTGGACGGTGAGCTTGCTGGCCGCCAGCGGTACGCGCGAGCTGGGCGTGTCACTTTGACTAGAGGGGAGGTGCAGGCGGATCGTCTGCGGCGCCGTATTTGCGCAACAGGCGGAACGGGCGAAGCGCGACGTAGAGTGGGGCGAGCGAGCGCGGTAGACGGAGCGAGTGCCAATCGTCGGCCGCTGGGGCGGTGGCGAGCCGCGACGCGTAGCGCCAGCCGGCGAGAACGCCGGGAACCATGCGACGGCGGTAGGCGAACGAACCGCCGGCGCCGAGCGGCGGAGACGAGCGCGCGAGTAGGCGCTGCTCGATTTGCGAGGCAACTGCAGCCGCCACGGCATCGGCGCGAACACGCGCGAGAATTACGTCCGGCAAGGAAACTTCGAAAAGCTGGTCAGCCAGCGATAACCCCAGATGCAACATGCGCCGCGCGCGGACCTCGTCCGCAAAGGCGCAGACACGATCCCAATCAATCTGCGGATGCGAGGCGAGGAGTGCGGCCACGTCCGCGACCCACACTAGTCGCTCCCAAAAATCCTTCGAGCCGTGCACGCATAGGAACACCAGCGTGTCTTCGGCGCCGAATGTACGAATGCTGTGGCCGCTGAGAGACACGGGGACGAGTCGGCGGGCGACGTCGTCAAGATCGGGCGGCGCGGGGAAATGACGAAGCGTGCGCTCAGTGTGCAACTCGATGGTGAGATGGCTCTGTTGGTCGCGATAATTGAATTCACCAGGAACGAGCGACGCTGGATCACCGGGTACGAAGATCGGCGGAAATAGCGGTGAAAATCCTAGGCGGACGAGCACTTCGTTAGCGCCCGCAACGTCGCGCTGACGAAGCACGAGATCGATATCCTCGAATTCGCGCAGTCCGATGTCTCCGTAGACCTGCGCGGCGAGCACCGGACCTTTGTATGGAATCGCTTCGATGCCGGCAGCGGCAAGCTCGGCCACGACGCGGATTAACTCAGCGGCGAGGATCAAGCTGCGAACAGCAGCCGCACGGACGTGATTTTTAAGGCGGGCGAGTTGCTCGGGAGGCATAGCATCAGGCGCCACTGACGAAATGCTGCGGAGCAGAAGCGGCGTAACGGAGTTGGATCCCGCTTGCGCAAGCAGAAAATTCCAGTCAAGCGGCAGAGCGAGCAAGCGACGAATATCATCCGCAGCCTGGGATTCGAGGCGCGTCCGAGAACAGCGGACGAGCAGCTGCTTTTCGGGACTAACTGAATGGGTCGAAGACGCCGCCATCAAATGCCGGCCGAAACCGGCCAGAGAATCTTACGCTATTCGACCGAAGATGGCAGGCATTCCGGCGCGGCCGTTGACCGCCGCGCCAGCACCGGTGCGCCGCCAATGAGAGAAGCTCAGCAACCGAATAGCGTGGCGCGTTCACGCCGCCATTTTGTGGTCCCAGGCGCCCTCCATGGCGATTTTTTTGCCGATCCTCAGAAGGCTGCTACGAAAGCCGCTTGGGTCCACACCCGCGGCGGCGCACACGCGCTTGAAATCGGTGTGATCCTCGAATAGAAACTTCTGAGCCGCACGGCGAATCCGCAGCGTTCCGTTCCGCCAATCCTCCACGGCCGTGGTCAGCACGGCGATCCAAAGCCGGCGCTCGCCAATCGTTTCTTCGGTGACGGTTCCTTCAACTCTAGTTGCCGCATTTTCCAACATTTGATTCCCCCTTGCGCCGCCGCTGTAGCAGCCCGCAACGTGGAATAGTGCACGCTAGCGGCCAAGACAAACGAGTGACGAATGTCGGACGTTGAGAACCGCAGCGAACGGAAGCAAAACGACTTGCGGAGCACTAAGGCTGGCTATGGATCATCGCGAAATCGAGGGCGCAGCGATGCAGCACTGGTTCGAGGGCGAGCAGATGTTTCAGATAGGAGCAATCCGGTTCAAAGCGATCGCCCGATGCAATTCCAGACGAGGGTGCTACTGCTCAACGGTTTCGGCAGAGAGGATTTCGCGAAGCTTGGAGGCAAGCAAAGCCATGTTGAAGGGCTTCTGAAGAAGCACGGCGTCGCTTTCCAAAATGCCGTGGTGTACCACGGCCTGATCGGTATACCCAGACATGTAGAGGATTTTTATTCCCGGTCGCGAGCGGCAGATACGATCGGCAAGCTCGCGGCCGCTGATGCCGGGCATCACCACGTCGGTCATCAACAGATGAATCGGTCCGGCATGCATGGCGGAAAGTTCGAGAGCGGTGTGACCATCTTCGGCTTCCAGCACTGTATAGCCGCTCATCTCCAAGTACTGGCGGGCGAGCTCGCGGACTCCTTTTTCGTCTTCAACGAGAAGAATGACCTCTGATCCGCGCGGAGCGGCTCGAGAATCCAGGCGCCGGTCGAAAATATCCGCGGAGACTTCTTCTTCAATTTTAGGCAGATAAATCTTGAAGGTGGTGCCCTGGCCCGGCTCGCTGTAAACCCAAATATATCCGCCGCTCTGCTTTACGATACCGTACACGGTCGCGAGCCCGAGGCCAGTTCCCTTCCCCTTTTCTTTGGTGGTGTAGAAGGGCTCGAAAATGTGCGCTTGCGTGGCGGCATCCATGCCGCAACCGTTGTCGGTGACGGCCAGCATGACGTACTTCCCGGCGGTGAGTACGGCGGGCGGCTGCGCACTCGACTGATCCAGTTCGACGTTGGCGGTTTCCAGCATCAGACGGCCGCCACGGGGCATGGCGTCACGGGCATTGACGGCCAGATTCATGATCACCTGTTCGACCTGGCTGCGGTCCGCTTTGACGAGCCACAGATCGCTTTCGGTGGAGGCACGCAATTCGATGTCCTCGCCGATCAGGCGGCGAAGAATTTGCCCCATATCGTTCACGACGCTGTGAATGTTCAGGACTTTCGGCGCGAGCATCTGCTTGCGGCTGAAGGCCAATAATTGCTGAGTGAGAGATGTAGCTCGTCGCGCGGCCGTTTGGATTTGCTCGGCACTGCGCCGCAAAGAATCTCCCACGGACAGGCGCTCCGCCATCAGGTCGGCATAACCTTGGATCACCATGAGGAGGTTGTTAAAATCGTGCGCGATGCCGCCGGCTAGCCGTCCGACAGCTTCCATCTTTTGCGCCTGACGAAACTGTTCTTCAAGTCGCTTGCGATCGGTCACGTCGAGCGCCATGCAGATGGCGCCGCAAATTTCGCCACTGGAGTCGCGTAGCGGCTCGACGTGACAGGCGTAGGAACCATCCTTCCATTCCACATGGAAAGTGACCGGCTCACCAGCAACCGCCCGGCGATGCGCGGCGATGGGCATAAATGAGGAATCGGTGGTCTCAAAAAACTCCGCGAGAGACATGCCGACAACCTGGTCGGGCTTGAGGCCGAGCCGCGCCAGTCCAGCGCCGAGCGATGATGTAAAGCGCAGTTTCATGTCCACGCTCCACACCACGGCGGGCAATTGCTCGATCAGCACGCGGAGACGGGCTTCGCTCTCGCGCACGCGAGCTTCCGCGCGTTTGCGTTCGATGGCGAAGGCGATCTGGCCGCCCACGGAAGACAAAAACTCGAGATCCTCCTCGGTGTACGCATTGTGGCGTTCGTAGCTCTGCACCACCAGCACGCCGATGGTTTCCGACGGCGTTCGCAGCGGGACGCCGAGCCACGAACGCGACGGAGTTCCTTCCAGTTCCACTTCGCCGAGCGCCGCCAGTTCTCTGAACCGCTGCGGCGGGATCAGTTCGGCCTGGCCAGTCCGAAATATGTAGGCGGCGCAACCGCGACCCAGCCCTTGCGGCGCGGGCGGAGGATCAAACTGATCGCGAAAAAACTCAAACTTAAACGTGCCCGTTGGTGGATCGTGGAGTGCCACAAAACAATTGTCGGCTTCGAGAGCCTTGCTGATGGCTCCGTGAATCACGGTGAGCAGCTCGTCGAGGTTATCCGTGGCGCCCAGAGCGTGGATGATCTCGGTGCTCACCTGGTGGCGAAGTTCGGCGGCCTTGCGGTCGGTAATATCCTCGGCTGTACCATCGTGGCTGACGATTTTCCCGCTGGCGTCGCGCAGGGCGCGGACGTTCATGGAAATCCAGATGATGGTTCCGTCCTTGCGCGGCATCTGACACTCGAAGCCGTTCAATTCGCCATTTTGTTCCAGTTGGCGCTTCACTTCGTCACGGATCGACGGATCCACATAAAGCTGTTTTCCGATATCGTGAATTTCCGCAATCATTTCGGCAGGCGACGAATATCCGGCGATGCGCGCCATCGCCGGGTTCACCGTTAGGAATTTCCCGGCCGGGGTGGACTCGAAGAATCCTTCGATCGCGTTTTCGAAAATCCGCTGGTAACGCTCTTCGGCTAGGTGCTGCGCGTTTTCGGCGCGGCTTCGGTCGGTGATGTCTTCGTAGATTCCGAAGCAGCCCTGCGGTTCACCATTCACCACCAGCGGCACACCGGTGATGCGGACGTCGATCGTCTGGCCATCCCGCCGGCGCCTTTTCGCTTTCAGGCAAATGCTGCCGCCGCTGGCAATATCTTCCACCAAGCCCACCGTCTCGGTTTCGCGGCCCGGCATCGAGACCAGCGATTCGAGGGTGCGATCAAGAGCTTCGTCCAGTGCGTAACCGAACAAGCGCTCGAATGCCGGATTACACATTTGCACCCGTCGCTGCATGTCGATGGCGACGATTGCGGTGGGATTATTTTCGGTCAGGGCCCGCAGAAATGCGGTGTGTTCGGCGACTTGGCGCTCGGCCAACCGCCGCGCGGTCACGTCCTGGATCACCGCCAGCACAGCTTGCTTGCCCCTAAACGAGATTCCCTCGGAGGTGACTTCGACTTCGAATGCCTCCCCGTTTTTCCGGCGGTGCCTCCAACTGCCCCGGCATGCGGCCGGCTTGGTCGCGTTTCGCGCCGCTTCCATCAAACGGGGGATGTCCGCCGCGGGCCGGATGTCGGTGATCCGCATGCGGAGAAATTCATCGCGGGAGTATCCGTAACACTTAATCGCGGCTGTGTTTACTTCCAGGAAGTTGAGTGTCTTGGACTGAAAGACAAGCATCGGGTAGGGATTACTGGAAAAAAGGAGTTCGAAATTCGTGTCGCTGACGGGCGAAACCAAGGCGCTCGCCCCGCCGGCAGCCTCGACGGCAGACGGATCGGCCTTGCGCGTCACAGTTTTACCAGCGCGAGAGGCGGGCTTGCGGTTGCCCGCGATTTTCCGAGTCGGCATTGGTCCAAGCGCAACTAGAATAAGAGCTTAGGCATGGGTATGCGGATCAACCCTGCCAAAATAATATATATCGGCCCGTAAGTGATCGCACAATGGTACGTCCGTACCACATGTGACCACCTCAAATTTCCCTAGAGGCGAACCAGGCATTTCAGCGAACAGCTTGCGTCTTGGGGTCCGTCCGGTAAGATAGAAACAGAAAGCAGCGGCAGGCTTTCTCGCGACGATGAAAAAGCTGGAACAGACAGCGGGTGAAGCTCCGGGCGTTCGCAGCAGTTTTGAAGACGAGATAGAAGCGATTGCGCAGGCGAATCACGGCGATCCGTTCAAGGTCTTGGGACCGCACTGGATCGAGCGCGACGCGAAACCTTCGCTGGCCGTGCGCATGTTTCGTCGAGGTGCCAGCGCAGCGGAAGTCGTGTGGAAATCGAGCGGCAAAGCATTTCCCGCCAATCAAATCCATGCAGATGGGATGTTCGAGGCAATTTTGCCGGCGCAGGCGATCGGTGTGGCGGCGAATCAGCCCCTGGCGCCTGACTCCTATCGCTGGAGATTCAGGTTCGCGGATGGCCGGGAAGTTGACTGCTTCGACCCGTACGCTTTTCCGCCCGTGCTGACCGATTACGATCTGTACCTTTCCGGCGAAGGGACCGACCTGCAAAAATACGAAAAGCTGGGGGCGCATTTGCGCGAAGTGGCGGGCGTGCAAGGCGTTCATTTCGGCGTGTGGGCTCCGAACGCATCGCGCGTCAGCGTGATGGGCGACTTCAATTCGTGGGACGGAAGCGCGCACCCCATGCGCAGCCGCGGCGAAAGCGGCATCTGGGAACTTTTCATTCCGGAACTTAAGGAAGGCACGCTTTACAAGTTTGAGATCCTTTCGCGGTTCGGCCATCACCTGGCGCAAAAAGCTGATCCGTATGGTTTTGCCGCGGAAATGAGGCCGAAGAGCGCGTCCGTGGTATGGGATATCCACCGCTACGAATGGAACGATTCTGCGTGGCTTTCCGCGCGCGCCGCGCGCGATTGGCTGCACTCTCCGCTGACGATTTACGAAGTCCATGCCGGATCGTGGCGCCGCAAAACGGACGACGGCCATCGCTGGCTGACCTATCGCGAAATGGCCGAAGAGCTGGTTCCGTACGCGAAAAAAATGCGCTTCACGCACATCGAGCTAATGCCCCTGATGGAACATCCGCTGGACGCGTCGTGGGGCTACCAGACCCTCGGCTATTACGCGGTCACCAGCCGCTTCGGCACTCCGGACGATTTCAAATATTTCGTGGATCGCTGCCATCAAGAAGGGCTCGGCGTGCTGCTCGATTGGACGCCCGCGCATTTCCCGCGCGACGGCCACGGCCTGGCATTTTTCGACGGGACGCACTTATACGAGCATGAAGATCCGCGGCTGGGCTCGCACCCCGATTGGGGCACGCTGGTTTTTAACTACGGGCGCAACGAAGTGCGCAATTTCCTGACGGCCAACGCGCTTTTCTGGATCGGCGAGTATCACATCGATGGCTTGCGCGTGGACGCAGTGGCTTCGATGCTCTACCTGGACTATTCACGCCAGCCCGGTGAATGGATTCCCAACGTATACGGCGGCCGTGAAAATCTGGAAGCGATTGCGTTCCTGAAACGCCTGAACGAAGTGCTGCACGAGAAGCACCCTGGCGCGCTGATGATTGCGGAAGAGTCCACGTCGTGGCCGGCGGTGTCGCGGCCGACGTACGTTGGGGGGCTTGGCTTCGATCTGAAATGGAATATGGGCTGGATGAACGATACGCTGCGCTATTTCGCCGAAGATCCGATTCACCGGCAATACCATCATGGCGAGCTGACATTCTCGATGCTCTACGCGTTCCACGAGAACTTCGTCCTGCCGATTTCGCATGACGAGGTGGTCCACGGCAAACGTGCTCTGCTGGAAAAAATGCCGGGAGACGATTGGCAGAAATTCGCCAATTTGCGGCTTTTATTCGGTTATATGTACGCGCATCCAGGCAAAAAACTGCTATTTATGGGCAGCGAACTGGCGCAGCGAAGCGAATTTTGGGACGAAGCATCCGTGGAATGGAATCTGGAGGATTCGCCGCCGCATCGTGGCATCCAACGACTGGTTGCTTACCTCAACCAGTTGCATACGCAGGAATCCGCGCTCCATCAGATCGATTTCGAGTGGTCCGGCTTCGAATGGATCGAGGTGAACGACGCAGCGGCCAGCGTGCTGGCTTTTTTGCGGCGTGGCAAGAACGCCGACGATTTCATCGCCGTAGTGTGTAATTTCACGCCGGTGGTTCGCGAATACCGAATCGGGGTGCCGCGCGCGGGTTTCTACCGCGAAATTCTGAATTCCGATTCGAATTTTTACGGCGGAACGGATGTCGGTAATGCAGGAGGCGTGATGGCCGAGCCAATCCCCTGGAATGACCGGCCCTACTCGATCAAACTGACCCTGCCGCCGCTCGCCGTCCTCTACTTCAAACCGCAGTAAGATTGATTGGCTCCGGTCTCAAACGCTCTTAGCCTAGAAAAAATGCGGCGACCCGGAAGATCGTGCTTCGCAACGTTTCACGCCAAACGATTCCTACGCCGCTGTCAGCGCCAACTCCTTCGGTTCTTCCAGCGATGCCGCCGGCCAGCCTTTCAGTTCCGGCATGCAATGCTTGACGAAGCACTTCACGTTGCGCTCCGCCTCTTCGTACGGCATGCCGCCGAAATGGAAATTCGGCATCACGCCTTGCATGTCGATCAGGTCCTTCATGGCGGCAAACTTTTCGAGCACCTGCTTTGGCGTGCCCCAGGGCATCAGCTGGATGTAGTCCTCGACGGCCTTATCCGCGCCGATTGAGTTCATGTACTTGCTCATTTCGGCGTAGCGCTCGTAGCCCTTGGTGCTTTCAAAGTGTTTGCCGAGGATTTCGTAGTGATCGAGCGCCGCGCGGTAATTCGCGTCGAGATACTTGCGCGCCAATTCTTCAGCGCGATCCGCGCTTTCGTCGACAAAGCAGAAACCGGAGCAGAATGGCTTGGGCGGCTCGGTGCCGGCATGATGTTCCTGCCAGCACTTATGGTAGAGATCGAAATCCGCGGTCACTTGCTTCCAGGATTTTTGCAAAATCACCAGCATGCCCAGCCCCAGCCGCGCCACTACCGGGACGGAATCCGCCGATGCCGCAGCCGCAAACGAGCGGCCCTTGAACGACTTGAATGGCCGCGGGCGAATTTCCCGGCGTGGTTGTTTCACGCTGCCGCCGCCCTCCATGAAGCCGGTCTCCAGCGCGTTCAGGATCAACTCGGTGAATTCGTCGAAGCGCCGCCGGCCTTCGTTCTGATCGATGCGCAACCCTTCGAATTCCCTGCGTGCCAATCCGCGCCCGACGCCCAATATGTAGCGCCCGCCGGAATAGTGGTCGAGCAGGACAATCTGCTCCGCAAGCCGCACTGGATCGTGCCACGGCACTACGACGACCATCGAGCCAAGCTTCACGCGCTTTGTTTTTCCGGCTATGAACGACAGAAGCTGCAGCACATCCGGGCTGATTGAATAATTATCGAAGTGATGCTCGGTAGCCCAAACCGAATCCATCCCCAGCTCTTCGGCCATCAGGCATAGGCCCAATTCGCGCTTTATGAAAAGATCGTCGGGATAATCGCCCAGATGTTGAAAACCCGTTCCGTATCCAACGTGCATGGAGCCCACCTCCTATGTAACCATCCGCCGGGGAATCCCGCACCTAACTCCGCAGCTTGCTCGCCTTTCGCGCACTATATCAAATTGAACCGCCAGCGAGCCACTCTCGTCAATGGGTCCTTAACGTGCAAAAAAGCAAGAAACGGAATTCAACCTCGGAGCGCACCTTCGGCTTTACACCGGCATCCTGGCAGCCAGGGGCGTGGATCGGCTGTGGAACGCTCTGAGAGCTTTGTGAAGCTTCACAGGCCTAATCTAGGAACGCCACGAACCCGATAGGAGCGATAATTGACCGAATGAACGTCGCATTCTTTAGCCGAAGGTCGTGGGGATTGCGTGGCAGCGGTGTACAATCCCGGTGCCTTGCGTCTAAAATCCAGGTATAGCTAACCAATAGTCTTGAATCCCCAGGAACATTTCGTCGCGGTAATTGGCGGAGCGATTTCCGGCTCGGTGGCGGCTGAAATTTTGGCCAATCACGGCATCCGAGTGGCCGTATTCGAACAGAATGCCCGGCCGTACGGAAAGATCGAAGACGGGCTGCCGCGCTGGCACGTGGAGCAGCGCAAGCAAGAATACGCGCGCATCGACGCGCGCCTTCGCAAGCCCGGCGTCTATTTCATTCCCTGCACCAAACTTGGCCGCGACATCCACTTTGACGATCTGAGCAAGAATTGGGGCTTCTCGGCGGTGATTTTGGCCAATGGCGCGTGGCGCGACCGCGAACTGGGCGTTCCAGGAGCGAACGCTTACGTCGGCAAAGGGCTCGTTTACCAGAACCCGTTCATCTACTGGTACAACCACAAGAACGAACGAAGTTATGTCGGCCCGCAGTATGAAACGCCAGACGGAGCGCTGGTAGTTGGTGGCGGTCTGGCGTCGCTCGACGTGGTGAAGGTACTGCAGCTCGAAAATTACGAGCGCGCGATGCGGGCTCGCGGCATAGAGACGAACGTCCACGAGCTGGAAAAAGGGATTCCCGCCGTTTGCAAAGAACACGGCGTGCGGCCGGAGGACCTGGGCGTACAAGGCTGTTTGCTGATTTACCGCCGACGCGAACAGGACATGCCGCTCGCGCAGCCTCTCGACAATCCTACGCCCGACCAAATAGCCAAAACGGAACAGGTGCGCCAGAAAGTGCTGCGCCTCGCTCGCGACAAATATCTCTTCCGCTATCAGGATCGCCGCATGGCCATCGGGCTGATTGTCGAAAGCGGGCGTCTGGTGGGCTTGCAACTAGCTGAGACGAAAATCGACGGCCGTCGCGCCGATCCGATCGCCGAAACTGAACGAGAGCTTCGCGCGCCTTTGGTGATCAGTTCGATCGGTTCTGTCCCTGAAATTCTGCCAGGGATTTCGATGAAGGGTGAATATTACGCGTTCGCCGACGAACCGACGCCGCGCCACGCCGAACATCACCACGTCTTTGGGGTGGGCAACGTGGTCACCGGCCAAGGAAATATCCGCGTGTCGCTGATACACAGCCAGGCCGTGACCAAGCGACTGATTAACGACTACGCGCGGCTCGGCGCGGACAGTGAAAATCTCTCGGCCGTGGCTGCGTCAGCTGAAGAACGCGCCGCCGAGAGGGCCGTCGCCGCGATCGACCGCATTCAGTCCTGGCCGGCGCTCTCTTTGGAACAAGTTCAGAAGCTCGAAGAGCGCATCGGTGCGCTTCAGCAGCGCATTGGCTACACCGGCGATTACGATTCGTGGATCGCTAAGGTCACCCCGCCCGACCTCGAATAATCATCATTCGTGTTTGGCTAGCCTGCCGTCAATTTGTCGGCTGCTGGGGCATCATATTCATGGGATTAAATGGCTGGGGCGTGCCGGTAATCTTGTCCTTCACGCCGGTTAGAGTCTTCACCAGCACCACGGTGGACCCATCTTTGTCCTGGTTCTTTACTAATCCGAACGGGTGCACTGCTTCGCTCACCCACGCTTCGCCCGACCCATCCTTCATTTTGTAGTGATGGCAGGAAAAAGTGCCCGCGGGCGTAGTGATAGATTCCGTTCCCAAGTCGTCTGCTTTATTGCGGATGTCCGCCAGATTGGTGCCGCGATTCGCATTTTGCATTTGCGCCGGCATCTCCATCGGCGGGCGGCCTGGCATCTGCATAATCATCTTGCTCATCACCATGTTGCCGCCGGTCACCACCGCGAGCATTTTCACCACGATGTCCCCCATGGGAGAGCCGGACATCGTGAATTCCATCCAGTAGCCATCATGACCATCCGCGGTATCTTTGCCGACGATTGCAAAGTCCATCGTGTTCTTGCGGCCGTTGCTGTTTTGCATCGCATATTCGGCGCCTGCGCCGACCACGGGATTGAACACCCCCTGTGGTATTTGCGGCCTGCCGAACATCTGCGCACCTGCCGGCAAGGAAACCAGCAAGAAAAATGTCGCGATTAGGGACTGCTTCAGTAACATCATGGTGATCTCTCCTCAGACCAACGCTTACCCCGGACTTAGCACCGGAGATTTTGCGGCCATTGTAGCGCAGTTGAGGCTCGTGGGCGGTCCCTCTCATGCAGTACAAAACCGAGTTGTCGAAACGAGGGGATTTGGGTACTTCCGACGATTGTCAATCGAGATCGCGGTAGGTGATCAAGCGCACGCCGTTGCGCTGGACTGCTTCGCGCACTTCCGTAGCAAGGAGCGCGTCCATCTCAAGCTGCCGCTGTTGTTGCAAGCGCGACCCAGTGGCCGCCAGATCAGCATCGCAAATTCCCGGATGCAACATGATCTCCGTGCTGCCCTCCGGCAGCGTGTCTATCAGTTGACGCAGGACTGCCGCGCTCAAACGACCGGTCATTGCTAACCCTAGAAAGTGATCCGGAGTGCGCAGTCCATATTTTCGCGCCAGCGACTGGAACCAGGGAGTGACCGCCCGCACCGCCGCGGCGGAGGCCAGCCGACTCCACGACCTTTCTCCACCGCTCTGGGTTTTCCAGGACGCAGACAAATCTTCAGCCGGTTTGCGCACGCGCGTGATTCCCATCTCGTGGGCCACGCGACCGAGCGCCCTCATAACTACTGGATGCGCATGGGTATGCTTGTGCGTGTCCAGATGCGTTGGCTCGATTCCGGCGCCTCGGATTTTCTCGATTTGCGCGCGCAATTCTCGCTCGATATCGCGCGAATGCACCGTTCCGGAACTCATTTTGGCGACGAATTGCGGCAAAGTAGCCGGAAATTTTCCTTCTGCATCCACCAGCGAAGGGATTTCCCCAGGCGGCGAAACCGCTGTCCCGCCTACAAGCACTAAATGGCAGCCAACTCCGAGCGCTGGAGCGACTTTGGCGCGCGTCACCGCGTCATCGAAGCTGCCGCTGCTGGCCATTAGCGTCGCGCTGGTCAAGTTTCCATCCTGGTGCGCACGAACGATCCCTTCGTTCACACCTCGCGTGAGGCCGAAGTCGTCGGCATTAAGGATCAGACGTTTCATTCTTTAGCAGAATATCGGGAGTGCAGGCCAAAATCATAGCACGCGCTTGCCGGAAATGAGGATCCGCACGGAGCGAACGACTGGCAGCGCCGCAGGAAAGCTTTTCCGAGTCACGTAGCAATTCTCGCGCCACATTTCTTGCAACGCGCACCACTACCGATCATTTCCCGGTGAGAGTTTTCAACAGTTCTGTTGAAAACCATGTGGAAAAGGCCCCCGCGCAATTCGAAATCGCAGGCCAACACGGGGCTTACTCCTCTTTGCACCATTTCCGTGCAGGCGCCATGGGAGCGCAGCATCTCCAAGGATTTTGGCAGCGAGACCGCCATCCCACCGCGCTCCGCGATTTCTTTTTAAGCTGTATGTGAAAGTTTTCGCCGACGAAAGACGGTGTTTAGTACCAGTGGGGAGGCGGTTCGAGCTTTATTTCGATCGATTCTTCGTCTTTCTCAACGTCATACCATTTGCCGAACGTGTGCCATCCGGTGGCGATCACTTGAACCAAAATTTTGCCCTGAGGAATCGGCGGCACTTTCACTGTGCCGTCTTGGTTCGTTTTCAGATCGAGCTCCGCCAGCTTGTCGTGATGCATGAAACCGCCTTCTGTGTAAAAGCGGACATACACGCTGGCATTTCCGACCGGCTTACCCTCATTCGTCAACACTAGCAGCTTGAGCTTCGTGGTGTGTACGTCGGCCGACCTATCGTCTTTCGCAGCCGCGCTAGAAGTCGCACTGCGCATCAGGAACGCAGCCCGCACTGGCGCGCAGAAACCAGCCGCGCCCAAAGTGGCTGCCGACAATAGAATCACCCGTTGTAACCTCGATTTTGATCGCCGCCCGGTTGCAATCCGATCCATGTTGGTATCTTTTTACTCCAAAACGGGACGCCTCTCAACATCAACGTCGGCGTCCAACTCGACTCCTCGGGGTATGATGTCTGGTCTCAAATTGAACGCAACATCCGGTGGAAGGCAAGCCGAACATTTCCGAGCAATCGCGCGCGAATGATCTGGTTATACAGGAGGAAGTTGCATGGGATTTTCGACTGATGCAATTCACGTAGGACAGGAACCCGACCCGCTCACCGGCGCCGTGGTTGCGCCAATCTATCAGACATCCACCTACGTGCTCGACGAGTTGGGGAAAAACAAGGGCTACGACTACGCGCGTACCAATCATCCCAACCGCCAAGCGCTGGAACGCACACTTGCCAAGCTCGAAGGAGGCGTTGGCGCGTTCGTTTTCAGTTCGGGAATGGCAGCGATTGACGCCGTCCTGCGCTTGCTTCGCCCCGGCGATCACGCCATCGTCACCAAGGGAATCTACGGCGGGGCCCATCGCTTGATGACCAAGTTCCTGGCGGACTTCGGGCTTGAGTTCAGCTTCGTCGATACGACGCGTCTCGATCTAATCGAACAGGCGATTAAACCATCCACGAAAATGATCTACGTCGATACACCGACGAATCCTACGCTCGTAGTGACGGACATCGCTGCCGTCTCCACTCTCGCACGCGCCAGGAATCTGATGTTCGTCGTTGATAACACCTTCATGAGCCCTTATTTCCAGAATCCGCTGGCGCTTGGCGCGGACGTGGTGGTCCATTCAGTTACCAAATACCTTAACGGCCATAGCGATTGCACCGGCGGCGCTGTGATTCTGGCACGACCGGAAGAGGCAGCACGTGTCCAATTCATCCAACGCGCTGCTGGCGCTGGACTTGCCCCGATGGATTGCTTCCTGGTTTCGCGCGGCATCAAGACGCTGGCCGTCCGCATGGAGCGCCACAACTCAAACGGAATCGCCATCGCCAAGCATTTGGCGTCCCATCCGAAGGTTAAGCACGTGAATTATCCCGGCTTGCCGTCCCATCCGCAGCACGAACTGGCTAAACGCCAGCAGCGCGGCTTTGGCGCCATGATGTCGTTCGACGTTGGCTCGCAAGAAGCAGCGCGCAAGGTGTTGAACGCGCAGCGCATCTGCTCGCTGGGCGAAAGCCTAGGCGGTGTGGAAACGCTGATCTGCCATCCCGCCACCATGACGCATTCATCCATGGCGCCGGAGGTGCGCTACGAATTTGGCATTACCGATGGCTTGATTCGCCTATCGGTGGGAATTGAAGACGTGGAAGACTTGATCGCTGATCTCGATCGAGGCTTGGCTTTAGTGTAGCGGCAGCGGAGAAAGCATTGTTCGGAGCATTCCCGCCCGTGCCAAGTCTCGAAACTAGCGTTTGCCTGGCTTCACCGCCTCGTCGATCCAAGCAAGATAGGCTTTCGAGCCGTGGTTGATCGGCAGGGCGATGATTTCCGGCACATCGTAGCTGTGCAGTCGCCGCACTTCCTTTTCTAAAGCCGCGAAGCGCTTCCGCGAGCTCTTGATTACCAGCAGAAATTCGCGCGCCGTCTCGACTTTTCCTTTCCAGCGATAAATCGACTCGACGGGCGCCTGCGACACGTTCACGCAAGCGGCTACTCGTGCCGCGACAAGCGCTCGCGCGATCCTCCGCGCTTCTTTCCGCGAACCACATGTCACGAGCACGATTATTTTGTTCGTCATGAGTCCGAGCCCCAACATCCAGCGGTCCGGTTCGCGCCGAAAACGCCCACTTCGGCGATTCTCCGATTCCCGCCGATTGCGCGACACGATACAATGTCTCGCCCACTTGGGCAAACGCTCAGCAGGCGTCGAGCAAAGAATGACCAACGCGATCCATTTCGGCACTTCCGGCTGGCGCGGCATTATCGCCGAGGATTTTACGTTCGCGGGCGTCCGCCGCGCGTCCGCCGCAATCGCAGGACATCTCTGCTCGTCGAAAAAGAGGCCCGTCGTCATCGTCGGTTACGACACGCGCTTCTTTTCCGAAGATTTCGCGCGCGCTTCGGCCTCCGTGCTGCGCGCGCACGGCTGCCGCGTGCTGATGTGCGGCGAGGCCACGCCCACTCCGGCGATCGCGCACGCCGTGATCCACGGCAAGCTTGACGGCGCCGTGAACATCACCGCCAGCCATAATCCGGCTGCCTACAACGGCCTGAAATTTTCCGGCCCAGACGGCGGTCCGGCGCTGCCCGAAGTGACCAAAGACATCGAAAAGCGCGCCGCCGCGCTGAAAGATGACTTCACTTCGCCCGCGCACGAAGAGCCCGCATCCGGTTTCGAATCCATCGATCCGCGCGGCCCGTATTTCGAGCAGCTCCGCAAAATGATTCGCTTCGATGTTCTCGGCAAAGCGAAGGGCGGGTTCGTCTATGACGCACTGCATGGCTGCGGAGCTGGCTGGCTGAATCGCATCCTCAAGGAAAGCGGCGTTTCCGTCGCGTCGATCCGCACGCACCGCGATGTGCTCTTCGACGGCACCGGCCCCGAGCCGTCCGAGGACAACATGCCGACGCTGAAAAAAGATGTGGTCGACAAACACGCGTTCGCCGGGCTGGCCACCGATGGCGACGCGGACCGCTTCGGCATCGTCGATCGCGACGGCTCGTTCGTCTCGCCGAACCACATTCTTGGCTTGTGTTTCGATTATCTTTTGCAAACGCGCGGCCACAAACTGGGCGCGTCGCGCAGCG
>JBOGMW010000080.1:0-3989 GCA_050746805.1 Candidatus Acidiferrales bacterium | reverse complement strand
GCGACAGCCTTGGCAATCTCATCCGGATCGCCGAGCCGGCCCAACGGAATGTTTCTTGCGAGCTCTTCTTTCATCTGTGTGAGTGCCTCGCCCTGCTTCCAACTTTCGAATATCGGGGTATCGATGTTGCCTGGGCTGATGGCGTTCACCCGAATACGGCGTTCGCGCAGTTCATTGGTCCAGGTGCGTGCGAAAGACCGGACAGCCGCCTTGGTCGCACTGTAAACGCTGATGCCGGGGAAGCCTTTGATGGTCGCGACCGACGCGTTCAGGATGATCGATGAGCCATCCTTTAGCAGCGGAAGCGCCTTCTGAACCGTGAAGAACAGTCCCTTCACATTCGCATCGAAGTGAAGATCAAAGAATTTCTCGTCCACGGTTCCGAACGGCGCCTGTTGCGAAATTCCGGCGTTCGCGAAGACCACGTCGATGTGTCGACCATATCCATTGACCGATTCGTACAGACGATCGAGGTCGCTCAGACTGGCGACATCGCCGGAAACGCCCGTCACCTTCTCGCCAATTTCAGCAACGGCCGATTCTAATGCGTCCTTGCGGCGCCCCGTGATGAAGACGTGATCCGCACCTTCCAAGACGAAGCGCTTTGCCGTGGCCAGGCCCATTCCAGTCGAGCCGCCGGTTATGACGGCGACTTTGCCCGCGAGCTTCTTGGCGTTTAACTGGTTGAGTACTGCGCCTGCTTTCGGCGCAGCGTGGCTGCCGAGCTCAGAACTGTGAAGAGTTGCCTCGGTTGTGGTGGTCATCTCTACCTCCCATGTTTGTCTGTGATTCACCCGCGCTGATAAGAAAGCAATACTCGTGCCATTCTCGGCTTCTGGTAAGCGCTTGAAAATGAGGGGACAAATGCGAACGGAGCAACTAGATCAGGAAGCAGGTGTCAATGCTGTTATCGAGGCGATGACAGTTGGCCTAATCCTCATTGCTCTGAAACTCTGAATCTGCGTTATTTAGCGCATCTACTGATTCCTGCGGGTTTCTTCGAGCGTCGCGAGCAAGTTGTCTTAATATCTCCCTCGTATAAACACCACATTGGAGCTTGATCTTGTTTCTCATTAACCGCAGGAGGACGTTTTCACCGCCGGGGCTGATTGCGGTCAGGCCTCTCAAATCGACCACGAGTTCACGGCCTTGGAGGTCAGCTCTTGCCTTGTCGCACTCGTTCGCGAGTTCATCGGTCCACGGAGCGACCAGCATGCCCTCCACCACCATCCGGCGTTGGCCCTGACTATCGACAAGCGAGATCTTCAACATACGCACCTGTCCTTGAGGCTTCAAGAGGCAAGGCGCATGCCAAATACATGGAACGGTAAATACTTTTGTTTTCAGTATGGAATTGACTGCGGTCGCACGAAGTTGAGACTGTCAATGAAGCTTTGACAGTGATGTGACGGAGTCAGGCGTAGTCGCCGGGATCGATCCCGAATTTTTTCATCCGAGCCAATAGAGTTGTGCGATTCATACCCATACGCGCGGCAGCACCGTCGGCGCCGCCCACTCGCCCTTTGGATTCCGTGAGTGCCCGGACGATCGCGTCGCGCTGTTTCTTCGTATTCTCCCTGTCTACGCTACTGTTGGCGTGGAGCGCTTTGATCGTTTCTTTCACAATCCGGGCAATATTGTCTTGATCTTCTGCGACGTGTTCAGCGTCATCGATGGCGACTTTGCGTAGCTCAGCCAGCGGGGCCTCCAGCGATCGGCCACGTGTGAGGATCACCGCGCGTTCAACTAGATTTTCCAATTCGCGAATGTTCCCAGGCCACTCCCATGTTTTGAGCGCCTTCATCACAGGCGCGGGGATACTGTCGATTTTCTTCTGCATTTGTTTGGCAAATTTCTCAACGAAAAAAGCTACCAGCAGAGGAATATCGTCCTTACGCTCGCGCAGCGGAGGAATCCCGATCGGAAACACGTTCAGTCGGTAGTACAGATCGCTTCGGAATTCATGCGCCGCAATCATCTTTTCAAGATTGCGGTTCGTAGCGGCTATCAGCCGAATGTTCACCTTACGAGTGCGCGTGCTTCCGAGCCGTTCGAATTCCCGCTCCTGCAAGGCCCGCAATAGCTTGGGTTGAATTTCGAGCGGAATATCTCCTACCTCGTCTAGGAAGAGCGTACCTTGATCCGCAAGCTCCAATCGCCCGATCTTTTGTGTGATCGCGCCCGTGAAGGCTCCCTTTTCGTGACCGAATAATTCGCTCTCCAGAAGGCCAGTCGGAATCGCAGCGCAGTTCACTTTCACAAACGTGCGATCCTTGCGACGGCTGCCGTCGTGAATCGCCCGGGCTATCAACTCCTTGCCCGTTCCCGTTTCGCCAAGCAGCAGAACCGTTGAGTCGGTCGACGCGACAGTCTCAACCAGTTGCAGGACGCCTTTCAGAGGCGGACTGCTGCCCACAATCTGCTTGAAATCCATTTCGCCGCGGATTTCTGATTCGAGGTAGAGCTTTTCTTGCGCCAGTTTTTCCTTGAGATCAGAGACTTCGCGATACGCGAGGCAATTCTCAATGGCGATAGCTATCTGCCCGGAAGCCTCGCTCAGGAACTCGACCTCCTCAGGCGTGAACAAATTGTCTGTGGTCCGAGCAATTGCTAGGACCCCGACCGGTCGACCCTGATTCACGAGAGGTATCACACATTGGCTCTTCACTCCTTCGGCGAGCAGCAATTCGTAATAATCAGGAGGAAAATCCTCGCGATTGGCAGTGCTTCTAACCACCGGCTCCAGTGTTTCTAGAGCATGTTTGGCAATACCCACGGGAGTGATGAGCAGTTCTTCCTTAACAAAGCCCCTGCTTTCCGGGAAGTCCAATGCGTGCACTCGGAATTTTCCTGATGCTGCATCAGGCAATGAGATGTGTACTGCATCGCAATGCATGAGCTCCCGAATACTGGCTGAGATTGCGCGCAGCACCCTCCTAAGCTCCAGATTTGAAGTGATCTGGTTGGTAAGCTTCAGAAGAAGTTGAAGGCGACTATTCTGAACGGCGAGAACCTGTTCAGCTTCTTTTCGGGCGTGGATATCGGTATTCGTTCCGTACCATTTGACAACTTTTCCGTTTTCATCGAAGGATGGAGTCGCGCGGAACAGAAACCAGCGATAGATTCCGTCGAAACGTCGCAGACGCCCTTCGATCTCACCCGGCTGGCCAGAGGATAAGGCGCCTTGCCAATAATCCACGAGGACGCTCGAATCGTCCGGATGGAGCGCACTTGTCCAGCCCCAACCCTGCGCCTGATCTGCGGTGAGGCCAGCGTAATCCAGCCAGCGTCGGTTGAAGAAGTCAGCGGTCCCGTCTGCCCCGGCCGACCATGCCATGGACGGAATGGTTTCGATCACCTCGCGCAGTTCTCGCTCACTCTGTTGCAGACGTTCATTTTGACGCTGCAATTCCGCGCGAGCAGCCTCCGCTTGCCGGAGATTGAAGTTGTCATCAATTGCGAATGCGACGACACGGCCGATGAGTCGCAAAAACCCGATGTCATCACTGCCGTAGACGGTTCCCGGAGGTCCAGACATGCCCAACGCGCCCAGGCGGCGATGCGGCGTTGTAAGAGGAACAAAAGCCAGCGGGCCGACATCAAGCCCTTGAGCGGCAATTCCTTCCCTGAGTCGCGCCGGCACCCTTTCATCGCTGTTCCAATCACGAATGTGGAACGGTTCCTGGGTGGTGTATGCCTGCCACGAAGGCCGCTGTTCAACCGGCACGTCCGCGTACCCAGCCACGAGGCTCTTTTCTTGCCCGACTACAGCCCATTCGACCTCGGCGGAATTCTGTCTGTAGACAATGATGTAGAACTGCAGGAACTTGAGGAACTCACCCAGTTCTTCAGAGAGGATTTTGGTCAGGTCCTCGGGTTCCCGACACTGAGAGAGGGCTTCGCTGAGGCGAAGCACGGCTTCATAGCGCCTCCCAGCGCTCCGGGGCGGGACGGAGACATCTCCGCTGATCTCGCGTTTGGTTAGGGAT
>JBOGMW010000079.1:0-9096 GCA_050746805.1 Candidatus Acidiferrales bacterium | reverse complement strand
TAATGTTTTTCAGACCAAGCTTGTCAACTCGAGTGCGCAGGGCCACGACTTGTGCCGGATTCGAAATGCCGGGCGGGTGGAGAAAAAGCGCATTTATGACGGAGAAGATCGCAGTGTTCGCGCCGATACCGAGCGCCAGCGTCAGCACCGCGACCGTGGTAAATCCTGGATTCTTGCGCAGCATGCGCACGCCAAAGCGCATATCTTGCAGCAACGATTCGAGCCAGGGCATCCCGCGCCGCGCGCGATAGCTCTCTTTCGTTTGTTCCACGCCGCCGAGCTTAATCAGCGCCTGTCGCCGCGCCTCTTTCTCACTCATCCCCGCGCGCAGGTTGTCGTCAATATGCATCTGCAAGTGCGATTCAAGCTCCGCCGCCAGCTCGCCATCGCGCCGCCGCTTACCAAATAGTTCGCCAGCTCGCATCAGCCACGCCCGCAGCGGCCTCATCGAAAATCTCCCGTCCGACATGTGATACGGACGCGCCAACCAAAAAGTTCAGTCATGAGCTGTTCGACTCCTAAGCCCAACATCGTGGGCTCTGCCGCCTCAATTCGCCTTTAGCGGTGGCACCCCCGAGTTCGGTCGCAGTTGGTTTGCGAACGGAGGCGAGGGATCTGCTTTTGTCGCGATCTGCCGCGCATTCGCTCACGATTGCTTCTCCGGCGCAAGAAACCGCGCCAGGATGGCCGTCGCTTCCTCCCACTCGCGCGTTTCTCGCGCCACCTGGTTGCGCCCCGCGCGCGTCAGTTTGTAGAACTTGGCCTTGCGATTGTTGTCCGAAACTCCCCATTCGGACTCCACGTAACCTTCCTGCTCCAGCTTTAGCAGCGCCGGATACAGCGTGCCGTAGTTCACCGCCAGCCGGTCTCCGCTGGTCTGCTCGATGCGCCGCGCGATGCCATAACCGTGCATCGCTCCCATCGCTTCCAGCGTTTTCAGCACCATCAGCGCCAGTGTTCCTTGCCACACGTCCGTTTTCCCGCTGGTCATCGCCACGATCCTCCCACGCTTCTATCGGTAAGCCATAGAAGCATGCGATCACCATGCCACAAGACGTATTGGGATGCAATAGGAGATTTCGGCCTCCGCATTCGGCGAGCCTTTGCGCACTCCGTGCCACGTTCGTGAAGCTCGGGGCCGTTAGTTTTCAACGATCGCGTCCGGCGTTCCCGGAATTTCGGGTGACCGCGCCGTTTTGGCCGGACGTTTGCCGGACATCGCGTCCGCGATGCTGATGTTATGGACCTCCAGCGTTCGTCCGAGCGCTTGATCGAGGTTGATCTCCGCCAGGATCAGTTGAATGCGGTCCTGCAGCTCCGCGGCCTCGGCTTGGGTAAGCAGAACCTGTTTTTGCACCACGGTGAATGCCGTTGCGGAACCGAGCTGCAACTCCTTTAGCGAATCGTTATAGCTTTGCTGGTTGTAAATCCTCGCCTGCTTGGCGGCGGCCACGGCGGCGCGCCCTTCTTCAATCGCGATCATGCTTTGCCGCACGTTCAGAGTCACGTTCTGCTGCGCGTCTTGGTAATTCACCCGTTGCTGCCGCTCGGTCAGTTGTGCTTCGGCATATTGGCCCTGCGCCGCGCGGTTGCGAATCGGGAGTGTGAGGTTCAGGCCCGCTTCAAACGTCGGGTAATCGGCATGAATCATCTGGTTCCAGCCGCTGACAACCCCTTCGGGAATCGGCGCGCCTGGAACGGTCAGTTCGCTTCCGACGTACCCGGTCGGCGTGGCGCCGGACGGGATCGCGCCGCTGGTGGAAAACACCGGGGAGGTGCCCACAAAGGTGCCCGTAGCTACCGTAGGGTGGGCGGCGCCCGAAAGTCCCGCGCCTTGATATTCGGCAAAAACGTTCAGGCTCGGCAACAGCAGGTTCATGGTCGCCTTCACTTCCACGCCCGCATTTTTCAAGGTTAGCGCGGCCTGCGTCATTTCTGGCCGGTTCCGAAGCGCTTCGTCGATCGCATCCTTTAGGCTGAGGGTCTCTGGCGCCGGGTCGTAAATGGCGCTCGTGGGATCGATCTCCACGCCCTGCTGCACCAACTGCCGCATATCCTTCGTGATAGCCGCCAGCAGGACCGCGTTTTGCTGCATCTCGCTGTTTTGCGCCAGCACCAAGTATTGCTGATCGGTCGCCAATTGCGACTGCGCGGTGATAACGTCGGTCGGCGGCATCGTGCCCACTCGGACCTCCGATTGATTGTTCTGATAGAGCTGCTGATCGGCCGCCACGGTCACCTGTTCGATCTTCACGTATTCGCGCGCATAGACCAGGTTCCAATAATCCGTCTCCACCTGCGTGATGATGGCGACCGCCTCCTGCTTGAACTGCGACTCGCCAACTTTTACATTGTTTTTCGCCTCGATGATGAACCGCGTGTTTGGCAGCCTTCCGAAGCCGCGCAAGAGCGGCTGCGTCAGCTCGATGGTGAGGGTGGATTGGAAATACGGGTTGAATATGTAGAACCCGCCGAAATTGGTGGAACCGCGCGAATTATCGAAAGTCACCTGCGCTTGCGTTCCGGTCGCGAATCCTTGCGTGTAGCCAAAATTTTCGCTTGCCGCGGAGCTCTCCAGGTCGGTCGGGGTATTGGCCGCGGCCTGCGCGCCCGCCAGAAAGGGCTCGTTGTAGGGAATATCCGAATGTCCCAGGGAAAGATTGCTGGTCACCGTGGGATCGAACGGCGTTAGGCCGCTTGCTCCCGACTTCGCGTACAGCAGAGCGGCCTCGTCGATCCACGGCGTGTACCGCTCGACTTCGATATTGAGATTGTTTTCGAGCGCCAACGAAATGGCGTCCTCCAGGCTAAGCATCAGCTTGCCGCCTTGAATGATCTGGTCAACTCGCGGCGTGTCCTTCAGATCCGGCTGGACGACGCGACGCCCTTCATAAGGCCCGATCACGTTGGGAATCCATCGCCGCGCCGCCGAATAGTTCGGCGCAAAAGACAAATGGCGCGTTGGCGCGAGTGGCGCGCCTTCAACTTCCGCCGGCGGATGATATTGCGGCGGCGGAGTTGGCAGCCGGAATTCTGTCTCCGGCGCGTTCGCCGCCGGGGCGGCCGGTTTTTGGCCTTGCGCGTTCGCCCGAGGAAGCGCGATCAGACAACTCAACAAACCTATCGCTGCGAAGCCCGTGATGCTTCTATTCATTGGCGCCCATCCTTTCGGAAAGATAGTACGCAAGATTAGTTACTTATGTTCCATCAAAATCCGGGCAAGCCCTATGCAGTGCTGCGCCAAACCACGCGCTCGGATAGAACGCGTCGGGTCCGCGCGGGTTGCATTCGCTTAGCCGCGGCAGCATGACACTAGCACATATGGGTATACAATAGGTGAGTTGGAAAACCAATCGGAAGATGGAAATCGAGGGAGATCAACTGGAAATCAGGAGGATGCTTCCGCGGAGGCGCGAATTTCCTGCCAGCGCTTGGGCCGCCTCTTGGCATCCAGCACTTTCTTGCGCAGGCGAATCGACTTGGGGGTCACTTCCACGAATTCGTCGTCGGCGATAAACTCGATGGCTTTCTCGAGCGTCATCTCGCGCGGGGGAATCAGGCGGATAGCTTCGTCGGCGGAAGACGAGCGCATATTGGTCTGCTTCTTTTCCTTGGTGATGTTCACGTTCATGTCGTCTTCGCGGGAATTTTCGCCCATCAGCATTCCCTCGTACACTTCCACGCCCGGCCCGATGAACATTTCGCCGCGCTCCTGAATGCCCCAGATGGCGTAGGCCACTGAGACGCCGGCGCGGTCCGCTACCAGCGCGCCCGTGGGACGCATGGCCATGTCTCCAGCGTATTCCGTCCAGCCTTCGAGCAGCGAGTGGATCAGAGCTGTGCCGCGCGTATCCGTCAGCAACTGTCCGCGCAACCCGATCAATCCGCGCGACGGAATGCTGAACTCCATGCGCACGCGCCCCGAATGATGGTTCACCATCTTCCTCATTTCGCCGCGCCGCGTGCCCAGCGATTCCATCACGATGCCGATGAACGTTTCCGGGCAATCCACCACCAGCAATTCCAGCGGCTCCAGACGCCGGCCGTTTTCCTCGCGCACCACGATTTCCGGCTTGCCGACCATCAGCTCGTACCCTTCGCGGCGCATCGTCTCGATCAAAATCGCCAGTTGCAATTCGCCGCGTCCCAGCACGCGAAACGCATCCGTCGCGCCGATATCTTCCACGCGCAAGGAGACATTGGTCAGCAGCTCCTTGTCCAGGCGCGCGCGCAAATCTCGCGAAGTCACAAACTGCCCCTCGCGGCCCGCGAAAGGCGAAGTATTAATGGTGAACACCATCGCCAGCGTAGGCTCGTCAATCGCCAGCGGCTCAAGCGGCGCGGGGCGATCGAGATCGGTGATCGTCTCGCCGATCTGAATGCCCTCCACGCCCGCGATGGCCACGATTTCGCCTGCGGTCACTTCCTCGGCCTCGTCGCGTTCCAGCCCTCGAAACGTGAAAAGCTTGGTGATCTTCGTGGGCTGGATGGTGCCATTCAGTTTGGCGATGCCCACTTCCGTGCCGCGCTTCAGCGTTCCTTGAAACACCCGCGCGATGGCGACGCGCCCCAGAAAATCGCTGTAATCGAGGTTGGTCACCTGAATTTGCAGCGCGGCCGCGGGATCACCCGGCGGCGCCGGAATTGACGCCACGATCTGCTCGAACAGCGGCTGAAGATTCTCGGAATCATCGCCGATCTTGCGATGCGCCACGCCTGTCTTGGCATTCGTATAGATCACCGGAAAATCGAGTTGGTCCTCAGTCGCGTCGAGGTCGATGAAAAGATCGTAAATTTCATCCAGCACTTCCGCGGGACGCGCGTCCGGCCGGTCGATTTTATTCAGCACCATGATCGGAGGCAGCTTCGCGGCCAGCGCCTTTTGCAGCACGTAGCGCGTCTGCGGCAGCGGCCCTTCGCTGGCATCCACCAGTACCAACACTCCATCCACCATGCGTAGCGCGCGTTCCACTTCTCCGCCAAAATCGCTGTGTCCCGGCGTATCCACGATATTGATCTTCGTGTCGTGATACGTCACCGCCGTGTTTTTCGCCAGAATGGTGATTCCGCGTTCGCGCTCCAGCTCGTTCGAGTCCATCACCCGCTTCACCACTTCTTGGTTCTGGCGGAACACACCGCTCTGCTGCAGCATGGCGTCCACCAGCGTGGTCTTGCCGTGGTCCACGTGCGCGATAATGGCAATATTGCGTATCGATTTCGTCATGGGTAGTGAAAGCTGTCCTGTCTGATCCTGGTCGGTTAGCGCTGCTATTCAGTTGCGAAGTGTTTCCAGAGCGGCACGCGCAGCCTCATTTTAGCACGTGGATGCCTTCTGCTCACCGCCCGCCAGCTCTCGGAACTTGTACACTCGTAAGTCGTCCGGCCAGTGAGGCCGCACGGTGGTGCCCGGAATTTGCGAATACTGAGGCCTCTGATCGTGCTCCACCAGCGGCGAGAATTGGCCCGGCTGCGATGCGTACAATCCGACCATGAAGTTAATGCTCCCGTCGGGATCGAAGCTCAAGTTCGCACCCGCCGAAGCAGAGCCCTGTCGCGTATACTCACCGATGGTGCTGTTTGGCCAATACACCCGAAATCCCACCAATCGCTCCTCATCGAACAAGAACTGGAGGACGCCTTTGTAATGGTCGTCATACGGGATGATCGCGTCTTTAAAATCGCCGAACGATTTCATGCACCTCTCGTAAAGCGAGAACAATGCGGTGTGGAGCGCAAAAGTATTGCTGAACAGGTCCGATAGCTCCTCAAATGGAACTACCGGCGTGAAACATCCTTCTTGCTTTGATAACCGAAACCCCGATCGCAGGCGGAATTCGCGTTCTGAAAGCGTGTAGTCAGAATGATACACGCCGTTTCGAATCGCGGCGTCGCAAACCGACTCCAAAGCGGCGCCAATCTGCGGCAGGCCGGCATCCTGCGCCAACTTCTTGATTCTCTCAATCTTTTTGCGAGGCGAAGGTGGTCTGACCTTCTGAAATGGGCCGCTCTTGGCCTTTCCTATGGGCACGTAAAGGTCTCGAAACGGCGCCATGTCATACTTCTTGCCAAGCCGCAGGCGAAGGAGATTCGCTGTTAACCAATACGGGAAATCCATTTCGGTGATGTGACAGTAGGACAGGAGCGTCAGGCGTACACGAGTTCGGGTGGGATCTGCAAAGGGCGGATTCGGAAGCTGTAACGTGGAAAGTTTCCCAAGGTCGTCCAACGTCGCCTGTGATTCATGCCACGGATCCCAATCCGAGTCGTGAATCCCTCCAGCGCGAACCAATACGCACACAATCTCGAAAAGTCGATGTACTGCCATGTGAGGCGCAGGGTCGAACAAAGGATTGAAAACCTCGGCATACCGCCTGATCAGCGTATGAAATTCAGTCCTACTAGCTTCTTCGTGCATTTAGCAACTCAGCTAAATAGTATGGGAAGCTCAGATGACGTCTGATCGGATTATATACGCTGCCTGCTAGGGAGACCAAAGTGTCCACTCGCGTTGGATTCATAGGAATTGGCAATATGGGCTGGCCGATGGCTGCGAACATCGCCAAAGCCGGCCATGATCTCGCAGTCTACGATCTTGCTCGCGACCGCGTCACGCGCTTCGCCGCCGAACACAAATCCCGCGCGGCCGCAAGCGTCGGCGAAATAGCACAAAACGACTTCGCCATCACCATGCTGCCCACCAGCCAGCACGTTAGCGACGCGCTGCTCTCCGACGAGTCCGGCGCCTTCGCCAAATCCCTCCGCCCCGGCGCCGTCGTGATCGATATGAGTTCCTCCGATCCCGTCGCCACGCGGCAGCTCGGCCCCGAACTCGCTCGTCACGGCGCGATTCTCATCGACGCGTCCGTTTCCGGCGCCGTCCCGCGCGCCATCACCGGCAAGCTCGCCATCATGATCGGCGGCGACGACCAATCCGCCATCGCCCGCGCCAAGCCGCTGCTCTCCGCCATGGGCGACCGCCTCTTCGACACCGGCCCGCTCGGCTCCGGCCACGCCATGAAGGCGCTCAATAATTACATCGCTGCCGCCGGATACACCGCCGTAGTCGAAGGCCTGATGATCGGAGAAAAATTCGGGCTGGATCAGGGCGTGATGGTGGATATTCTGAACGCGTCCACCGGCCGCAATTTCACCACCGAAAACATGGTCAAGCAACAGGTCCTGAGCGGCCAGTTCGCTACTGGCTTCGCGCTCGGCCTGATGGCCAAGGACGTGAAAATCGCCGCCGACCTCGGTGAAGCCGTCCGCCTCGACGCGCCCATGTCGCGCCTGATCCGCGAACGCTGGGCCGCTGCCCGCGATCGCCTCGGTGCCACACGCGATACCTCCGAAGCCTTCCTCGCCTGGCGCGACTCTCTTCCCGACTAATCAGCGCGCAAGACTGTCGTCCCGAACCCAGTCGCACGGATTTTGCGAATGGGGGTGAGGGATCTGCTTTTTAAATTTTTCCCCGTTCACATATTGGTGTCGTGATCTATCTGCGGCTCTGTCGCCCATCAGCGTCGTCATTCATGCCGCAGCGCCTTCATCGGGTCCACCTGCATGGCTCGGCGCGCCGGAATGTAGCAGGCAATCAGCGTCACCGCGCAGAGCAGCAGCGCGACGCTTGCAAACGTCAGTGCGTCCGTGCTGGTCACTCCCAATAGCTCGCTGCTCAAGAATCGCGTCACCGCGAACGCAGCCGCCAAGCCCAGGCAAATTCCGATCAGCGTCAATCGCACAGCCTGCCCGAGCACCAGCTTCAGCACGTCGTCGTTCGTTGCGCCAAGAGCCATACGGATGGCGATTTCATGCGTGCGCTGCCGCGTGGTGTACGACGTCACGCCGTAAATTCCCACCGCCGCCAGCACCAGCGCCAGCAACCCAAACGCGCCCACGAACGTCCCGGCAATCCGCTGCACGAAGCTCGCCAGCTCTTCGCGCTCTTGCAGCGTGGTCACGTCGAACGGCGCCACATCCGCGTTCAACTCGTGAATTGCGTTCGCCACGCTTGCCGAATATCCCAGCGGATTGCTGGCCACGCGCGCGTAGATCACCATATTGGCGTTGTACGCCTGATAGAGCGGCAAATAAATAAATGGCGTGGGAGCCTCATTCAAGCTGTTCACCTTGCTGTTCCGCACCAGTCCCACCACCGTGAACCACTCGTTCGTCAAATCCGAATGCACTTTTTTCCCCAGCGCCTCCTGATTCGGCCAGTAGCGCTGCGCGAAATATTCATTCACCATGCAGACGCGCTGCGTCTTCCGCGTGTCCTCCGCCGTGAAGTCGCGCCCGCTCACCAAAGGATTCTGCAGCGTCTTCAGGAAATCTGGCGACACGATCGCATCTTGCACTTCCATCGACTCGTTCGACTGCTGCACGTATCCTTCCGGATTCACGCTCGTCGATCCGCCTCCCAGCGTCAGCGGTATCCGGTTCGCTAGCGCCACGGACTCGACTCCCGGCAGCGCTTCCAGCTTGGCAATCAGTTGGCGGTCAAATTCGATTCCATTGTCCGGCGTATATCCTGCCTGAAACAGATCGAACGAAGTAAGCAGCACATCGCGCTGATTGAACCCTGGATCGATCAGTTGCGCGCTGGCGAAACTGCGGATGAAGAGCCCCGCGCAAATCAGCAGCAGAAGCGATAGCCCAACTTGCGCCACCACCAATCCGCTCGCTAGCCGCGCTTTTCCCCGGCTGCCGGACGAGCTCCCGCTCTCTTCTTTCAACACGGAAACCGGCGCGTCTGCCGAAGCGCGCAGAGCCGGTAGAATTCCGAAGATCAAACCGGTAATCAGAGAAATCACCAGCGCCGCCAGCAATACGCCGCGGTCGATTTGTACGTTGAGGGCCACCGGGAAATCCATCGGCGGAATAAAACGCGCCATCAATCCCGCCGTCCACAACGTGATCAGCATCGCGATCGCCCCGCCCGCCAGCGCCAGCACTAAGCTCTCCACCATCAGTTGACGCACCAATCGCCAGCGGCTCGCTCCCAGCGATATCCGAATCGCGATCTCCCTCCGCCGCGTAATGGACCTCACCAGCATCAGGTTCGCAACATTCGCGCACGCCAGCAGCAGCACCAAGCCG
>JBOGMW010000078.1:0-13885 GCA_050746805.1 Candidatus Acidiferrales bacterium | reverse complement strand
GTATCGGTGTACACCGTCTCGGAGTGGCCGTTCGGGTAGAGTCTGACAACGGCGCTATCGTCATTTTGCGCCATCAGGATGCTGCCGTCTGGTAACGAGATGAGGCCGTCGGCGTTATTGCCGTTGGCGGCCCAGACGATCTTCCATTGCGCGCCGGGAGCAACCACACCCGGAATACCCTCGACGCGATAGGGAAACGGCGGCACGGGCGCGGGGCCGCGTCGACCCGCGGCGTCGAACGGCCGCCGCGGCGGCGGTGGAGCCTTGCACATCGAGAGCAGCGCGGATTCGCGGACGTCTTGGGGCGCATGCATGCCCGGTCCGGCTGGCTGCTGAAACGGCGGTACCGGTATCTGAGCCATAGCGGTCGCGGTGCTGAGCACCGTCAACGCCGCCGAGAGGCACGCACCACTCCAGAATTTCATTGGCAACTCCCCTTTCCTTCGTCTTATTTCATTAGGGCGCATGCCGCCTGGCACGCAGAAAATTCTCTGCGCTTAGCAGCAAACAACCTGGCGGTATCCGTTCCGCGAGATGGCCCCAGCCCTCGCGCGGCCTAAGGGTCTCATAACGAGCCGACGAACATCAATCGCGCAAAATGGCGACGAGCTAGACGTTAGAAGTTCGATGTTGGAGTGAAATCGGGGCGAAGGCGTCGCAAGTGGCGCGAGCGCGGGCTAGCTGGCGCTTGAGTCGGCGGCGGGGACGCGGGTTTCGGTGGCGGCGCCGAGGCGGTGGCGGCGATGGTCGAGGCTGGCGCGGATGAAGGCGGCGAAGAGCGGATGGGGCGCGAGCGGCTTGGACTTGAATTCGGGATGGAACTGACAGCCGAGGAACCAGGGATGGTCGGGCACTTCAACGATTTCGACGTAGACGCCATCGGGAGTTTTTCCGGTGATGCGAAAGCCGGCGCGGGTTAGCGTCTCTTCGTATTCGCGATTGAATTCGTAGCGATGGCGGTGGCGCTCCGAAATTTCCGCTCGCCCATACGCTTTAAATGCAAACGAATTCGGCTCTAGCTTACATGGCCATGCACCTAAACGCATGGTGCCGCCCATTTCGTCCACGCCCAGCAGCTCGCGCAACTTGTAAATCACTCGATGGGGCGTCGAAGGCTCGAACTCGGTGCTATCGGCGCGATCGAGCTTCGAAACCTGGCGCGCGTATTCAATGGTGGCGCACTGCATGCCCAGACAAATTCCGAAAAACGGGATTTTGTGTTCGCGCGCATAGGTGATCGCGTGGACCATTCCGGCGATTCCACGCTTGCCGAATCCGCCGGGAATGAGAATGCCGTCGACGTGATGCAACGTGCGCTCGGCGGCGGCGGGCGAGTCGATGTCCTCGGCTTCCACCCATTCGATGACGACGCGCTGGCGATTGGCAAGGCCGCCGTGCGACAAGGCTTCGCGCAGGCTCTTGTAAGCGTCTTCGAGCTGGACGTACTTCCCTACCACGCCGATGCGGATTTCGCCCTGCGGGTGTTCGAGCGTTTCGAGCATGGCGAGCCACGGACTTAAATCGCGGGGCGGCGCTTCCAAATGCAGCAGCTTCAAAAGCTGGTCGTCGAGACCTTCGGAGGCGAGCGAGAGCGGCACTTCGTAGATATTCGACACATCCGTCGCGGAAATCACCGCCGATTCAGGGACGTTACAAAACAACGCGATCTTTGCTTTCAGATCGGCCCCAAGTGGCCGATCGCTGCGGCACAGCAAAAGATCCGGCTGAATTCCAATGCTCAGCAATTCTTTAACGCTGTGCTGCGTAGGCTTGGTTTTCAGCTCGCCTGCAGTGGGTATAAAAGGCACCAGCGTCAGATGGGCAAAAACCACGTTTTCCGGACCCAGCTCCAGCCGTATCTGCCGAATCGCCTCCAGGAATGGCAGCGATTCGATATCGCCCACCGTGCCGCCGATCTCGACGATCACCACATCCACGTCATCCGCTACCTTGCGAAAGGCGGATTTAATTTCGTCGGTTACGTGCGGAATTACCTGAACGGTTTTGCCGAGGAAATCGCCGCGACGCTCTTTAGCGATGATCGATTCGTAGAAGCGGCCAGTGGTCCAGTTGTGGTCGCGCGTCAAATGCGCGGACGTGAAGCGTTCGTAGTGGCCCAGGTCGAGGTCGGTTTCAGCGCCGTCGTCGGTGACAAACACCTCCCCGTGCTGATACGGAGACATAGTGCCGGGATCAACGTTGAGGTAGGGATCGCACTTCTGGAGGGTGACCCGCAGGCCGCGGCTTTCAAGCAAACATCCTATCGAAGCCGCCGCGACCCCTTTTCCGAGAGAAGAAACCACGCCGCCCGTGACGAAAATGTACTTCGGGCCGGTATGCAAGGGGCTCGATTCCCTCCGGAGAATCGGTACGACGCATTATGGGCAGAAAGCGCGCATGTGTCAAATCACGATTCACTCTAGAAAAGATTCGAGAAAAACATGAGAGCCGAATTAACTACGACGAGTTGCGCTCGCGAAGGAGTTTTTCCACGCGTTCCACATCCGCGGGCACATCCACGCTGATTGCATCGTATTCCGTCTCCACCACGCGGATGCGGTAGTCGTTTTCCAGCCAGCGCAATTGTTCGAGCTGCTCAAGACGCTCGAGATCCCCGGGCGGTAGCGTGGGGAAATCCAGCAGCGCGTCGCGGCGATACGCATACAGTCCCAGATGTTTCCAATGCTGCGCGACAATTTTTTCGGCGCGATCGCGCACCCACGGAATTGGCGCGCGTGAAAAATAAAGCGCGTTGCCGTCGAAATCGCGCACCACCTTGACGATATTGGGGTCCATGATGCCGGCCTGAGTGGTGATGGCGGAGCATGGAGTGGCAATCCGCACCGCATCCTCTTCAATCATCGCGGAAATGAGCGCATCAATTTGGCCGGGGTCGACCAATGGTTCGTCTCCCTGTACGTTCACGTAAATATCCGCGGCGACGTGAGCGGCCACCTCCGCCACCCGGTCCGTGCCGGAGCGATGATCCGAACGCGTCATCATCGCTTCGGCGCCAAAATCCTCCACGGCTTTTTGGATTCGCGCATCGTCCGTGGCCACCACCACGCGCGAGACGTGCTCGGCGCCTCGCACGCGTTCCACCACATGCTGAATCATCGGCCGTCCGCCGATGGATGCCAAAGGCTTGCCTGGAAACCGCGAAGAAGCGTAACGTGCGGGAATTACGGCGAGAACTTCCGTGGATGGGGTATTGGCCATGATCGCTCGCAGTTCTGCTGTGCTCTCGCGCGCATCATCTTAGCACGGCCAGCGAGCCAAGCCCGCGCGGCGGAAAACCTCGCGTCGTTCGGCAGCGGGCGCGCATCACACTGCTTGTGATTCGTGTAGAATCGCCTTTGGGGAAGGCTCGGGAGCTTTTGGCAATGAAAGCCGCAAGAGAGCCTGCGAACTGGCCGATTCTCGTGGTGCTCTGCGCCGCGCTCTGCGTAATGTGCCTTTGCGGGACCGCGCCGCAGGCTCGCCCGCAGGAACTTCCCGCCGGTCCCGCCGCGCCTAAATCTGCGCAGTCCAGGAAGCTGCCCTACGGCAAGCCAATTACCACCACAACCGATATGACCCTCGTCAACGTGTCGGTACTTGATCCCCTCGGTCGAATCGTTACCGGACTGCGGCAGGAGAATTTTCGCGTCTTTGAAGACGGCGTGGAGCAGGAAGTCGTCTATTTCGCAAGCGACGACGTGCCGGTCTCCATTGGCGTGATTTTCGATATGAGCGGCAGCATGGCGGACAAAATCCAAAAATCGCGCAACGCCGCGGTCCAATTCTTCCGCACTTCGAATCCTCAAGATGAATTCTTTCTGGTCGATTTCAATACCCAGGCACAGCTCATCACGCCCTTCACCGGTAACGTGGACCAACTTCAGAATCAACTGCTGTATACCGCTGCGCATGGGATGACCGCTCTCTACGACGGCGTTTACCTGGGCCTGAGCCAGATGAGATCAGCACACCACGAAAGGAAAGCTTTGCTCATCTTATCTGACGGAGGCGATAATCATAGCCGGTATACGGAAACCGACATTCGGCGATTCGTGCAGGAATCCGATGTGCAGATTTACGCCATCGGCCTGTTCGATCTGAATGGCGGACCGACTCCGGAAGAGCAGCACGGCCCTGCGCTGCTGTCCGATCTCACCCAGATGACCGGCGGCCGTATGTTCGTGGTTCAGAATCTGAGCGAGCTTCCGGATATCGCCACCAAAATTAGCATGGAGCTTCGCAATCAATATGTGTTGGGATACATACCGGGCAACCGGCTGCAAGACGGAAAATGGCGCAAAATTAAGGTCCGCCTCCGCCCTCCCCGCGGATTGCCACCTCTCACGGTGTACGCCAAAACTGGTTATTACGCGCCGGGCCATTAGTCCGGCAAGTTCCCTGGCGATTCGCGCACTCGGGATCCTGCTGCTCGCCCTTGCCGCCGCTGTTTCGCCGGCGCTGGCTCAGGATCCGCTCTCGCCCATGCAGCCGCCCAGCGTTCCCCCTCCTCCCCCGGAGGCACAGCACTCCTCTGGAGCACGACTGAAATCGACGGTCGATCTAGTGGCTCTACACGTCACCGTCACGAACAAAAAGGGCGATCTGATCACCACGCTCGGCAAGAACAACTTCGAAGTGTATGAGAATAAGGTCCGCCAGGATATTTCACTCTTCTCCCGAGCGGACATTCCGGTGTCCGCGGGGCTGGTGATCGACAACAGCGGCAGCATGCGCGAAAAGCGCGCGCAGGTAAACGCCGCCGCGATGACCTTCGTGAAGACCAGCAACCCGCAGGACGAAATGTTCGTCGTCAATTTTAACGACGAATATTATCTGGATACGCCCGGCGACTTCACCAATAGCGCTAAAGCTCTCGACGACGCTCTTTCCCGAATCACCACCCACGGCAGCACAGCGCTTCGCGACGCGGTAATTGCTTCGCTGCAACATTTGAAAAAGGGACACCGCGACAAAAGAGTTCTGCTTCTGGTCACCGATGGCGACGACGACGCCAGCCGTGCGAGCCCGGTTGAGATGATGCGCGCGGTCGAGAAATCCGACGCCACAATTTACGCCATCGGCGTGTTTAGCCAGGACGATCGCGAACACGATAAGCGCATGGTGCGGCACTCCACCAAAGTTCTTGAGGAGCTCGCCGAAGCCAGCGGCGGCCGCGCCTATTTTCCCGCGGACCTCAGCCAGGTGACTCCCATCTGCGAGCAAGTCGCGAAAGAAATTCGCAGCCAATATACGATCGGCTACTATCCAACGAATGTGGCGCAGGACGGAACGTTCCGCATCGTGAAAGTGAAAGTGATTGCGGCTAAGGGCATGGGAAAGCTCGACGTGCTCACGCGTGCCGGCTACTACGCGCCTACCGCGAGCGCCGGCGACTGATCCGGGGTCGCACTGCGTTCGCCATTCGCTTTTCTGGCAGCCTGTAAGTCCTGCCAGGAAGCTTGCCCCACGCGGGATAGCCCCCGAAGTTCTTGGTGACAGTCTGACCGCGCGTCTTCTCGGCTTTACGCCACTCGTATCGTCAATCTTCCGGCCTCGCCTTGTAGGGACCTCCCTTGAATGTGTTAAACTCTTTGTTTATAACCCGCACATCCACCTGAGGACGTGACTGTGGCCGACCAGAAACCAGACGAAGGATTCAAAGTAGTCGACCGTCGCCTTTTCACCGAGGCGGGCGAACTTCGCCCGGACGCCGCCGCGCAGGAATGGCGCGGAGAAGAGCCGAAATCGAAGCTCGCGAAACCCGGTGCAGCCAAGCAACCCGGCCAATCAGCCGCCACTCCAGCCGCCACGCCGGAGCCGGAGCAAGCGACAGAAGAGCATGCGCCCTCGCGCGGCTTTCAGATGCTGGTGGACTTTCTGACCCGCAACACGGCCGCGATGCTCGGAGGCATGGCCGATCCGCGCACCGGGCAAGCCTTCGTCGATCTCGAAGGCGCGCGCGAACTAATCGATATGATGGACGCCCTGCGCGAGGCCAGCCGCGGAAACCTGGCAAAGGCCGACGAAGATCTACTGCTCGAAGTGATCGGCAGCCTCAAGCTGACCTATATGGAAGTCTCCAAGGCCGCTTCCGAAGCCATGGCCAAGAAAGCCAAAGGCGGCAAGGGTTAGCAGGTCTGTGTAAAGCCACAGCCGGGAAACTTCAGCGGCTTCCCGGTCAGAAGCACCGGGACGCAAATCGCGCGGAATTCATGTCCTCACTCCAGCTAACAGTTCTGGGCTCGGGAACGTCGATGGGAGTGCCCACGCTCGCCTGCCATTGCGCCGTCTGCGAGTCCACCGATCCGTTCGATAAACGCACCCGTCCCTCCATCCTGCTTTCCTGGAACGGACACAACGTGGTGATCGACACCGCTCCCGATTTCCGTTTCCAGTCCATGCGCGCGCACCTGGACCGGTTGGACGCCGTGATTTACACCCATGGCCACGCCGATCACATCCTCGGCCTGGACGACATTCGCCCGTACAACCTGAAACAAAAAGGCGTCATCCCGATCTACGCCTCGCCCGAAACGCTCGCGATTCTGCGCCGCCAGTTTGCGTACGTGTTCGACACGAAACCGACCGAAAGCTCCGTCCCGCTTGTGCAATTGCACGAAATTCAGGGCCCGTTTACGCTTTTCGGCGTGGAATTCACGCCGGTGCCCGCGGAGCATGGCCCGCAGAAAGTTCTCGGTTTCCGCTTTGGCAAAGCCGCCTATCTAACGGACTTCAGCCGCGTTCCCGATAGCTCCAAGGAACGGCTGCGCGGCCTCGACGATTTCATTCTCGACGCGCTACGCTACGTGCCGCATCCTATGCATTCGACCGTCGATCAATCGCTCGCCTTGATCGACGAACTCAAGCCCAGGCGCGCCTGGTTCACGCACATCTGTCACGACCTTGGTCACGCAGCCACCAACGCGCATCTGCCCGAAAACGTCCGCTTGGCATATGACGGCCTGCAATTCCAGGTTGCGCTCTAATGCCGTTCGAGAAATGTTTCTCAGTTGACGAATGGCGGGCCCGTTTCCCTGCTGATTCTCGTTCCACGGCCCTGGCCATCGGGAATTTCGATGGCGTTCACCTGGGCCACCAACTAATTCTTCGACGCGTGCTGGAACGCGCGCGGCGGGAAGAGTGTCTCGCCACCGTCCTCACCTTTTATCCGCATCCCACGCGAGTGCTCCGTCCCGCGGATGCCCCCGAGCTGTTGATGACTCTCGATCAGCGCCTTGCGGCCATCGCCGCCATGGGGCTGGACGCTGCGCTTGTCATTCGATTTGACGCCGACTTCGCCAAGATCAGCCCCGATGATTTCGTCCGTCACTACGTGACTGAGACGTTGCGCGCTCGCTTCGTTGCGGTCGGAGCGAATTTTCACTTCGGCCATCGACAGACTGGCGACGTAAATAGCCTGGCCGATCTCGGCAAGCGCCTGAGTTTCGATGTTGAATCAATTGCGCCGGTAGTGGCGGACGGCGCGATCGTGTCGAGCTCCGCCATTCGCAAATACATCCGCAACGGCGAGGTCCAAGAAGCGGCACGCATGCTCGGCCGCCCCTATTCCCTTGAGGGCGAAATCCGTCCTGGAACCGGCATGGGCCGCAAACTCGTGGTCCCCACTCTTAATTTGCACACGCAGCAGGAGCTATGGCCGAAGCTCGGCGTCTATGCGACGGAAGTTTCCGTTGCCGGAGCGAACTACCGCGCCGCCACGAATGTCGGTATTCGTCCCACCTTCGATGGGGCCCACGTCACCATTGAATCCCATCTTCTCGATTTCAGCGAAACTCTCGCGTCCGGTCCGATGACCGTTCGCTTCCTGGCGCGCCTTCGCGACGAAATGAAATTTTCAGGCTCCGAACCCCTCCGTCAGCAAATCCTCGCCGACATCGAACAAGTAAAGCGCTATTTCCTCGCCTCGAAAAAGTAAGGTCGCACCCGTCGCATCACGAGTGCCCACTTGTCGCGGAATTCGCGAAGGGCGCGGATTTACGTTCGGGGAGTGGAGTTAAACAGGAATGGCGGTCCGCCATCCAAATCCGAGACGGGAACTATTCCTTAGCGCGGCACTCGGCGCAAAGGCCGCCGACTTCCGTCCGCGTGATCGTGATCTCGATGCCACAATCGCGCGAAATCTGCCGCATGAGCTGCTCGTACAGATCACTCTCGAATTCGCGCACTTTTCCGCAGCGAATGCACGCCACGTGGATGTGATCGCGCGGGCCGTGGCTTTCGTAGTAGTGCCGATGACCTCGCAGATGCAGCAGGTCGAGTTCGTCGATCAACCCGTGGTGTTTCAACATATCCAGCGTGCGATAAACCGTCACGCGCGTAATGTTCGAATCGATCTGTTGGGCGAGTTCCAGAATCTCGTTGGCGTCCATGTGTCGCGAGGCGGACTCCATCACCTGCACCACCACGCGTCGCTGCTTCGTGAGCCGGACGCGCCTCGCCCGCAGCTCCTTCTGCAGCTTTCCAGAAGGCTCGCCCTCATTGATGCGCTCGCCAACGGAAACGCGATGTGCCGGTGAGGACATGGCTAATAGGCACATTATACCAAAAGGGCGCGAGAGCGAAATCCGTCGAAGGCCGATCCAATGCGCCCGCAGTCCACATGAAAATAGAGACTCGCACGCGGCGCCAGGCCGTTGGTTTTGATCTTTAGCTGCTCATGGAGCAAAAAGCGAAGTTCCAGAACCGCGTCCAGAGGCGCGCACGCGGACGCGCGACGTTCCTCTGGGCTTGGGCGCACGGCACGGCGAGTTCGCGCTTCCAGGCGCCATGTGAAGCTTCACAGAGTGGTTTTAATAAGTGGCAGCGACTCGAATGGGAGAGTTTTTCGGGAAGAAGTCCCGCGTCTGCCAATTTTATTCGACTTACGGACGCGGTCAGTAACCAATCAGGCGATGAATGTCGCTGTAGAACGCCAGTGCCACCAGGCACAGAAGAAAAATCAACCCTACCTGAACGAATCGCTCTTTCACGGCAATGCTCAGATCGCGCCGCAAGCTTCCCTCAACCGCAAGCATCAGCACGTGCCCGCCATCCAAAATCGGAATCGGCACTAGATTTAGCAGTCCCAAATCCAAGCTGATGTAAGCCATCCACGAAAGCAGCGTAACGAATCCATCCCGCGCCGCCTCTCCGGACATCTGCACGATTCCCACCGGTCCCGCCAGATCGCGCACTGATACTTTCCCGCGGACAAGACCGGCCAGCACATCTCCCATCGTCCGCATCCAGTACCACGTTTGACTGAACGCATCTCCGATGGAAGCAACAATTCCTTGCCGCTCGTAAAACTGCGGCGCCTTTCGCACCACACCGATCTGCCACGCCATCGTTCCGTCGCTGTTCATCGTATACGTCGGCGTGATATTGAGCGCCACGTCTTTGCCGTCCCGGCGAACCACGAAATGTATCGGATGAGGTCCGGCATCCGGAACGATTTCCGTCAGTTGTTGCCACGTGACGATCGGGTGGCCGTTGATGGACAACACCATGTCGCCCGGTTTCATCCCGGCCTTCTTTGCAGGGAATCCCGACGGAACCTGGTCGATCACCGGCGGGATCATCGGGAATCCCAGCAGGTCCTCCGCCGCAGTTTCGGTGTTGGGAATTTTGATGTTGAAGTCCTGCTGAGTTCCATTGCGCAGCACCGTCACCGGAACGGTTGTGCCCGGCTTGGCCTTCTGCAGTTGATCCAACGCTTTGCCCCAAGTCGGAGTTGGCATCGAGCCTACTTGCGTGATCCGGTCACCCGGCCGAATCGATAGATCGCCGTGATTTGCAGGTACCGCCGCCACCGTAGCTGGCTGGCGCATATATGCATCCTGCTGCATTCCCACGAGCGCGTAAATTCCCCAGAGGATCAGTAGAGTCAGCGCGATATTCATTACCGGTCCGGCGATAGCGATCAAAAAACGCTGCCAGCGCGGCCGCGAAAGGAATTCATGCGGCTCACCAGCGCGTTCCTCCACGGGGTTGTCGCCGGCCATTTTGACGTAGCCGCCAAGGGGCAGCGCGGCAATTTGGTAAAGGGTGTCGCCGCGCTTGGTTCCCCACAGCCGCGTGCCGAACCCAATCGAAAAGACCTCCACGCGCACGCCGCAAAGCTTCGCCATCACGAAGTGGCCCCATTCGTGGATCAGCACCAATAACCCGAGCACTACGGCGCCTGCAATCAGATCGCGTAGGAAATTCACGGCCATGCTGTAACTATCTCTCCTGTGCCCATTACAAACATTTTAGAAGAAAATGCGGACTATTCAACCTGCAAACGCCGCGTGCGAGGCGCAATTAGAAACCCCAGTTCGTTCCATGGCGCGCCTCAAAAAAATACTACGCCCACCGAAATCGCCAATTTTCACGAAGCCTGTCGTACCACGCACTGGCGCTTGACCTCATCTTGCGCTAGCCGCCGAGCCTCGTGGTCTGCTGCCACCAGATCATCGATGCTACTCAGCGTCGCCTTCGGCATCCGCCGCAGGACGCCTTCGATGACCCTGGCGATTCCCAGGAAGGCCAACTTTCGGTCTAAAAACGCCGCAATCGCCACCTCGTCCGCCGCGTTCAGAGCGCACGGCATTAGTCCACCCTGCCGCAGCGCCTCGCGTGCTAGTTCCAGGCACGGGAACTTCCCGGCAGGCACTTCCTCGAAATCGAGTCTTCTTAGCGTGGACCAATCCAGGGCGCATTCGTTTGATGCTGTCCGTTCCGGATAAGTTAGCGCGTACTGGATGGGCATCCTCATGTCCGTCGGGCCCAGTTGCGCCAGAACCGAACCGTCCACATACTCCACCATAGAGTGCACCGTCGACTGCGGATGAATCACCACTCGAATTTTTTCTAGCGGCATCCCAAATAGCCATCGCGCCTCGATCACCTCAAAGCCCTTATTCATTAGCGTCGCCGAGTCGATGGTAATTCGCTCACCCATCTTCCAGTTCGGGTGCGCCAGCGCCTGCTCCGGCGTCACACGATCGAGCTCCGAAACCGGGGTCTTGCGAAACGGCCCGCCTGAGGCCGTTAGCACCAGCCGTTTCACTTCTCCGCGCTCACCTCCGCGCATGCATTGATGTATTGCGTTGTGCTCGCTATCCACTGGCAGCAGCGCCACGCCGTGCCGCTCCACCGCTGCCATCACCAATTCCCCGGCCGCTACCAGCACTTCCTTATTGGCGAGCGCGATGTTCTTCCCTTGCAGGATCGCCTTATAGGTCGCCGGCAATCCCACCACGCCCACAGCAGCCGAAAGCACCATTTCCGCTTCCGGATGCGTAGCTACGCGCTCGATGCCTTCCGCGCCGAATAGAATTTCCGGCAGCGCGCGCCCCTTCGCCGCGACGCGATCATCCGCGCATCCGGCTTGCAGCGCGGCGCGCAGTTCCTTCGCTGCCGCTTCCGATCCGACCGATACCACTTTGGGCCGGACCCGCCGTGCCTGCTCCGCCACCAGCGCCACGTTGTTTCCTGCGGCCATCGACACTACTTCGAACCGCCCCGGCAACACCTCCACTACCTGCAAGCATTGCCTGCCGATCGAACCGGTGCATCCCAAAATCGCGATTTTTTTCATCTGCGCCAATTCTATATGAGCTACCTTCGCTTTTGCGAGTGCCACCGCCTGCCTAGGTTCCGCGGTGGGAACCGCTCCACCGAACGCGCACGAATGCTATTTATGATACGATTGTGTTTACGGGTTGGCGCACTGCGCGCCCTTCCATCTTTGTGAAAGCCACGAAACTTCCGCTGCACATTTTAGGCGAGATCGGTATAAAACCTTGAGCAAAACCTCACTTTGGGCCATTCCGCTCGGCGGCCTTGGCGAGTTTGGCATGAACATGATGGCTTTGCGCTATGGCGACGACATCATCGTCATCGACGCCGGCCTCATGTTTCCCGAGCAAGAACTCCTCGGCGTCGATATCGTTATCCCGGACATCACCTACCTTAAGCAGAACAAGCACATGGTGCGCGCCATCCTCCTTACTCACGCGCACGAAGACCACATCGGCGCCATACCCTACATCCTCGGAGATTTGAACGTCCCCATCTACGGCACTGAATTCACGCTGGCGCTGGTACGCAAAAAGCTCGAAGAGCACGCCCTGCTTGATTCGGCCAAGCTCCACGAAATCGTCGCGGGAGACACGACGACGCTCGGCCCGTTTCGCATCGAGTATCTCCACGTCACGCATAGCACCATCGACTGCGTGGCGCTGGCCATACGTACTCCCGTCGGTATCGTGATTCACACCGGCGACTACAAAATCGATCCCACGCCCGTTGACGGAAAGCCTTTCGATCTTCACGCCTTCGCCCGCTATGGGCAGGAAGGCGTCCTCGCTCTCTTCGCCGACAGCACCAACGTCGAGCGTCCCGGCTTCACGCCCTCCGAACGCGCCGTTATAGTTCGCCTCGAAGAACTCTTCCGAGCCGCTCCGGAAAAAATCATTGTGTCCTGCTTTTCAAGTTCCGTGCATCGCATCCAGCAAGTGATCGATATCGCCGTCTCGCTGGGCCGCAAAGTCGGCTTCGTCGGCCGCAGTATGGTGGACAACGTCGAAATCGCGCACGATCTTGGCAAGCTGCGCGTGCCGGACGGTAGCGTCGTCCGCCCGCAGGATATTCGCACCTTCGATCCGAAAAAACTCGTGGTGATGGTCAGCGGCTCACAGGCCGAACCGCTGTCGGCCATGTCGCGCATTTCCGTCGATAATCACCGCCTGATGAGCATTACCGAGCGCGACACCGTGATTCTTTCCGCGCGCATCATTCCCGGCAACGAAAAAGCCATCTTCCGCATGATCGACCATCTGTTCCGCCGCCGCGTGCTTGTGTATTACGAAGGTGGACGCTCCGCGCCGATACACGTGTCTGGCCACGCCAGCCAGGAAGAGATGAAAATCCTTCTCCAACTCGTTCGCCCGAAGTATTTCTTCCCGGTTCACGGCGAATATCGCCAACTCTTTCAACAAGCCGCGCTCGCCGAGCAAATGGGCGCCGTTTCCGGCCAGGTTCACTTGCTCGAAAGCGGCCATCCGGTCGAATTCACCGCCGACGGCCGCGCCATTCTTCGCGAACCCGTGCCCGCGGGCCGCGTGATGGTCGATTCTGGCTCGCTAGAGGAAGTCGAAGACGTCGTCATCCGCGACCGCAAGCACCTTTCCGAAGACGGCGTCGTCGTTCCCATCATCGCCATCGACAAGCATACCGGCCGCATCGAAATCTCGCCTGAAATCGTCACGCGCGGATTTTTGCCCAGCGACGATGGCCAAGCCATCCTTGGCGAAGCCCGCCAAGTCGTCCTCCGCACCGTCGAGCAATCCACCGACGAGGAAAAAATGGATTGGAGCGTCATCAAGGAAAAGATTCGCGTCGATCTGAAGCGCTACCTCAATAAACAAACCTCCAAACGCCCTCTGATCCTCCCGGTAATTCTCGAGGTCTAGCGATAGAGCGCACAAAATAGCGCCACTTTACTTTCGCTTTATATTCGCCTATACTTCGGGGCGCACCACTACTTCAAACCACCCTCTCGGAGGCATTCACGATGGACTACAAGAATTTCTTCATCAAGTATTGGGAAAAAGAAGCGCCCGTCACTCGTAAAGTGATCGGCCGCATTCCCGAAGATCGCTGCGAACACCGCGCCGACCCCAAGGCTCGAACCGCCCGCGAAATGGCCTGGCTCATCGTTCGCGAGGAAGCTGCGCTCGTCGATGGACTGGAAAAGGGCGTTATCAACTGGACGGAAATACCGCCTCCCGCCAAACTTTCGGATATCGTTTCGCAATACGATCGTCAGCACGACTCATTCACTAGCAGGCTGAAGGCTATTCCTCCCGGGCGCTGGGAAGACCAGCTTCCCTTCCAG
>JBOGMW010000077.1:0-4498 GCA_050746805.1 Candidatus Acidiferrales bacterium | reverse complement strand
TCGTGATACAGCCCGGTGCGCGCGCGGGCGATCCGGCGGTGCTCACCACCGAGCCGTCCGCTTCTCTCGAAACGCTCGCGCACGCGGTAACCACCAGCCGGCGTGGCGAAATGCCGCAGATAGCAGTGGTACGCCAGCCGGGTTCTAACTTTTTGCTGTTGCGCGGAACGATTCCAGCGGGACATGCCCCGATGAAGTTGGACCTGGCGATGATCGCGCCGGCGGAAACGGCGGCTCGCGATATTAAAAATCTGCTTGAAGCGCATGGGGTACGCGTGACCGGCGGAATCCGCGTGCAGCATTCCGCGCCGCCGGAAACCACCGCCGCGGGCGAGCCAGTGCTGTCGAATGCGGGACCGCAGCCGGACGCGCATCGCACAGTATTGGCCGAGCACATGTCGCCTCCGCTGCGCGAAAGCGTCCAACTTACCAATAAAATTAGCCAGAATTTGCATGCCGAGATTTTTCTGCGGATGGTCGGGCGCGAAAAATTGGGGCTTGCTTCCACTGCTGCCGGCCTGAAGGTGGAGCGAACATTCTTGGAGTCGGCCGGCGTTCCCGACGGCGACGTGATCCTTTCGGATGGCTCGGGCCTTTCGCGCGACGACCTGGTGACGCCGCGAGCCATGGTGGATCTTCTCCGCTATGCTTCGCGTGCTCCGTGGGCCCAGGCGTATCTATCGAGCTTGCCCATCTCGGGAGTGGACGGTACTTTGGATGGCCGGATGCGAAATTCGCCTGCTCAAGGCCTAATCGAAGCGAAAACTGGCGCTACCGAGCGGGTCCACTCGCTTACCGGGTACGCGACCACGGTGCGCGGCGAATACCTGGTGTTCTCGATTTTCTGCAACAACAATACGCAACGCGGCGCCGAAGCCATCAAGCCGCTGGACGACATCGCGACGTCGACGGTCGAGATGCTCGGTCCCGTGCCCGCAATCAGCCGCCCGGCGCGCATCAAACGCGCAGGCCAGCAGTGAGTCACTCGATGCAAATCGTTACCGTATTTGGCAGTTCACGGCCCAAGTCCGACGACCCGCAATATGAGTCAGCCCGCGCGCTGGGAGCCGCGCTGGCGCAAAAGGGATGGGTGGTTTGCAGCGGCGGCTACGCTGGCGTAATGGAGGCGGTCTCGCGGGGCGCGAAAGAAGCGGGTGGGCGAACGCTCGCCATAACAGCGAAGTCGTTTTCATCGCGCGCCAACGCGTGGATCGACGACGAAATTCGGGTTGAAAATTGGCAGGAGCGGCTTTTCGAGCTGATCGAGCGCGGGCACGGATACATTGCTTGCCCGGGTGGCACTGGCACCCTGGCGGAACTCGCGGTGGTCGGGGAAATGCTAAACAAGGGCGTAATGCGCAAAAAGCCGATGATCGTGCTGGGAAAATTCTGGCAGCCGGTGATTGAATGCGTGCGCGAAATCGAGACTGGCCACGACTCGCGCTGGGGTGAAAGCAAAGGCGAATTGATTTACGCGGCGGGTACGCCCGCGGATGCCGTCGACTTTTTATCTGCTCACTTTGCAGCACCGCGGACGGTCCTGAAACCGAAGCTCGTCCCGAGCCGCAAGAATTCCGCCTCCTGATTCCCGCGCGTATCCGCGCTAGAATTCTAATACGAGGTACGTGTGTCGCGACGCTCGGAAGATCTTCTCGAATTCGACCAGTTGAAGGAAATCGTCAGCCGCTTCACCACGTGCGCGCCAGGACGGCGCGCGGTGGAATCGCTCGCGCCGCAGCACGATGCGCGGATCCTGAATGCGGAGTTCGCGCTGGTAAGCGAAGCGGTGGCCTATTTGCGCGCGGGCTCGGAGCTGGGGTTCGGCTCGCTCGCCGATCCGGAGCCGTGGCTCGCGCGATTGGCGGTGCCAGGCGCGGTGCTCTCCACGGACGAACTTCTGCAGTCGGTCACGCTGATGGAGACTGCCGCGGCGATCCGCCAAACCTTCCGTGGAGACGACGAGCATAAGCACAGACTGCTGGCCGAACGCGCTGCAATCCTCGCGGACTTTCGCGCGCTGCTGGTTGCAATCCGCCGCGCGGTGATGCCCAATGGCGAAATTAGCGACGATGCGTCGCCGAAGCTGAAACGCATTCGCGCCAGCATCGGCGAATCGCGCCAGAAAATTCGCCGGTCGCTCGAAAGCGTCTTGCGTGCGCGCGGAGAACCTGGCGGTGAGGACTACGTCACCCTGCGCAACGAACGATTCGTAATTCCCGTGCGTGCGTCGGAGCGCCGCAGCGTGCCGGGTGTGGTTCACGCCGCCAGCGCCACGGGGCAAACGGTTTTTGTCGAGCCGCTCGATACGATCGATCTCAATAATCGCTTGGTGCAGTTTTCGGAAGAGGAGGCGGTGGAAATCGCGCGCATCCTGGAAGAGCTTACCGGGCGCGTTCGCGAAGAGCAGGACCGGCTGGCACGCGCCGCTGAAACTGTGGCGCATTTCGACTCAATCCTCGCCCGCGCGCGATTTGCGCGAGCTTACGATTGCGTTGCGCCGGAGTTCACGGCAGGGAATCGGCTGCTTTTGCACGACGCTCGAAATCCGGTGCTGGAAGCGACGCTGCGTCCGCAGGGACGCAAAGCTGTGCCGCTATCGCTCGCGCTTGGCGGCGCGGAAAGCGTTGCTGCGAACGCAGAGGACAGTGCCAGAGCGGTTGGGACCGTGTTGGTGATCAGCGGTCCGAATACGGGCGGAAAATCGGTCGCGCTAAAGACGGTTGGCTTGGCCGCGCTATCGGCGCAATCGGGAATTCCGGTGGCCGCGGATCGCGCTGAACTTCCGATTTTCGATCGCGTGCTGGCGGACATAGGTGACGAGCAATCGATTGCCGCGGACCTTTCCACATTTTCGGCGCACATGCTGAATTTGAAATCGATGCTCGAGACGGCTACGGCGAGCTCGCTGATCCTACTCGATGAAATGGGCACAGGCACGGCGCCTGAAGAAGGGGCGGCCTTGGCGGTGGCGTTGCTTGAGGAATTTCGCGAGCGCCGCGCGTTGACGCTGGCCACCACGCATCACGACCGGCTGAAGGCATACGCCTCCACGACGCCAGGAATTGTGAACGCCGCTATGGAGTTCGACGAGGAGAATCTGCGGCCCACGTACCGGCTGCTGGTGGGCGTGCCGGGGACTTCCAGCGGAATCAAAATCGCCAGCAGGTTGGGCCTGCCCGAGCGGGTGATCGAACGCGCCCGCGCCGGGCTTTCTCCCGAATCGCACGAAGCACACAAACTGATCGCCTATTTGCATCGAAGCCGCGATGAGACGGACGCCGCAAGAGCGCGATTGCAGGAAGAACAAGCCGAACTCGATACCGAGCGCCGCTCGCTGCGCGGTGAATGGATCGAACGCCAACGAAAACGGATCGCCGAGCTGGAGCGAAACTTCGGCGAGATGCAAAAAAGGCTTCAGGCGGATGTCGAGCGGCTGGCGGCCGATATCAAAGATCGCGCACTTCGCGCGCAGATCGAGAAGCAGGCGGGCCGGCGTGCAGGGAAACTATTGTCGGAGGCACGCGCAGACGCCGATGCCGCCGTGGTAGAGACGTTGGCATCGTCGCAGCCTGATTTGGGCATTTCGGACGCGGAGTCGGCAAAGCCTTTTCCGCCGGAGAAGCTTGCAACCGGGCAGCGAATTGTGGTGAAAGGATTCAAGCAACCGGTTGTCTTTCGCAAGCACGACGGTCGTACCGCCGAAGTGGAGGCGGGACCCATGCGAATGAAAATTCCCCTGGCGGATATCGTCGGCATCGCAAACGAAACGCAACCCGCGCGGTCTCGTTCCGCAAGCGCCACGGCTGAACGGTCCGGCATCACAGTGCACGCGCAGCCCGGTGCGGGACCGGCTGCTGAGGAAATCAACGTGATTGGCTGCACCGTGGAAGAGGCCGCCGCGCGCGTGGACAAATTTCTCGATGAAGCCGCGTTGGCGGGCAAGCCGAGCGTCCGCATCATTCACGGCTATGGAACGGGCGCGCTGCGCCGAGGGCTCGCCGAGTTCCTCTCGTCACATCCGCTGGTTGAAACGATTCACGCCGAAGCCGAAGACCGCGGCGGAAACGCCGTTACCGTGGCGGAGTTGCAAAGTTGAATAGCCGGTGCTAAACGTACCTCACCCTCGAAATGGCTGAAGCCGGATCGTTCGCGGAGAAAGTGAAGCAGCAGGCGGACATCGTTCGCGTGATCGGCGAATACGTGCGCCTACGCAAAACCGGGCAGAATTTCACCGGACTGTGCCCATTCCACCAGGAAAAAACGCCTTCGTTCAGCGTGCATCCGGTGAAGCAAATGTATTACTGCTTCGGGTGCCACGAAGGCGGCGACGTGTTCAAATTCGTGATGCAGTTGGACCGTTGCGAATTTCCGGACGCGGTGCGCACCGTGGCGGAAAAGTGCGGCATTGCGATTCCGCGCGTTACGGAGCGTTCGCCCGAGGAGGGCCGGCAGAACCAGCAGCGCACCACGCTGGTGGAAATTCACCGCGAAGCCGCGG
>JBOGMW010000076.1:0-37023 GCA_050746805.1 Candidatus Acidiferrales bacterium | reverse complement strand
TTCGATTGCCAGGTTCCCGCCAGTTGCGCGATTTTCTCCTGAAGCGTCATGCGCGACATCAAATCGGCCACCCGCTGTTCGACGGGTACTTTTGGATTCCGGTACGGCGGAATCGATTGGGCTAAGGTGCCGCAGCAGAACGCCCCAAAGAGGGCCGACACAGCCAGGAGACGGACCACCAAAATGTGAGCACGAAAACGGCGATCCACGGCAACCCCCAATATGTCTAAGATTGAAAACTGAATTTCGCGTGGTACTCTACCACTGCCGTTAACGTACACGGTAGCCCAATTTGTGGGCCTTGCGCGGAGCCCCTGAAGCGGACGCAATGGTGCTACGCGCGGACGACAACGATGCGAACTAGGTACGGGAATCGGAGGGCGTTCTGCTCGAAGCTGTGGCAGTGCCAACTCGGGACAACCGACTCTATTGAAATTGACTCCGATCCCGACATACGAGATCGCCGGCCCCACTTTGCTGGTCGGCAGCGGAACTTGAGCATCCCCCAATACGTAAGTACGTTGTGATGATCGGAGCCGCCTGCCTGGGGGCATGGTGAGCTTCGATGTTGGAATGTCGGAGAGAGCCGTGCTGAATTTCATCCACAAAGTTGTCAAGGTTGGAATTCAGGTGCTTCCCATGGGCTGGACGTTTTGGGGAGACAGCGAGACTACACGAATATGAACGGGATTGTGATGGGCATCGACGTAGGCACGGGCGGCACGCGCGTGTTACTTCTGGATGACCGCGGAAGTATCATCGCGTCGGCGACGGAAGATCACGAGCCGTTTGCATCACCGTCCCTTGGCTGGGCGGAGCAGCATCCGGACGATTGGTGGCGTGCCGCTCAAATCGCCATTCGCAAGGCGCTCCGTGAGTCAAATCTACCGGCGAGCCGGATTTCGTGCGTGGGGCTATCGGGCCAAATGCATGGAGCGGTGATGCTGGATGCCCGAGGAAACGTGGTGCGGCCTGCGCTGATTTGGTGCGATGTTCGCACGCAAGCGCAATGCGACAGTCTTACCGCCCAGCTCGGGCGCGAATGCTTGATCGAGCTCACTGCCAATCCGCCGCTGACGAATTTCACGTTGACCAAGCTTCTGTGGACGCGCGACAACGAACCCGAAAATTGGCGTCGCGTCCGAAAGGTAATGCTGCCGAAGGACTACGTGCGTTTCAAGCTGACGGGAGCGGTCGCTACCGATGTTGCGGATGCCTCCGGCACCCTAATGCTGAACGTAGCCCGCCGCAAGTGGTGCGCGGAAATCATGGATGCTGTCGATATGCCTGAATCTCTGCTGCCGGAGCTGTTTGAGTCCCCCGCCGTTTGTGCACGAATTTCTCCCAACGGCGCGGATGCGAGCGGACTTGCTGCCGGGACTCCCGTGGTTGCGGGCGCCGGCGACCAGGCCGCGGGTGCCGTGGGCATGGGAACCGTCATGCCCGGCACGGTGCATGCGACGATCGGTACATCCGGAGTTGTGTTCGCGACCACGGATCGGCCGGTAACGGACGCACGGGGCCGGCTACACACTTTCTGCCACGCGGTGCCGGAGCGCTGGCACGTGATGGGAGTCACGCAGGCCGCCGGACTTTCCCTACGCTGGCTTCGCGACAATTTCTACCGGGCTTGCACGAAAGAGGCTGGCGACCTTTACGGCCAGATGATTAAAGACGCGGAAACCGTTCCGGTGACGGCTGAAAAGCTTTTGTGGGCGCCGTATCTGATGGGAGAGCGAACGCCGTACCTTGATCCAGAAGTGCGCGGTGCGATCGTGGGGCTAACCGCTTCGCATACTCGGGCGCATGTGATCCGGGCGGTTCTCGAAGGCGTGGCGTTCAGCCTAAAAGATACATTTCTGATCCTCCAGGAGATGCGTATACCAGTCGAGCATATCCGGCTTGGTGGAGGAGGCGCGCGTTCGGCGGTCTGGCGGCGCATTCAATCAGAGGTTTACGGCCGAGAAGTCGAAATCGTCGAGGCTGAAGAAGGTGCGGCATACGGCGCTGCCATTCTAGCGGGCGTGGGAGCGGCAGTATGGCCTTCCGTGGACGCGGCGTGCGCGTCGGTCGTGCGCGTGGCAGAGCGTGTCGATCCGGATCCCGGGCACGTGGCCATATTGAGTGCGCAGTACGCGCGCTACCGCCGGCTCTATCCGGCCATGAAATCGATTTATTCGTCATAGAAGCGCAAACCCGGCGGTAAAAGCGAGGACAACTATATGAGCGCGCGACGGAATGACCAGTACGAGCCGAAACCGGAACACAAGTTTTCTTTTGGTCTATGGACCGTCGGAAACCGTGGGCGTGACCCCTTCGGCGATTTCGTGCGGCCAGTGTTGAAGCCGGTCGAAATTGTGTCCCTGCTTGCGGAGGTGGGCGCCTGGGGAGTGAATCTACACGACAACGATCTCGTGCCAATCGATGCCACCTCCGCCGAACGCGACCGGCTGGTGCGGGAATTCGCGGCAAGTTGTAAAACGAACGGGATCGTCGTGCCGATGACGACCGTCTCGCTTTTTTTCGACCCCGTCTTCCGGGATGGCGCTTTTACGGCCAACGACCCCGAGGTTCGTGCCTACGCCTTGCAAAAGACGATGTGCGCCATGGACATTGGAGCGGAACTCGGCGCCAAGATTTTTGTTCTGTGGGGAGGCCGCGAAGGAGTGGAAACGGATGCGTGCCGGCGCGCCGATCACGCGATACAGCGTTTGCGCGACGCCGTGAATTACCTCTGTGAATACAACATCGACCGCCGGTACGGCTTCAAGTTTGCCCTGGAGGCGAAGCCAAACGAACCCCGCGCGGACATCTATATGGCGACCACTGGGCATTATCTCGGTTTTATCCCAACCCTCGATCATCCCGAAATGGTGGGCGTGAATCCCGAAGTCGCGCACGAGCAGATGGCGGGCCTCAATTTCATGCATGGGGTGGCGCAAGCGTGGGAGGGCGGCAAGCTATTCCACATCGACCTCAACGATCAAATGCCCGGACGTTACGATCAGGATCTCCGGTTCGGGTCTGCGAATCTCAAATCCGCTTTCTGGCTGGTCAAGTTTTTGGAAGACGTCGGGTACGAAGGCCCGCGTCATTTCGATGCGCACGCGTATCGGACCGAAGATTATCAAGGTGTGAAAGACTTCGCTGCTGGCTGCATGAGGACGTACTTAATTCTGAAGGAAAAGGGAAATCGCTGGAACCAGGATGCGGAGATTCAAGGCATCCTCCGGGAAATTTCGGCGGACGGGAAGGGAAACGGAAGCATTGGCCGATTCTCGAAGCAGGGCGCTGCTTCGCTGCTGGGTCGCGCATTTGACCGGACGCAGATCGTAAAGAAAAGGCTGCCCTACGAGCGCCTGGATCAACTCACGGTCGATTTACTCGCCGGTATCCGGTGACCCTTGCATGATCGGTGGCGGAATTGGTGGGTTTGCGGCCACTGGAACCAAAGCTAGACTTCGCCGTGCTAGGCCGCTGCGTGAAATGGTTGTGTGAAGCTTCACAAGGCCTCCCCGAGGCGCTGATTTTTGCGCCTGCCTACAAACGCCAGGATCCGATCATCGAACCCACAGGAGCGCTCTAAACGCGAATTCCGTCAGCGGCTTGGCGGCTCCCTCAACCCAACCCTGCGCTCGGACTATGCGTCGCTAAGGACTTAGCTGCGGACCAATGGGGCCACTGATCGCCAGTCCTCCCCGGCGATGCGCTTGACAAAGTCCCGCTTCAAACACAGGCTATTCGCCGGGGCCGCTGGTGAATTTGCGTCTACGGAGTGCCGAATGGACTTTATTCACGACGATTTTCTGCTGCATTCGAAAATGGCGCTGCGCTTGTACCACGGTTATGCGGAAGCCGAGCCCATTCTGGACTACCACTCGCACCTGCCAGCGGCGGACATCGCTTCGAACCGCCAGTTTAAGAATCTATTCGAGATTTGGCTGGAAGGAGACCACTACAAGTGGCGCGCCATGCGAGCCAATGGCGTAGCCGAGCGTTACTGCACTGGCGACGCGCCGCCCTACGAAAAATATCTAGCCTGGGCTCGAACGGTGCCGTTCACGCTGCGCAATCCTCTCTACCAGTGGACGCATTTGGAGTTGAAGCGCTATTTCGGAATCAGCGAAGCGCTCGATGAATCAACCGCCAAATCCGCGTGGGATCGGGCAAGCCAACTGCTGCCGGCTCCCGATCTATCGGTGCGCGGAATTTTAAGGCAATTCAAGGTTCGCGTTGTATGCACGAGCGACGATCCTTGCGACGACCTATCGCATCACCGGGCGCTCGCAACGAGCGACGCGGATTTTCGGGTGTATCCCACGTTCCGCCCGGACGGAGCCTTGTCCGTCCATTCCAGCCAGCTATTTCGCGAGTGGATCGGACGGCTCGAAAAGGCGAGCAACACGGATATTACGTCGTTCGGCGCGTTCCTGGATGCTCTGAAAGCGCGTCACGACTATTTTCATGCACAGGGAGCGCGGCTATCCGACCACGGCCTGATCCACTGTCATGCGGCGCCTTGCAACGAGATGGAAGCCGCTGGCGTTTTTGAAAAAATTCGGGGCGGCTCTAACGCGAGCGAAACCGAGCAGGAAAAGTATCGGTCGTTTCTGATGCTATATTTGGGCTGTTTGGACGCCGAAAAGGGCTGGACGAAGCAGCTGCACGTCGGTGCTCTGCGGGACGTAAACACCCGCCGCTACCGCGAACTCGGCCCCAATACCGGATTCGACACTATCGGAGACGAAGCTCAAATCCGCGCGCTTTGCGCCTATCTCGATCTTCTAGACCGTGAAAAATCCCTGCCCAAAATGATCGTGTACAACTCGAATCCGGCGGACAACTACGCCTTTGCCGCGGCGGTAGGCAGCTTTCAGGATGGCGCCGCCGCGGGAAAAATTCAGTTCGGAAGTGCTTGGTGGTTTATGGACCAGAAAGAAGGGATCGAGCGGCAGCTCGACGCGCTTTCGAATACGGGTTTGCTCGCGCGCTTCATCGGAATGACCACCGATTCGCGCTCTTTCATGTCGTTTCCGCGGCACGAATATTTCCGGCGCGTTCTGTGCAATATCGTTGGCGGCGAGGCGGAAAAGGGCGACCTTCCTAATGATGAACAGCTATTGGGCGGGTTCGTTCGGAACATTTGCTTTGAGAACGCCCGGCAACACCTGGGGCTTGATGTGCCCGGTAGCCCCGCCAGCCGGTAAGCGGTTTGGTCCAATCGCCCTACCGCAACTGCGCACCAATCCGCCGCGCTCGATCTCACCAGTCGTGCATCGTCCCGTCGAGCTTTCGGTTCACGGGCAAATAGGCCCGCTGGTAGGGATATTGAGCAGCCAGCGATTCGTCGATATCGACGCCCAGTCCGGGTGAATCGCCTGGATGCATCGATCCGGCCTCGAACCGGTAGGCATGCGGAAAGACGAGGTCTGTCTCCGGCGTGTGCCGCATGTATTCTTGAATGCCGAAATTGGGGACGCTCAAGTCAAAGTGCAGCGCGGCGGCCATGCATACCGGGCTCAGGTCAGTCGCGCCATGCGATCCAGTTCGAACTTGATAGACTTCCGCGAGATTCGCGATTTTGCGCAAATGCGAAATTCCGCCGGCGTGGACCACGGTAGTGCGGATGTAATCGATCAACTGTTCCTGAATCAGCTGCTGGCAATCGTAGATACTATTGAAAACTTCTCCGACGGCCAGTGGCGTTGTAGTGTACCGGCGGATGAGCCGAAAGCGCTCCTGAACCTCCGCAGGTGTGGGATCCTCGAGCCAGAATAAATGATACGGCTCTAGTTCCTTGCCCAAGCGCGCGGCCTCGATCGGAGTCAGGCGATGATGCACGTCATGGAGTAAGTGGAGGTCCGGGCCGGCCTCTTTTCGCAATCGCGAAAAAAGTTGCGGAACGAATTCGAGATATTTCTCCGATGACCATACATTTTCAGGCGGCGCATTTTTTTCGGCAGGCTCGTAATACATTCCGCCTCGGCCGACTCCGTACGTGCTCGGCAATCCCGGCACGCCGGACTGGGCGCGTATGGCCTTGTAGCCGAGCTTGACGTAGCGCCCGACCGCCTCCACAGTTTCATCGATATTCGATCCGCTGGCGTGGCCGTAGACGAGAACGGAATCGCGCGAAGCTCCGCCGAGAATCTGGTACAGGGGCACGCCCAGACTTTTCGCTTTAATGTCCCAAAGCGCTGTATCGACGGCGGAGATAGCCGCCATGGTAACCGGTCCGCGCCGCCAGTAGGCGCCCTTATAAAGGTATTGCCAGATGTCTTCGATCCGGCGTGCGTCTCGGCCGACCAGCAGTGGCACAACGTGATCGGAGAGATAGCTTGCGACGGCCAATTCGCGGCCATTCAGTGTGGCGTCGCCCAAGCCGTAGATCCGGTCTTCCGTAATCAGCTTGAGCGTGACGAAGTTTCGCCCCGGGCTGCAGATGATAACTTTCGCGTCGGTGATTTTCATCGCGCCGAGCCTTCCCTCCGAATCGCTTGAGGATTCGTTCCCATCGATCGATGCAGGGGCCTTGGTTTCCAGCGCCCGTATGCTACCAGATCATCGTCGCTGGAGGTGCGGAAGCGGGCGCATGGCGATTGACGGCGGGAGTAGACTACGGGCGGAGGTTTCCGTGACGCGAGCGCGGCTGTTGCGGCGGAGTGCATTCCTCGCTCTGATTTTTGCGGTGCTGCTGCCCGCGAGTGTGCGCGCCGATAACGGAAGCGCTGCGTGGCTGCGGTACGCGCAGCTTACGCCCGCGGAGCGAGCGAAATACAACGACCTTCCGGCGGCCGCCGTGGTGCTAGGGAATGCAGAGCTTTTGCGGACTTCGCAAGCCGAGCTGATTCGCGGCGTGCGCGGAATGCTGGGACGCACCTTGCGCGCCGAGCAAGGCCTGCCCACGGAAAACTCTATCCTCTTGACCACGCTCGACCAGTTGCGGGCGGTGGCGCCGCGTTCGCAAGTGCCGCGCTCGCTGGCGGCAGGCGGATATTGGATTGGCGCCGCGCTGGTGCACGGACACGAATGCTTAATTATCGCCGGAGCCGATGCTCAAGGCGCGCTCTACGGCACATTCGACCTGCTGCGGAGAATTGCTTTGGATGATGATGTGAGCCATTTGCGCGTGACGGAGCAGCCATCCGCGCCCGTGCGCTGGGTGAATCAGTGGGACAATCTAAACGGCAGCATCGAGCGTGGATATGGCGGTCGATCGATTTTCTTTGACAACGCCAGCGTTCGAACCGACCTCAGCCGCGCAAGCGATTACGCGAGGCTGCTCGCATCCGTGGGCATCAATGGCTGCGTGGTGAACAATGTGAACGCCGACCCACGGATGTTGTCACCTGATTTCATCCCGCAACTGGCCCGCATCGCCGATGCATTCCGACCGTGGGGCGTGAAACTGGCAATCTCCGTCGATTTCGCGACACCGAAAGCGCTGGGCCAGCTCGACACGTTCGATCCTCTCGATCCGCGGGTTATCGCATGGTGGAATCAAAAAGTCGGCGAAATTTACCGCCAGATTCCCGATTTCGGCGGTTTTTTGGTCAAGGCGGATTCGGAAGGCAAGCCGGGCCCTTCCAGCTACGGCCGCACGCCCGCCGATGCGGCCAATATGCTTGCCGGCGCGCTCAAGCCGCATGGCGGCGTGCTGCTCTACCGCGCGTTCGTCTACAACTCGCATCTCGACTGGCACAACCTGAAGAACGATCGTGCCAAAGCGGCCTACGATATTTTTCATCCGCTCGACGGTAAATTTGCCGACAACGTGATCGTTCAAATCAAAAACGGGCCTATTGATTTTCAAGTGCGCGAGCCTGCGTCATCGCTTTTCGGAGGACTCGAAAAAACGAACGAGGCGATCGAGCTGCAGATCACCCAGGAATATCTGGGACAGCAGCGGCATCTCGTCTTTCTGGTTCCGATGTGGAAGACGACGCTCGATTTCGACATGCACGTGGGCGGACGCTACACGCCGGTAAAAGACATTGTCACGGGGCGATCTTTTCATCGCCCGCTCGGCGGTTTCGCGGGCGTGAGCAACGTCGGGTTAGACGCGAACTGGCTTGGCAATCCAATGGCGATGGCAAATCTATACGGATTTGGCCGTCTTGCTTGGAATCCGAATCTTACCGCCGGGGCGATTATCAACGAGTGGACAAGGCTTACATTTGGAAATAATCCAGTCGTCGTGCGCACCATCGACGCGATGCAATTGTCTTCGTGGCGCACCTATGAAGATTACACGGGGCCTCTCGGCGCGGGCACTCTTACGGATATTCTCGGCAGCCACTATGGCCCCGGAGTTGGCTCGGCGGAACACAACGGCTGGGGGCAATGGTTTCGCGCCGATCATCAGGGCGTCGGAATGAACCGCACGGTCGCGACCGGCACTGGGTACGTCGGCCAATATTCTCCGCAGGTACAGAAGGAGTACGAAACGCTAAAAGCGACGCCGGATGATTTGCTGCTGTTTTTCCACCATGTGCCGTACACATACCAGCTCCATTCCGGCGATACCGTGATTCAGTACATCTACGATTCGCACTACGAGGGCGTCGAAAGGGTCAAGCAATACGTTCGCGAGTGGGAATCACTACAGGGCTTGGTTGATGAGCAACGCTATGCCTTCGTGCTGGGACGGCTCAAATATCAAGTCGGAGCCGCCATTGTCTGGTGCGACGCTGTGTGCAACTGGTTTTACAGGATGTCGGGAATCCCGGATGCGCGCGGCCGCGTCGGTCATTATCCCGACCGCACCGAGGCCGAATCGATGCAACTGCAAGGCTACACAGTGGTCGACGTAACTCCGCGAGAAAATGCGTCTGGCGGCAAAGCGGTGGAGTGCAGCACACCTGGCGAGTCGTGTGTGGCGAGCTTCCATTTCAAGCGGCCGGCCGGATGGTACGAGATGGACGTGCAATATTTCGATCTAAACAACGGAAAATCCACGTTCAAAGTTTTCGATGGAAAGCAACTGGTGGACCAGTGGATTGCCGATGACGATCTGCCCAGCTCGCGCATTGGCGGAGACACTTCTACCCGCCGCGAAATACCGGGGCTCGCGCTGCGTCCTGGAGATCTGATTCGCATTGAGGGCACGCCCAACGGCGGCGAGCCGGCGCCTTTCGATTACGTTGCCATCCATCGATCCGGGCCCTAAGTTTCTTCATGCGGGTCGCAGAGCTTTCGCGCGAAAGACAATTGCGCGTGCGCACGCCGCGGCTCGCGTTGGGAACACTCGCAGGGGCCAAAACGCGCGTTGCTTGTCGGAGAGTTCCGTTGTTAAGATGCGCGTTCGACTAAGGTGCTAAGGTAAGCTTTCTCCTATGGGACATCCCGCTCTCGACCTGACTTCTCGAACCGCGATAGTAACCGGAGGAACTTCGGGAATCGGCCTCGCAATCGCGAAGGGGCTGGCTCGCGCCGGCGCGAATGTGGTGCCGACGGGCCGCCGCGCCGCTCTCGTCGAATCGGCGGCCGAAGAGATCCGCCGCATGGGATCCAAATCGCTCGCTGTTCCGTCCGACGTGACTGATTCGCCGAGTCTCGATTCGTTGCTTCGCGCCGCCGTTGCTGAGTTTGGCTCCGTCGATATTCTCGTCAACTCCGCGGGAACCACAAAACGCACTCCGACTCTCAAGGTCAGTGAAGAGGAATGGAACCAAATTATCGATACCAATCTGAACGGGACGCTGCGCGCGTGCAAGATTTTTGGCCGCCACATGATCGATCGTGGCTACGGCCGAATTGTGAACATCGCTTCGCTGGGCGCATCCGTGGCCCTCTTTGAGGTTTCCGCGTATTGCGCCAGCAAGGCGGCTGTCGCCTCGTTGACCAAATCCTTGGCTATTGAGTGGGCGCGCTACGGAGTTTGCGTCAACGCGATTGCGCCGGGCGTCTTTCGTACTCCCCTGAACTCTTCACTGCTCGAGGGCACTCCTCGCAGCCAAGAGTTCCTTCTTCGCACGCCCGTGCATCGCTTTGGTGAATTGGACGAATTAGCCGGGGCCGCCGTGTTCTTGTCCTCTGAGTCGGCGAGCTTTGTTACCGGTCACATCCTGGCCGTGGATGGTGGATTTCTGGCGAGCGGTGTGAACCAGTAAGCAGTCTGAAGCCTCGCCCGCCTCTTCAATGTAGTAGTGTGCCGCGTGAAGGCTGGCGCAAACGTGCGAAGGGAAGTGCTCTTTGATCGAGGCGAAAGAAACCGCAACGACGAAAGCTCGACTGTTCGGAGGCTTCCGCTGGACTATCTGCGCCCTGCTTCTGTTTGGCACCACCAAGAACTACATGGACCGGCAGGTAATCGGAATTCTGAAGGATACCCTGCAGCATCAGTTTGGCTGGAACGAAATCGACTACGGCAATCTGGTAGAAGCCTTTCAAGCGGCATACGCGATTGGCATGATCGTGGTCGGACGGGCGGTCGATCGCTTGGGAACCCGCGTCGGATACGCCTGGGCGATGGCGTTCTGGAGCCTTGCCTCCATGGCTCACGGATTTGCTTCTTCGCTGGGCGGATTTCTAGGGGCGCGGTTCGCTCTCGGTTTCTCTGAGTCCGCTGTGTTTCCGGCAAGCCTCAAGGCCATTGCCGAATGGTTCCCGCGCAAAGAGCGCTCGCTGGCCACCGGCATCGCCAATGCCGGCACGAATTTCGGCGCCATCATTACACCGTTAATCGTCCCGTGGATTACCATTCACTGGGGATGGCGCGCCGCGTTCTATCTGATCGGCGGTGTAGGCTTTGTCTGGCTGGCGGCCTGGCTCTGGATCTACCGCCCTCCCGAACAACATCCGCGCTGCTCTCCCGCCGAATTGGCTTACATCCGCAGCGATCCTCCCGAGCCGACCGTCCGAATTAAATGGCTTTCGTTGCTGCCGTACCGGCAAACGTGGGCCTTCACGCTTGGGAAATTCATTACCGACCCGATCTGGTGGTTTTTCCTCTTCTGGATTCCCGATTTTCTGCAGCGGAAGCACGGTTTGTCCCTGACGCAGCTCGGCGTGCCGATTATGTTGATCTATCTGATGGCCGATGTTGGCAGCGTAGCCGGCGGGTGGCTTTCCTCGGCTCTCATTCATCGCGGGAAAAGCGTGAACGCCGCGCGAAAGATCGCCATGCTGGTCTGCGCGATTGCCGTGACGCCCATCGTGTTAACGTCAAGGGTTGCTTCCACCATTGGTGCGGTGCTTCTGATCGGGCTCGCCGTGGCCGCGCATCAGGGATTCTCCGCGAACTTGTTCACTCTTCCGAGCGACATGTTTCCGCGCAGAGCGGTGGCGTCGGTCGTCGGTATTGGCGGCATGGCTGGAGCCGTTGGTGGGCTCTTGATTGCGAGCATTGTGTCGCATTTGCTGCAATGGACCGGCAGCTATGCCATCCCGTTCATGATTGCAGGCTCGGCGTACTTGATTGCGCTGGCGGTGATCCATCTACTTGTTCCCCGGCTGGAACCGGCGCGGACTGGCCCGCCCGATCTGCCGCAGGCCGGCGCCGTTCCGCATTAATCTGTCGCTCATTCAATAGAGAGGCTCTCATGAATTTGTCGCTGCGTGACCCGAAAAGCTGCCGCTGGGATTTAGTCTCGCTCGGAGAAGTGATGCTACGTTTCGATCCGGGCGACCGCCGCGTTTGGACCACGCGCAGCTTCGAAGTTTCAGAAGGCGGCGGAGAATATAACGTCGCGCGCAGCCTCAAGCGTTGTTTCGGCCTGAATGCCGCCGTGGTCACCGCGTTTGTCAATAATCCCGTCGGGCGCTTGCTGCAGGACCTAATTTATCAAGGCGGAGTCGATCAATCACTTATCCGCTGGATCGAGGACGATGGCGTCGGCCGCAAAGCGCGCAACGGATTGAACTTCACCGAACGCGGATTTGGTGTCCGTCCGGCGCTGGGGTGTTCGGATCGCGGACATACCGCTATTTCGCAGCTCGCGCCGGAGGAAATTGACTGGGATGAGATTTTTGGCCGTCAGGGAGCGCGCTGGTTCCATACCGGCGGGATCTTTTGCGCGCTTTCCGAGACGACGCCCGAAGTCGCCCTCCGGGCGGTCGAATCCGCGCGCAAACATGGCACGATCGTCTCTTACGATTTGAACTACCGAGAGTCGCTTTGGAAATCAGCCGGCGGGAAACTGCGCGCGCAGGAGGTCAATGCCCGTTTGGCGCCCTACGTGGATGTTCTGTTGGGCAATGAGGAGGACTTCTCGGCCGCACTCGGTATCGACGTCGAAGGCTTGGACGAGCATCTTTCGAAACTGGAGGTCGAAGCCTACAAACGGATGCTCGCGGTGGCGGTAAAGAAATTTCGGCCGTCGCTGGCGGCGGTCACGCTGCGAAAGGCAACCACTGCCTCGCGAAACGATTGGGGGGCCGTCTGCTACGACGGTGTAGAATTTTTCGAGTCCACGCAGCGCGCCGATCTTGAAATTTTGGACCGCGTGGGCGGCGGCGATTCGTTTGCCTCCGGCTTGATTTATGGTTTGCTGGCTGGCAAAGGCACGCAGTGGGCGCTGGAGTGCGGCGCGGCTCACGCAGCCCTGGCGATGACGACTCCCGGCGACACATCCATGGTCACTTTGAATGAAGTAGTGCGTCTGATGCGTGCGCCCGGCGCGCGCATCACGCGCTGATGCTTCGCGAAAGGTCCTAGAGCTATGGCCGACAAACAAGAGATCTTTCAGCGCATTTCCGAAGTGGGAGTCGTGCCCGTGGTTCGCGCGTCATCGGCGCGTCACGCGCTTCTAGCCGCACGCGCCCTGCGCGATGGCGGTATTCCAATCGTGGAAATCACCATGACGGTTCCGGGCGCCGTCGATGCAATCGCCGAACTCGCCAAATCCGAAAGCAGCATGCTCGTTGGAGCGGGCACGGTCCTCGATGCCGCGACTGCCGGGCGCTGCGTGGACGCGGGTGCGCAGTTCGTTGTAAGTCCTGGCCTCAATTTGAATGTGGTCGCGGCAGTTCGCGCTCGCGGAATTCTGATGATGGCCGGCGCGTTGACGCCCTCTGAAATCATGGCCGCGTGGGAGGCTGGCAGCGACGTGATAAAGATTTTTCCCTGCGATGCGGTCGGAGGCGCGAGGTACGTAAAGTCGATCAAGGGACCATTTCCGCAAATCCCGCTCGTGCCCACCGGCGGCGTGAACCTTGCCAATGTGTGTGACCTCATCCGCGCCGGCGCCGCGGCTGTGGGCGTCGGCAGCGAACTCGTCTCCAAGACCGCTCTGGCGTCCGGCGACATGGGACAAATCGCCGCCTCCGCTTCTCGCTATCTCGCCGCCGTCCAGGAAGCGCGAGCCGTGCGCGGTGTGTGATATTCTTTGATCGATCCGACCACGGGAGACGCACCCAAATGAGTTATCTGAACCGCATTCAGGTGGATTTGACTGCCGCGATGAAGGAAAAGGACGAACTGCGCCTAAGCGTGCTGCGCATGATGAAGAGCGCGCTGAAGTACAGGGAAGTCGAAAAAGCACGCGCGCTGGACGATCTGGAATCGTTGCAAGTGCTGCAGACTCTGGTGAAGCAGCGCCGCGAATCCGTGGATCAGTTCACCAAGGGAGGCCGCAAGGATTTGGCGGAAAAAGAAGCCAAGGAAATCATCATCATAGAGGAATACCTGCCGGCCGCTCCGAGCGATTCGGAAATTCAACACGCTGTGGAAGCCGCGGTAAATGAAATGGGCGCTGATTCGCTGAAGCAGATGGGAGCCGTAATTAAGGCCGCACGGGCGCGTCTCGAAGGAAGATCGATTGATGGGAAGGCGCTGAGCGATCGTGTGCGCGAACGGTTGAGCGAAAAATCCTAGGCTCTGCTTTCGGCTGATCTTCAATACCCCGCAACCGGTTTCACCAGGATTCCCGCTTGATCCGCGAAGGGAAGTCGCACACGCCTACCAGGAGTTTTCAGCAGAAGACCCCGCGATTGCGTTATGGGGTCACTTTCTTCAGCACCGCGGTAGAAGTTTGGTCCGCGGCGATCTGTTGGAGGAAGGCGCGGATTTCCGGAAGCTGAGCCGTGGGGACGATCACGTCTTTAATTTCGAGCGTGCGCTGGTAGTGAAGCACGCCATTGGCGACGGTTGTGTCGCTGCGGTAGGTGGCGTAATCGCATGAGGCTTGCACTGGCCTCGGCAGCCCGTCCGCCACGTATCCCGGCGGCAGCGCGATATCGAAAGCGTCCGTCTGCAGCGTGGCCTCCTCGAACTCGATGGGGTACCGGCGAGGTTTGCCGTTTACCGTAAACAGATTCAAGTCGGCTGTGTACTTATCTCCGACCACGCGCGGAGAGACGATCAATAAATTGCCGGCGGACTTCGCGTAGTCCGAAGCAAAGAATTTGTAATCGAGCGTCAGCGTCCCATTGTAGTCGTTCAGGTTTCCCAGAGAAGCGCCGGTAAGCTGAAAACTGCTCAGAAACTCGCCTAGGAAATTCTCGAAAATCTGCGCGCGCTTCGACGGCTCGATTCTCAGAAACTCTTCCCTATCGTCCGCGGCAGGGCCGCCCCAACGCAATTCCTGCACGTCGCCGGAAAGATTGCCGCCGGACGTGAGAGTCAATTTGGCGACGCGCAACAGGCGATTCGTGGAGGGTGGCAGCAGCGGCAACTTAATCAGATGGCCCCCGTCCGGCGCGATAACGAGCGCCAAGCTGTCTTGCAAATAGGAGGGGATATAACCCAGCGGAACGAATTCGTTAGTAGGGTCGAAGAACAGCAGCCGGCCGAGGCTCGGATCGTCCACAAGTGAGTACAAATTTGAATCCTTCACGCTGGGCGGGAGCTTGATGGCCAAAATCGAATGGTCCATGTAAATCGACGGGTAATTCTCCTGAATCAGGCCCCGCCGGTCATCGACGGACACATCGTAGGATTGAAAGCCGGCCACTCGCAGCATGGTAACGAGCAGGTTTGTCTTGTCCTTGCAATCCCCGAACCCGTTTGCGAATACCTCTCCCGCGGAATGCGGTTTCCAGCCTCCGATGCCGATTTCGACCGCAAAATAACGGATATTGCGTTGTACGTAACTCACGATCGCGCGAATTTTTTGCACGGGATCGGAAATTCCAGACGTAAGTTCGGCAACTTTCGCGTTTATAGCGGGCGTCGCTACGCGCTGAGTCTCGTCCAGCTCGTCGTACCAGAGCCCGACGTCCTTCCAAGATCCCGTAGCCTTCGCACGCAGACGTGGATCCTGTGGAAAGTATTTCAGTCCCATCCATCCGGCAACCGTCCTCCATGGAGGCATCTGCGGCTCGATCTCCACTCCCGGCAGATCGCTTACCTCCCACACGTATTCATCAGGTGCAGGTGTTTGCGGTTTCACCTCGACGTGATTGAACCACTTCGCCGTAAATTCCCACCCCGAAGGAATATCCAATATCAGTCGCGCCGTTCGGACGGGTGCCTGGTCCTGAAACCACCAATCGTCCTCAAAAACATATGGACGATTGCGTTGCACGTACTCGTATCCCACCACCCTGCCCGGATACGCGTCTGGAAATGCGAGAGCCTTAACCTTTACATCTTCGTATTCCATATCGTTGAGGTAGCCTTGTTCTTGGGCGTCCTTTTCACCGACCTCAATCTCCCGGCCATCCGGCTCGATGGTCCACGCTTTGAGCGAGACGATTTTCGTGTCTTTATCGAAATTCACGGAGATTCCGCCGTAATCGTTCCGGGCCTCGGGACGTAGCAGCCGCACGGCTGCGCGATGGCGCGTGTAGATATCGCCGTTGCTTTGCACCGTAATCTGCGTCTCGTCGAGCAGAATCACAGCCTTGGTGTCTTGCGGATAATTGGGGAGTTTTTCCTGCGCCGCGGCCCGCAGCCAATCAGGAGCGGAGTCCGCGGCGGCTGCGTGCGGCGCTCCACACCCCAGCACCACCGCGACGACACACCCGGCGATAAACGTCCGCCTAATTGACTTGGCCCGTCTGCGTATTTTGAAGAACCATTTGTGCATTGTCGTTGGTTCGAACGGCGCCAAAAAATGCCCGGAACGTCGGATACGCTTCCTTAGCGAAAAGAATCCCTTTAATCGCCAGCTGGCGCTTCACCTCAACCCTGTTTCCATCTTCCGTAGGAACGATTTCGTAGAACGCCTTGCCCAGGTCAATTTTCTGCTGCTTTGGCAAAGCATCGATTTTGAATCCGGCCGGCGCTTGTACCGTTACGTCGTCGATTTCTTCGTAAGGATATGAAAAATAAACGGCATTATGCCTTGTCTGTTCGACAAAATCGCCCGCTTGCGCGGCCTGAAATAAATCCAGCGGCAAAAGCATGTCGCGAGAAGCCCTGCTGGCGTAGGACGGAACTTTGAGCGTTCCCTCCACATGAAGCGGTTGCTCGATGTCATCCCAGTTTGCGACCTTGGTGATTTCGAAATCCGTTCCAACCGGCAACCAGCCTTTGATCTCGTTTTGCAGGTTTTTCGTCCGGCCCGTCTGATCTTCTTTGCGACCCGCTTCCCGTTCCATCGCGCCTTGGAGGCCCGTGAAATCAATTTGAATTGTTCCTGAAATCGACCCGTCCTGATTGACGTCAATATGCGCCGCGCGGACAATCGTCGCTTGGGAAAATACCGGCTCTGGCGTCGCGACTTCGGTTCCGGTGTGACCATCCACTCGAATGCCGCCGGCCTCGCTTTCGAACCATGGCAGAATGCCAAACGGGTAATAACGCGCGGATGGATCGAGATAATATTCCCGGGAGCCCGCGCGTACCCAGACAAGGTCCGCATTTAGTTCATCAACATCCTTCCGATACGCCAAGAAGATCGATGAATTTCGGCTGGCAACATAAACTTCCGTGGCCTCGAATCCCGCCGCGCGAGCCAAACCGATGAACGTCAGGTTGATCTGGAATCCAGTGGCGTAGCCACGCTTCAACACATCCGCGACGTTGTTATCAGGTTTCAGATCCTCTACCTTCTCTTCCTTCTGCGTTTTGTAGTCTTCCATGCTCAGATTTCGAATCTGTTCCACGCGCGCGTAGATTTTGCGAAGTTTCGTCTCCGGCGAATCGGTCGCGGCCGTAATCTTCGAGAGCTCCTGGCTGAGTACGTCCTTCTTGTCGATGAAATGCTCGATCTGGCCGTCCCATTTTTTGGCGTAGTGGTTCCAATACTTTTCCCTGGAGTCGGAGGGTTCCGGATCGCCGGATTTCGCGTAATAAAATTCCACGCGCGGCTCAAGCACTTCCTTCGGAGGCATCAGCGGCTCAACGACTACGGCGGGAATGTCGTGCACGGTCATCGTGTAGGAGCTATCGGTCTGTTGCTTCAGGACCGCATTTGCGGGCAACAAATACGTTCGATAGAGAGGCGTAAGGCCCAGGCCGCCGTAGCCCTGATACGGATAGTAGGTGAAGTGGGCTTCGCGCGTGTACATCGTGCTGGAAAGTACCCACCGCTCCACGTGTACGTAATTGGGCAGAGCCTGACTGCTGTACCTGTACTCGATGATGCATCCGGGTTGCACATCCGGCAGCGTGAAGGCTTTCGCAAAAAGCTTAAGTCCGCCGGCTCTCACGATCGTCGTATCGAGCACCTGACCGTCGAACGTTTTGATCGTGCCATCCGGAAGTATCGTGCGCCCGGCGACGTACGGAATTGTCTCCCAGCTTTTGTCGTAAGGAATTTCGATATGCCCTTGCTTGGTTCCCGCCTGGGTGAAGATTTTGATGCGCACGTACTCCTCGTCGGAATCCCCGGAGGTATTCGCTGTCCTAGTGTCGAGCACGCTCTCGCGATAAAGAATCATCGCGTCCGCGCCAGGTTCTTTGGGATTGTCCTTCAGTGCGAGATCATCGGGTGAGATGGGCAACCAACCGACCGTCGCGGATACGGGCAGCACACGCGCCATCAAAATTACCGCCGCCAGAAGCATTGCTTGGCAGGCGCATCGAACGATTCGGCTCATAAGCTCCTCTTCCCACCGCCAGGAATCGGGGAACGGAGAAGATGCGTGCCGCCGGTGCGGGAGCTATTCTCGGCCCCGATATACACAAAGTGAAGTGGCGCAACGCTAACCCAGCGCAAATCACCTTGTCAATGATCTGTGCGGTTGTTTTTTGCAATCGGTCACTTGGCGCAGTCAGAAAGGAAGGCGTGAACGCTTAAGCCCCAAGCGGCCCATTTGAGTGGTTACAGTACGGGGTATCTGGCGTGAGGTGTGATGGCGTCTCGGAGTGGCAGCGGCTGCGGCAGGCAACCTAACCCGGCCTTCGCCGGTCGGTTGCGGCCCGCCTCGTTAGCAAGGCTGCGCGGAAAGCGATACGGACGGAACCGCCGACGGAACATCCAGCTGCAGGGTACGCGACGCGTTCTTCCTGGGTGGATGCGTTTCCAGCCACAGAACGTAGTTCTGCCTGATCTGATCGATGTACGCGGGGATATGACGCTCCTGCTCCTGCAACCACTCTTCGAGCGTGATCTCGCCCTGTCGCGCGTGCGTCACAGTGCGCAGCCAAACCGCCGGAGGCAGCGCGACAGCCAATTGGTATGTCATTTTGCGCAGCCGGCGGATGATCTCGACGGCTTCGCGCGTGCTTTGGTGGAAATAGCCCAGCGATCCCGCCCATTGGGCGGCGTCAAACTCGGCAAACTCGCAGTGAGGCTCGGCAATCAGCCGGCGAAACGAGAAATACGAATTCACTTCGCGATCCGCCAGATGGAGGATGATCTCGTGGATGCTCCACCGTCCCGAGGACGGCTGATAGAGCCACATTTTCTTCGGCAGCGGACGCAGAGCGGCGCCCAACAAAGCTGGACCTCGGCCGAACGATTCGATCATCAGACGTCTTTCATCGCGGGTCATGGACGTGATTGCACTCCCATCGTTCTAACTTAGACGCAAACGCCGCGAATTGGCTGCCTGCTGGCTTCGCGAATTTTCGAAGAACGCGTCGCCAACTCGCTCTTGAACTCCCGAAGCGTAAAGATAGACCTGGACGTACTATCCGGCCAGAGCCAATTTGGGTCAGTCTTACGCGGCTATCGCTTGGACTTTCAATGGTTGGACGCAGCCAAATTGTCTCATGTTTCATTCTTCATCGTGAGTCGCGCTGGCCGCTTGCCCCAATATGCGCGCAGGTCGCCGACTAGATATAACGAGCCTGTCGCGAACACCGCGTCATTCGGCCCGGCCAGTCCGATCGCGCGTTCCAGCGCTGCCACGGGATCGCTAACAATCATCGAGGTTCGCGCCAGATGCGCGGTCATTTCCGCGAGCAGCGGCGCGGAAATGGCGCGCGGCTGGTGCGGCTCGGTCAGCACCACCAGATCGGCGCGCGGAAAAATCAATCCGGCAATTTCGTCTACGGCTTTGTCGCGCATCGCGCCGTACACCAGCAGGATCCTCCGTCCTGAAAAATTGTCGTTCCAGAAATTCAGCAGCTCGCGCGCTCCTGCGGGATTATGGGTGCCATCGATGTAAACATCCGGGCCATCCTGAAGTCGCTCCAGCCTGCCGGGCCATTTTACGCAACGGATCCCGCTTTCGATCGCTTCGACGCGAATCGAAAAACCGCGCTGCGCTAACAATTGAGCCGTAGTTGCAGCGGCCAGCGCGTTTCGAATCTGAAATCGCCCGGCTAAAGGTGTCTCGATCGTCAGCTGATTTCCGGACTCCGTCGAGGCGGCCGTCGCGCGGTAGCAGCCTTCATCGGACGTGACGTTCTCAAGCCGCCACTCCTGGTCAATCTCCACCAGTTTTACCTTCAGTTCCTGGCACCGCCGCGCGATCACCGCTCTTGCTTCCGGCCGGGCTGCCGAAATGACTACCGGCGAGCCAGCTTTGATGATGCCGGCCTTTTCAGTGGCAATTTCCTCGATCGAATGGCCTAGGTAATCCTCGTGATCGAAATCGATCGAGGTAATCACGGCGACTTCCGGCTGCACGATATTCGTCGCATCCAGGCGTCCCCCCAAGCCCGTCTCATACACCACGAAATCCACGCGCCGCTCCGCAAAAGCAACAAATCCGATGGCGGTAATGCACTCGAAGTAGGTTGGGTGCGCCGGCAGTTTTCCAGACGCGAGCAGTGATTCGATGGTCGCTTGTACCCGCGTCCAGGCCTCCGCGAATTCGTCGTCGGAGATATCCTCGCCGCCGATGCGGATGCGTTCGTTGATGCGTACCAGATGTGGCGAGGTGTACAGCCCCGTGCGCATTCCGGATACCCGCAAAATCGACTCCAGCATCGCTGCCGTCGAGCCTTTGCCGTTGGTTCCGGCGATGTGCACGCACGGCGCGGCGCGGTGGGGATTGCCGAGAGCGGCGGCCAACGTGCTGATATTTCCCAGGCCAAATTTTTGCACGTGCGCGTGCTGCGGTGATGCCAGCTCGCGGCCGAGCGAAAGCAGCGTGCGGACGGATTCTTCGTAATTCATGCAGGCTTGTCGGCAAAAAAACCGAGCGCGCGGGAAATATATGTCTTCAATTCCTTGCGCGGGACCACCGCATCCAGGAATCCGTGCTCCAGCAAAAATTCCGCGCGCTGAAATCCCTCGGGCAATTTCTGGCGGATCGTCTGCTCGATCACGCGCGGGCCCGCTAGGCCGATCAGCGCGCCGGGTTCTGCGATGTTCAGATCGCCGAGCATTGCGTAACTTGCTGTCACGCCGCCGGTGGTAGGATCCGTCAGCACGGAAATAAACGGCACTCGCGCCTCATCCAGCCTCGCCAGCGCCGCGCCTACTTTCGCCAGTTGCATCAGGCCAACCGCACCTTCCATCATGCGTGCGCCGCCCGAGCACGAAACGATGATCAGCGGGAACTTTTGCGACAGCGCACGTTCCACCGCGCGCGTTACCTTCTCGCCCACAACCGCGCCCATTGTGCCGCCGATAAATCTGAATTCCATCGAGCAGCAGATCACCGGACGCGCATCCAGTTTCGCTTCAATGGTGATGATGGCGTCTTTCAAGCCGAGCTTTTCCTGCGTATCCTTCAGCCGCTGCGCGTAAGGCTTCACGTCCGTGAAATGGAGCGGATCGCTCGATTCCAATTCGGCGTCGTGCTCGGTCCACGGATGATCGTCGTCGAGAAGAAGTTCCAAGCGACGTCGCGCATTCAGCCGGAAATGGTGTTCGCATTTCGGGCAGACTTCCCAGTTCGCCTCCACGTCTTTTTTCCAGATGATCGCGCGGCATCCTGGGCACTTTGTCCACAGCCCTTCTGTGCGCACGCGGCGTTCGTCCACCGGCGTGGGATTCTCAATGGACGCTTTTTCTCTCTTGAACCAGGTCATCGGCGAATCTCTGCGGGAGCAGGCGCGGTGTTGCGCTCATCTTAAGTTGCTAATAGTCGATGCCACGCTGCGCCAGAATTCCTTTCGTGTAGGGATGTTTCACTTCTTTCATTTCGGTCACCAAGTCGGCGGCTTCCACCAGCTTCGGATGCGCGTTGCGACCGGTGCAAATCACGTGCACGCGCTCGGGACGCTTCGCGAGCGCATCCACTACCGGTTCTGCCGCCAGCATTTTGTAGCTGACCACGTAGTTGATCTCGTCCAGTATCACCAGATCGTATTTCTCGCTGTAAATCTGCTCCCGGCCGAAGCGCCAGGCCTCCTCGCACAGCCGTAGGTCTTCAGGGTCGGTTTCCGCGCCGCCCACTTTAACGAAGCCACGGCCCATCGGCCGGATCTCAAATTTGTCGTCGCCCAGCATTTTCGCCGCGTCCAGCTCGCCGTAGTGCCAAGATCCCTTAATGAATTGCACCATCAGCACGCGCAGCCCCTGGCCTACAGCGCGAAACGCCGTGCCCAGCGCGCACGTGGTCTTGCCCTTGCCAGGCCCCGTGTAAACAATTAAAAGCCCCTTACCTTCCGGCATTCGACGATTCTCCGATGAGGCGCTATTCATAGTCGCCGGACGCCGAAAAAACGTCAAGCAAGAGCGGCGGCTGCGACCGGATGGGCAACGCCGCGATCAGACCGGTTGCCGCTGTGGCGTTAGCGGAGGACCAAAGGTGCCCCCGTTCGGAGGAGTATGCTCGGACAATCCGCCCAGCATCTCACCTCGGTATCGGGGCAGAGCTTGCGGGTACTTTTGCTGCAGGAACTTGATCAGCTCCTCGCGCACCAGGCATTTCAAATCCCACGCCTGGCCGGAATCCGGAGCATCCATGAGCGCGCGAATTTGAATGGCGTGATCGTTTGCGTCTACCACCTGCAATACGTTGACATCCCCTTTCCACTTCGGCGTTGTTTTCAGTATGCGTGTGAGTTCCTCGCGCAGCTCGTCCGCCGGCACGGAGTAGTCCACCCATAGGAGCACGTAAGCCAATAGATCGGCACTTACGCGCGTCCAGTTCTCAAACGGCTGCTCGATGAAATAGGAGAGCGGCAGAACCAGACGCCGCAAATCCCAGATCCGTACCACCACGAAAAAAGTATGTATTTCCTCGATGCGGCCCCACTCTCCGTTCACTACCACCACGTCGTCGATGCGAATTGGCTGCGTCAGCGCGATCTGAATGCCCGCTATCAGGCTCGAAAGCGTGGGCTTCATCGCTAGGCCGACGACGATGCCGGCCACGCCGGCCGACGCCAGCACGCTCGTGCCGATCTGGTGGATCGCCGGAAAGGTCATCAGCGCGATGCCCACGGTAATGAAAATCACGAGCACGTCGATAATCCGGCGTAGCACATTTAATTGCGTTTGCACTTTTCGCGCGACCAGATTGTCCGCCGTGTCCACGCGGTAGCGCGCTTCAAAAACGTCGATGATTACATCCGTAACCAGAATCACCAGCCAGCCCACAACGCCGATCAGCGCCAAGCCGACCGCGTGCTGGATGGCGCTCTTGGCGCCGCCAGAAAGCGGCAAAGCCGGGGCGGCGATCACCACCGCTAGCAGCGGTAGAATCCAGCGCGCCAAATTCTTGCTGTGCCGGATGATCGAGTCCTTCAGTAGCGTGGGATGTCTTTTAGCCAGTCTGTTTACGATCGCGAAAAGGGCCCAGCGGACCAGCAACGCCACCACGATGCTGCCAACCAGGATGCCCGCGGACCAAGCCCATGCGTGCCAGTGTGCCAGGAAATAATGCATTCGATTTTTACCTCCTTTTCGAGAGGGACTTCCATTCTCCGCATTTCTGCAATGGGATTAAAGAAATTCCTGTAATTCGGCGCTCGAAAGCCGGGGAGCGAATCGAGTGGGCGCCCTATTTCGGATACGGGTGGCCGGAGAGAATTGCAAACGCGCGATAGATTTGTTCCGCCAGAATCACGCGGGCGAATTCATGTGGCATGGTTAATGTCGAAAGCGAAATGCGCTGTGTTTTTCCGCCTGACAATTCCGCCGGGAAACCTTCGGCGGCTCCGCAATAGAAACACAACTCGCGCACCCCGCGATCGCGCAGCTCGCCAAGCCAGCGCGCGAAAGATTGAGATGTGTGTTGCTTGCCGGCGGCGTCGAGCAGGACCACCGTCGCGCCAGGATCGATTTTCAGCTTCCGCAGCGCCGCGCTAGATTCATCGCGCAGCTCGCTGATTTCGACTTCGGCGTAATGCCGGGTGCGCTTCACGTAATCGTCGACCAGCGCGCGGATTTCCGGCCGGCGCGTTTTTCCCAGCATTACGAGGCGAATTTTCATTGTCGATCGCGGGCGCGGAAATCACATCAAGCCGTACTTTTTGCGTTTTTCAAGCAGTGTTTTCCGGCTGATACCGAGCACTTCGGCGGCTTGGCCGATTTTGTAGCGCGTGGCGTCGAGAGTTGCCTTGATCGCTTCGCGCTCGATATCTTCCAGTGAACGTAGCGCGCCCGTAGCGGCGCTTGGCTGTCCCGCCGCTCGCAGGATATCCGGAAAATCCGGCGATTCGAGCTGCGGTGACTTCGCGAAGACCAGAGCGCGTTCGATGGCATTCTTCAACTCGCGCACGTTCCCAGGCCATGCGTAGGATTCCAGCAATTGCAGCGCATCAGGCCTTAAAGACGCGTCCGCGCGTCCATGAACGGGACCGAGCCGCGCTACGAAATGCGCGGCGAGCGGCGCGACATCGCCGCGGCGTTCGCGCAGCGGAGGCACCGCCAGCGCAAGCACGTTCAGCCTGAAAAATAAATCTTCCCGAAAACGCCCGGCGGCAACCGCCTGGTTCAGGTCGGTATTCGTCAGCGCCATCAACCTCGAATCCATTCGCTGCGTTTCGGTGCCACCCAGCCGCTCGAACGTGCGCTCCTCCAGCACGCGCAGCAACTTCGCCTGCAATCCCTGGCCGAGCGCTGCCACTTCGTCGAGCACGATCGTGCCGCCGCGGGCCATCTCCAGGCGGCCCTGCTTCCGCTCTACGGCGCCGGTGAAAGCGCCGCGTTCGTGTCCAAAAAGCTCCGATTCCACGAGTTCCGCTGGCAGGCTGGCGCAATCGATTTTCAGAAACGGAGCGTCGCGGCGGGAGCCATATTCGTGAATCCATCGAGCGAGCTGGTCTTTTCCGCAGCCGCTTTCGCCGGTGATCAGGACCGTGGTGGTGGCGTCGGCGAGCTTTTCAGCGATTTCGAGGACGCGGAGCGACGCGGGGTCCGCCGCGATCCATGCCACGCGCGCATCGGTCATGGATTTGATTCGCGGCTTTCCGTTTCGCCGGAACGCGCGCTGGGCTGGCCGGGGCCGGGAACGTCCAGACGCTCGGCATGCCGCCAAAGCCGCTCGAGTTCGTAGTAGCGGCGCGCGCCTTCGCCGAAGATGTGAATCACGATGAAGCCGTAATCGAGCAATACCCACTCCGCGCCCGCCTTCCCTTCGCGATGCGCCAAGCGCCTGCCGTGCCGGTGGAGTCTTTCCTCAATCGCCTCGGCGATGGCGTGTAGCTGCGGGCTGCTTTCTCCCGAGCAAAGTAGAAAATAATCGGCGAACGCGCTCACGCCGGAAAGCTTCAGCACGGTGATGTTGGAGGCCTGTTTATCCTGGGCCGCTTCGACCGCCGCGCGAACTTCGGGCTGCAGATCTTCGAATTTCACCGGTATAAGGCCTGCCCCAGAATGTATTCCTCCACGCGCGAAGGCACAAGCCCGCCGATTCCCTGTTTTTGCTGCAAGCGGTCGCGGACCTCGGTGGAAGAGACGTGGCTCGCTACCGTGGTCAGCAGATGCACGACCGATTTGCGCAAGACGATTTTGTGCTGGTCATTCCCGGAGGAACGCCCCAGCTTTTCCGGCGGAACGATTAGCCGAAGCGCATCCAGACGGAACCCGGGCCGGCTGGCCACGATAAAGTCGCAGGAATCGAGCAACTGCTCGTAGCTTTTCCACGTGGGGAACTCAAGAAACTGATCCGCTCCGATGATGAAGTACAGGTGATCGTCGGGATGCTCGCGGCGGAATTTTCGTACCGTGTCAATCGAGTAGAACACGTGCGAAGGAGTCGTAGGAGCTTCCGCGAGAGACGGCAAAAAACCAGGATGCTCGGCGCACGCGAGGGCCACGATCGCGTAGCGATGGATAAATGGCGTCAGCTCTTGCTGCGATTTATGCGGTGGGCGCGAAGACGGAATGAAATAGATCGCGTCGAGATGGAAACGGCGTTGCGCCGCTTGGGCCACCGCGATGTGCCCGGCGTGAATAGGATCAAACGTGCCGCCAAAAAGCGCAATCGACCGGTGATGAGCGGCGCCGGCGGGCCTTTGCGGGGAGGGGGTGATCAATGTTTCTCCGGATGCGGCGCGGAGTCTAGCGCCGCGGCGGGTGGAATCGGCGGCGCGGATTCCACCCGATCGGATTGTAGCGGCGGAGCAGGTTTCGGGATTCGATCGAGGGCGTTGGCCAGTCCGCGGACGAGTTCGACGATGCCTTCGCCTGTCGCCGAGGAGATCGCGTAGAACGGCAGGCCGCGCATGGCAGCGAAGGCGCGCAAGCTTTCGAGATGCTCGGGACTGGTGGTCGCGTCGAGCTTCGTGGCTACCACGATCATCGGCTCTTGCGCCAGCGCCGGGCTGAACGAAGCCAATTCATGCTCGATGATTTCGAAATCGCGCAGCGGATCGCGATCGTTCGCGTCGCTGGTATCGACCAGATGCGCGATTAGCCGCGTGCGCTCCACGTGCTTCAGAAATCGAGTTCCCAGGCCGGCGCCTTCGTGCGCGCCTTCGATCAGGCCGGGAAGATCGGCGACCACAAACGTGCGCCCGGCGCCCGGAGGCGCGTCAGGATCGGCGCTGACGACGCCCAGGTGGGGTTCGAGGGTAGTAAAAGGATACGCGGCGATTTTCGGACGCGCCGCGGAGATACGCGAAATCAGAGTGGATTTTCCAGCGTTGGGAAATCCGACCAGACCGACGTCCGCGAGCAGCTTCAATTCGAGGCGCAGGTTGCGCTCTTCGCCGGGCTTGCCGTCTTCGTGTTCGCGCGGCGCCTGGTGCCACGGGCGAGTGTAATGTGGATTTCCGTTGCCGCGTCCGCCGCGTCCGCCTTTGGCCGCGCGGAAGCGCTGCCCCGCGGCGGCGAAATCGAAGAGCTGCTCGCCGGAATCGGCGTCGTAAACGACTGTGCCGATGGGCACGGTGAGAACCATGTCTTCGCCGGAGCGGCCGTGGCAATCGGAGCCTTCGCCGTGGCGTCCGCGATCGGCGCGGAAGAGGCGATTATAGCGGTAACGCAGCAGCGTGTTGTCGTTGGGGTTCGATTCGAGATAAATGTCGCCGCCATGTCCGCCGTCGCCACCAGATGGGCCGCCGCGCGGGACGTACTTCTCCCGGCGGAACGCGACGCAGCCGTTGCCTCCGTCGCCGCCTTTTATCGAGATTTTGGCTTCGTCTACAAACATGGAAAATTTGACCGGCGGAAACGCCGGATCCTGAAATCGAGAATGGCAGGATAGCCGCCTATACGCTTAGACTCGCGGATGGGGTCAGCGGATCGCGAATATTCGCGTGGCGGGAGAATGTCAGTCGGCCGCGGTCGCGACGGGCTTTTCGGCGGGCGCCGCGGAGGCCTCGGCGGGAGACAGAACGCTGATAAACCGCCCCAGTCCGCCCTTATCTTCGAAGCGCACCACGCCATCGACGCACGCGAAGAGCGAATCGTCCTTGGCCCGGCCGACGTTCTTGCCAGCCTTGAAACGGGTGCCGCGCTGGCGGATCAGAATGCTGCCGCCGGTAACGAATTGGCCGCCGAAACGCTTGACGCCGAGCCGCTGTCCCTGCGAGTCGCGTCCGTTAGTGGATGACCCGCCGCCTTTTTTGTGCGCCATAAGAAGCCTCTGGGAGTTTTATGCGAGTTCGATCTCGCCGATTTGAACGGCGGTGTAATTCTGCCGGTGTCCACGCTGAATTTTGTATTGGCCGCCGGTCTTATACTTCAGCACCTGCATTTTTGGGCCGCGCAGGTGCTTAACGATCTTGCCGGTGATCTTAGCTTTGGATTGCGCACCGGCCAGAATCTTTTTCTCGTCGTTGCGGACGGCGACGACCTCTTCAAAGGTCACTTTGCCGCCGACTTTGCCTTCCAGTCGCTCGACGTGGATCGTCTCGCCCGGGGCGACGCGGTACTGCTTACCTCCACTGCGGATCACGGCGTACATGCTGCCTCCAACTGAATTGACGAACCTCCATTATATGGGCCGAGTCGCCGTTCCGTCAACGATTGCTGAATCGGGGGTCGAGATTGGCGGCGAAGTTCGTGGGATTGGAGGTTTGCGAGCCATGCAGATTTGTGTCGATCTGAATGACGGGCGATGCTTTGTTTTCTGTCAGTTAGGAGGTGATTAGAATGGCGAGGTGTGTCGATCTGACGTCCCCGCACGGACGAGCGCGATGGGAGCCCCGCATTCGCACTGCGCGGCCGAATCGGGTTCCGACGGCGAGTGGACCGCCGAACTTGCGTAAACTGACTGGCCGAGTTCATCGAATCGCCCTCACTCTCCCGATGGCCCCGAAGGCGCACGAGTCGCGTTTGCCGCCGATCAGTGCCTCAAAATCATCTTGCCCGCCCACGGCTGCTTCCGGGCAGGCAGGAAAAACAAGACATGGTAGCACGGCGCTGATATCCTGTCAAGATACAAATCACGGTTATAATGGGCCAACGACGCGGGGAACGAAGGAAGATACATGGCCGAGCCTAAACCCAAATGCGCTCACAAGCGGACGCAGTTGATTGCGAAGGATAACGACGCGCAGTACATCGAATGCCTGGATTGCGGAGAGATTTTGGAGGCTGGCGAAGTGAAAGACGCTCACGCGCCGGGATTCGACGAGTCGCTTTCAGACGCTTAGGTTGAAGATGCGGATCGAGACAAAGCGGCTGTTTCTCCGGGAATGGCGCGAAACTGACGTGAATTCTTATATCGAGATGTCTCGCGACATCGGCTACAACTGCTTTTCGCCTCCCGGCGCGTATTCGGTGCGCGACGAAGCCGAGGCCAAAGGTGAGATCCGGAAGCGGATGGAGCTATTCGCCGCACGTGGATTCGCGAAGTTTCCGGTATTCCTAAAGCAGGACGAAGACTTCATCGGCACCTGCGGTTTGCAGCCAGTGCAGATCGAGGAGAAAGAGGAAATCGAGCTTGGCTACCGCTTGTGCCTGAAGCATTGGGGGCGGGGGTACGCATTGGAAGCTGCTACCGCCGTGTTGCGCTATGGCTTTGAGGATTTGAAGCTGGAGAAACTAAAAGCATTTGTGCTGCCGCAGAATCGGGCGTCGGTAAGAATTCTGGAAAAGCTGGGATGCCAGTACCAAAGGGAATTTCTGTACGCGGGAATACCGCACCGGCTTTATAAAATTGACCGCAAGAACTTTACGCGGACTGTTGAAGACGTTTAGCCGCGCCGCACAATTTCGTTTTCCGAAGATTCGCAAGGACATCCAGATTGCACGCGGACATATCGCAGGCGGAAGGCTTCTAGTTGCGTGTGGCGGCTGAGGGGCAACGACGGGATTTCGGTTTGGCGGTTACGAATTTGTGGGCCATGCGGAGGAGATCGCGAAGCACGTCCGGAGTGACGCGCGAGAGGCGGACCAACACCATGGGATACGGAACATAGTGCTCCGTAACGTAATAGACGTCGGGCGCTTCGGCGAGCAGGTGGGCGCGGTCGTTGATGTCGATACGAACGCCGAGCGAGCCGGGTTCGGCTGAGCGATTCACGGGCGTGCAGGCCAAGAGTTTTCCGTCGACCTTGAACGCCCGTCCGCCGTAAGCCGAGTCTTCCTCGACCCCGGGTAGCTCGAGGGCAATTTTTCGCACAGCGTCGAAGTTGATGATCTTCTTTCGCATCGCGTAAGGGTTTTACGGCTGGCTTGCCTCGTCGTGATTATTCCTCAGCGCCTAAGGATTTTTCAAGAGATGGCTCACTTTACGAGGCTCGGAACCTGGCGGCGTTTCGCACTTTGACGGTCGTCGCGCAAAGGCGAGCAACGGCGCGCCGCGACGCGCACGGCGCGAAGAATGCGGATCGAGCGAAGGTTCGCGCCGGTGATCCACTCATGGAGTGCGCGGACATGATCTTCCTTGCCAAGCGACAGAAGTGACGGAAACAAGCTGCCGTCGGCCTGCTTGACTAATCCGGTAGATTACGAGAGGCTCTCGACAACTGGCCATCCTGAAATGGAGAATCGCATCAATCCCACGGTCGCATCGCTTATAAGCGCAGCCGATATTGGGGACGATTCCGCGGCCGCCGCACTTTTCGCCGCGCTTTACTCCGAACTCCATAAACTTGCCAAGCGCGAACTGGCGCGCCAAGGCATCCCGGTGAGCCTTAGCGCCACCACTTTGCTACACCAAGCGTACTTGGATATGGCGGAACGCGAAGGCCCGTCGTTTCCCGATCGCGCGCGTTTCATGGGCTATGCGGCCCGCGTGATGCGTGGTTTGATCATCGACCATGCTCGCAGCCGCCATGCGCAGAAGCGCGGCGGCCAATTCGAAATTACTTCGTTGACCACCAAAGTGAACGAGGTCGGCGTGGACGACCGGGAACTGGAACAAATTGATACGGCTCTTAACGAGCTTGCGGACGTGGAGCCTGCGCTTGCCGAGATCGTGGATTTAAAGTTTTTCTGCGGGTTTTCTTTCGCCGAAATCGGGGCAATCAAGGCTATTTCCGAGCGTACCGCCCAGCGGCAATGGGAAAAAGCCCGCGTGTACTTGTATCGCAGCATTCGCCCGGATCTGGAGATCTGAAATACCGTGGCCAAGCTTAGTCCACAACAGTGGCAAGAAATAGGTCCGTTGCTCGATCAGGCGCTTTCGTTATCTGAAAACGAGCGCGAGGCATGGCTGCAATCGCTTACCGCAAGCAAGCCTGAATCGATCGATCTCTTGCGCACGCTCCTTGAGGAACACCGCGCGCTGATGGGCGAACGTTTCCTCGAATTCTCTCCCGGTCCGCCAGGTGGCAGCGAATTCTTGCAGGGACAGAGCGTCGGCCCCTACACGCTGATTTCATCCATAGGAAGCGGTGGCATGGGCCGAGTCTGGCTCGCCGAGCGGAACGACGGCCGGTTCGAGCGCCGGGTGGCCGTGAAATTTCTACAATTCTCGGTCGCCACGCGGGCCAGCACCGAGCGATTCAAGCGAGAGGGGCGCATTCTCGGGTCGCTGGCGCACCCGAACATTGCCGAACTGATCGACGCAGGCGTGATGCCCGATGGTCAACCGTACATGGTTCTCGAATACGTGGAAGGAGAGCCAATCGACCAGTACTGCGATGCGCACGCACTCGATGTCGATGCGCGAATCCGGCTGTTTCTCGATGTGCTGGGCGCTCTGAGCCAGGCCCATGCCAACCTGATCGTTCATCGCGACCTGAAGCCGCCCAACGTGTTGGTAAGCGCGGATGGTCAAGTAAAGTTACTCGACTTTGGCATCGCCAAGCTGCTGGCGCACGAAGCAGACCCATCCGCTGCATTGCTCACTATCGACGGCGGCGCAGCGCTCACACCCTATTTCGCTGCGCCCGAACAGGTAACTGGCGGCGCTATCACCACGGCGACGGACATATATGCCGCTGGCGTGCTGCTGTACCTGCTTTTGACCGGGCAGCATCCGCTGGGACAGCCGTCGCGATCGACCGCCGACTTGGTCAAGGGCATTGTCGAGATCGAGCCGCCGCGTCCCTCCGAAACAATTTCCGCTGCCAAGCTCGGCGCGGAAACGGCGCACAGCGCAGCGGCCAACAGGGGCTGCTCTCCATCTCAGCTCCGCCGTCATCTTCGCGGAGATCTGGACACCGTGGTGATGCGGGCGCTGAAAAAGTCACCTGAGGAACGCTACAGTTCGGTTTCGGCGTTGGCGGACGACCTTCGCCGCTACCTAAACCACGAGCCAATCAGCGCCCGGCCCGACACCGTCGCATACCGCGCGACCAAGTTTGCGCGCCGCAACCGGCTGGCGGTGTCGCTATCGGCCGCCGCTATGGTCGTCATGCTAGCGGGACTCGTAGGCACGCTTCTTCAGGCCCGCACCGCCCGCGTGCAGCGCGATGCCGCCCTGCGCGAACGCGACCGCGCCAACCGCATAGCCGATTTCATGACCGGGATCTTCAGAGTTTCCGACCCGCGTGCATCGGCCGGCCAGAATGTGACGGCCAGGGAACTCCTCGACAACGCGGCCAAAGATATCAACACCAATTTGACCAACGATGCGGAACTGCGAGCTCAGCTGCTTCATGTAATGGGCCGGGCGTATCTGAATCTGGGGCTCTTCGCCCCTGCGGAGTCGCTCTTTCGAGAAGGCATCCAGGCAAGCCAATCGGCCGGAGACGGTGAAGACCGCGATACGCTCAGTATGACGCATGATCTAGCGTGGTCGGTCATGCAGCAGGGCCGCATTCCCGAGGCCGAACGTATTGAGCGAAAGCTTCTCGAAACGCAGCGCCGCATCCTTGGGCCCAATCATGGAGACACGCTGGCGACCATGGAGGAACTCGCTCTCACCGCCTGCGGCGAGCGCAAGGCAAACTGTGCGGAGAGCGTCGAGCTAGCTCGCAAGGTGCTGGAGCAGGAAAAGCGCACTCTCGGATCAGATGCCCCGCGTGCCCTAAACACGACGGACAACCTGGCGATCATGCTCGCCAACGACCACCGTCTGGATGAAGCTTTGAAGCTGGAGCAGGACTCTGTAAATCGGCACGTCCAGGCATCCGGATTTGAAAACATGGACACGGTGAATGCCATGCTTAACCTTGGTGAATTTCAGAGAGATGCCGGTCACGCGGACGACGCGGAGCGAACACTGGAAAGTCTGCTTGGGATAGAAAATCGCTTTCTGCAGCCCGGCCAAGGCGAGACTGCGGTAACGAAATACGACCTCGCTTCCGTGTATTTGCGGAAGGGCCGGAAACAGGAAGCTCTTTCCCTGCTTCGCCAGTCTGTTGAACACGGCTTGGCGCCTCGCATCGCACAGGCGCTTCCCACCGATCCCTTGTTCACCCCCCTCCACAACGACCGCCGGTTTATAGCTCTCGTGGTCGAGGTCCGGAAGCGATTCCAGCCGCCAACCCCAGCCAAAGCCGAATAACCAGGTACGTGTCGCTTTTCGCCCGCCGTTTCCGATTACCTATATAGAGGCCAGAAGACTATTCATCGCGGTCTGCCCCGACTAGGTACGTTGCTTCGGAGGCGGGCAGACGCTTCGGCAAGTGATGAAATCGTTCGGAGGTTCCCGTGCTTAAAAAATTGAAGCTTGTGTCGGCGGCGCGCAAACCGCGGAAATGGATTGTTCTACTCGGCGCGCTGTGCTTTGTTGGCGTTGCGTCCGCGGCCATCGTGCCGCAGTTCATGCTCTTTCTTGATCGCACCGGGGTGATGGGCGCTTACAACGTCGAGGGGCGCAGTAACACGAACAATCCGTTTTTCCAGAACCTGGGCACCAACGGCCGCACCTGTGCCACTTGTCACGTCCCAGGCGACGCTTTTAGTCTCAGCACCGCCCGCGCCCAGAGAATCTTCGGCGCCACTTCCGGTCGCGATCCACTTTTCGCCGAAGTGGATGGTGCCAATTGCCCGGGTGTCGCGCCCGGCGATCCTGCTGCTCACAGCCTGATTCTTCAAAATGGCGATATCCGCATCTCGTTGCAGGTGCCTGCAAACGCCGAATTCGCCATCCGGGCGGTACACGATCCGTACGGGTGCGCGGTTGTCACTGACCCGGTCTCCGGGCAACAGACGGTCTCGGTCTATCGGCGGCCGCTCCCGTCTACCAACTTGACGTATTTGAGCGCAGTGATGGCTGATGGCCGCGAAACCGTCGCGCCGCTCAACGATCCGGCCACATTCGCGGCCAATTTGGCCACCGATCTGGCGCACCAGGCGCTCGACGCCACTCTGGGGCACGCGCAAGCGGCCGTTCCTCCCACGTCGGCTCAGCTCGCTGCGATCGTCCAATTCGAGTCCAGCTTGTACAGCGCGCAAGTTTTAGATAATCGGGCTGGCTTACTTAGCGCAGGAAACGCCCAGGGAGGTCCGCAGCAGTTATCCAAGCAGCCGTACTATCCCGGCATCAACGACACGCTTGGGCAGGACCCTAAGGGCAAACCGTTCAATCCCGAGGTGTTCACAATCTTCTCGCCCTGGGAGAACGGCGGCCGGGGACGCAACCAATTCGGCGTCGCTAAAACCCGCGAGGCCATCGCCGCTGGTGAGGTGATATTCAACACCCATCCGCTTACCATCTCGAACGTGCGCGGCCTGAACGACAATTCTGCCGTTGCGACCGCGCTCGGCACGTCTCTGCCGGTGCCGCCATTTCAAGGCACGTGCTCCACCTGCCACAACGCTCCCAACGTCGGCGATCACTCCGCTCCGCTGCCTCTCGATATTGGCACGTCGCACGATGCCGCCCAAGAGCAAGATACTTCGATCGCGAATGCGCTTTCGCAGCTCACTTCGGCCGATATGCCCGTGTATGAAATCACCGGCTGCCCGAACCCCTTCCCGAATCCGCAAGACGCCAGCGCTCCCTACGTGGTTTACACCACCGATCCGGGCCGGGCGTTGATCACTGGAAACTGCAGCGATCTGAACCGTATTAAGGGTCCGATCCTGCACGGTTTGGCGGCCCGCGCGCCGTACTTCCACAACGGCGTCGCGCGGAATTTGGACGAGGTCGTCAACTTCTACAATCAGCGCTTCCAGATGAATTTGACGGAAGAAGAAAAATCCGATCTGGTTGCGTTTCTCAACTCGCTATAGCCGTTTCGGGCGCTCGACACACCGGACGCTGCCGCCGGGCAAATCTGGGCCGCGGACTTCGCTCCTTTTCGATTTCCGGCGCTGTGCCACGGGCTCGGGTCACCTGTCCAAAGGTACAGTGTGACGGATTCGAGTAGTACCGTCGCGCTCTGCCTATCAGCGCCTTCTGACCTGTGGCCTACTGAACATGACATTGCATCTGCGGTCAGAACTTTTTGCAGGGGGTCGAAAGCCATGAGGAAATTGCTAGCCGCTAGTGCCGTGCTGATTTTCGCTCTGGCGGTTTCCTTGACCGTGGGAGCGAAGCGTGCGGCTGCGCAAGGCCCTGCGGGCGCTGGCGCGGCCCAAGCCGCTCAGGACAGTTCTCATTCCCTGAACCCGATGAAGTGGATCAAGAAGGATTCCTCGACTGCCGACGATGCGAACCGTAGCGACCTGGAACTAAAGCTCACCCGGAACCTGCACGCTTCGGGAGTCTTGGCGGCAAATTCTACTGCAACCGAAGCGTGCGCCCCATTCACCACCCTCGATGGATGCCTCGCCGCCCTTCACGCCAGCCACAATCTTGGCGTGAGCTTCTATTGTCTCCGCGCGGACATCACCGGCGTGCACACCAGCGTGGACGTCTCCGGCTGCCGAGTCGCCGACGGCGACAAAGCTCAGGGGCTAGACAAAGCCATCCGTCAACTCAAGCCCGATGCCAACGCCAAGCATGCAGCCAAGGACGCGGAGCAACAAGCCGCGGACGATCTGAATTCCATCGGCGGCTAGCGCCCAGGCTCGATCAACAGTATCAGCGTTATCTGCCAGCCCGTCAGCCGATCTCGCGCGCTTCGCGTTTCTTCTCCTGCCTCGCTACCTGATTCCATTTCACTTCTCAACGAATTCGACATAGAGTTTCAGGCGTTCAGCGCGCGTGATGCCGACAGGCTTCGCGCCTGCGCAGGGAGATCAAATGTCGAAATCGCGCCGAGAGTTTTTAACAAATATGTCCATACCCTTGCTCGCCGCCGCCGGATTTCAATCCGAGTCGCAGACGCCGCATAAGCCCGCCGGGCCGCCAGCCGGCGCTCCGCCTGCGTTCGGCACTTCGCCGGCCGTGGGCCCGGACGTTTCACCTGAGACGTTCACGCAAGCAGAGAAACTCGTGCAGGTGGAGATGACCGAGCGAGATCGTGCCGAGGCTGCCGGCAACTGGCGCAATTCGATGGCCGCGCTTTACGAGCGGCGTACTGGGCCGCGCAAAGTTGCCCTTGAGGCGACGCTCTCACCAGCAACGTTGTGGAATCCGGTTCTTCCCGGCACGCAGGTGGGGCCGCGGCGCAATCGCTTTATTCGCAGTGCAGAATTTGCGGGCGCATTGCCGTCGAATGACGAAGACATAGCATTTGCATCCGTCACTAAGCTCTCGCACTGGATCGAGGAACGAAAGCTCAGCTCCGAGCGGCTCACCCATATCTACCTCGAACGCTTGCAGCAATTCGACCTCAAGCTGCGCTGCGTGATTACCCTTACCCGCGACCTCGCTCTTGCACAAGCCAAGCAGGCCGACCAGGAGATCGCCGCCGGTAAGTATCGTGGACCGCTGCACGGCATCCCGTGGGGCGGCAAAGACCTGCTCGACACGGCCGGAATTCCCACCACCTATGGCGCCGCGTGCTTTCGCGACCGCGTTCCCACCAATAATTCAGTGGTTGTCCAACGTCTGCACGATGCTGGCGCGATCCTGGTGGCCAAGCTGAGCATGGGCGCCCTGGCGTTAAATGATATCTGGTTCGGCGGGCAGACGATGAATCCTTGGCTGCTCGAAGAAGGATCGTCAGGCTCGAGCGCTGGCCCCGGTTCGGCCACTGCTGCGGGATTGGTGGCTTTCTCGATTGGCAGCGAGACGGAAGGAAGTATCGTCAGCCCCAGCAGCCGATGCGGCATTACCGGACTGCGGCCTACGTACGGCCGCGTGCCTCGCACCGGCGCGATGACGCTTTGCTGGACGCTCGATAAGCTCGGCCCGATGGCACGCACGGTGGAAGACACGCTGTTGGTCCTGCACGCTATCTCCGGCCCCGATCCTGGCGATCTGGCAAGTGTTCCCAGCAAACTGGATTTCGATGCGAGCGCTAGCGTGAAGGGCCTGCGCGTCGGCTATTTCCCCGCGTGGATGAACGACAAGCAGGCGACCGAGGTGGACCGCGCGGCCCTGGAGACCGTAAAAAAATTAGGTATGATTCCAGCCGAGGTATCCATTCCCGACTGGCCATACGACGACCTGAACGTGATTTTGTTCGCTGAATCCGCGGCGGCCTTCGAAAAAATCACGCTCGACCACCAAGTCGATCAGCTCAAAATGCAAGTTCCTGACGCGTGGCCTAACACCTTCCGCCAATCGCGCTTTCTTTCCGCCGTCGATTTCGTACAGACAGACCGCTTTCGCAGAAAAGTGGCCGAAGAGATGGCGCGCGTATTCTCCGAAGTGGATCTGCTTCTGGTGCCCTCATTGCGGGACGAAATGCTGGTGATTACCAACTTCACGGGGCATCCGTCGCTCACCCTGCGCGCGGGCTTCGTCGAAATTTCGGAGGCACGCAGCGATTGGGCGCCTGATCCAAAACACCCGCTGCCGAAGTTTTCTCCGCCGCGTCGCGTGCCCTACGACGTCACGCTGGTCGGACGCCTCTTTGACGAAGGCACACTGGGGCGCGCCGGCCTGGCGATGGAGCGCAGTTTCAACGTAGCCGACGAGCGCCCGCCGGGGTTCTAAACCCACACCATATCTGGCGATTATGCGGGACTCACTTGCGGTTCAATACACTGTGAGATATTCTCCGCCCCGCGCGAAGAGCGCATTGTGGCCTTTCAAACCATAACGCCAGAGGACCAATGA
>JBOGMW010000075.1:0-4524 GCA_050746805.1 Candidatus Acidiferrales bacterium | reverse complement strand
TCGTCGAACAGAGAAAGGAAGACCGAGATGCCCTCGACAATCGAGGTTCGCAGCTTGGGTTCGATGCGCTTCCAGTCATCCTCAAACCAGCGCTTTACGGCTTCCAATTGTTCGAACTTTTCCGGGTTGGCTTGTGCGGGATCGAGAACGCTTCGGGACTCGAAGCCGATGCTCCGGTTTTGGAGAGTCTCGCGCAGTTGCGGCGTGTCTGGAGCGAGGTAACGATCTTCCTTCAAATCGAGAACGAATCCCAAGCCCGCCAGGTCCGCCGCGCGCGTGCTAAAGACCTCCGGCTGGACGGCAATATAGTGACGGCCCATGATGATGTCCTCGGCTTCGGAAATCCGTTTTTCAAGGAGGGTCGGGGAGATCGCGCACTGGTAGACATCGAACAGGGTCACGTAATCGTAGGCGACCTTATGAAGAAGAATGATGAATTTGACCAGATTCGTGTACGCCTGCTGCCAGAAGGGTTCCTTGCCCTTGCCAAATAAATTGTTCAGGAGCGACGCGATGTTGAACGCGAGGGCATAGGCGTCGAGATCGTTGTGGAGCGGGTTGTAGCGGTATTCGGATTCGAGGCTGATCTCGATGTAATCCTCGCCGCGTCCGTGCTTGTCGAGGATGCCCTTTACTTTGCGGCAGAAGTCGCCTTTGACTTCGAGAATCAGCCCACCAATCCGCTTGAGTTTCTCGCTCGCTTTGTACGCGAGAACCTGCTCGGCAAAGGGATACATGCAGCAGCTAGTTTTGCCGGTTCCGACCGCGCCGAAGATGGCAATGCCGGTGAACAAGCCGCGCTCGGGAATCGCGAGCCATCGCGGGGTCTCGGAAGGCCCCGGTTTGTGGGCGTTATGCACTTCCCCGACCACCATGTAGAGGCTGTCGCGCTGCTCAGGGTTAACGTACCGGGGCAGGCGTCCCGGCGAGATGCGGCGGCGCACTTTGAGTGTGAAGATGTAGAGGCCCGAGAGCACGGTCGAAAAGAGCAGGAATGGCGTAGTGAACAGAAACAGGTTGTAGAGGTACTCGAAGCTAAGAAAGGCGCGAGGAGCGCGCAGTGCGATTACGCGCAAGAAAATCTGGTCGGACGGAAAAGGATGACTGTAATAAAGGATCGCTCCACCGGCTATGGCCAACAGAGCCGAGACGAATCCGCGCGAGTGGAGAGTCCTCTGGATCATGCTTTCACCCTCCCCTCCGTGGGCTGTGGCCTTTCGGAACCGCTGCGGCGCTGTTCCCTCCATTTCCGGTAATCCTGATCGCGCCAGAGGACTTTCTTGAGGGCTGCGTTTAGAACGTGATCGGGGCTGCTCTCGATGAACCGGGCATAATCTTCGAGCAACTCGTTGACGGGTTCTTCCAGATGAACTTCGCGGGTCCTGATTGCCGGTGCTTTCTTGATGATCGACATCTTTCTCCTCCTAAAGCCGTTCGGGTTTTGGCTTTTTGCTTTCACCGTGGGAAAAACACGCGGCACAGTGACCTGTGCCGGAGGGCGGGAGCGACCCACAGTCCACTTGGGCGGCTGAAAGCCGAAAAAGTGGGGTCGCTCCCGCCCGATTTTGAGTTTTTTCCACGGTATGTTTTGGGTTTTGCCTTCCGGTAACTCTCTTCAAGAAACTGCTTTGCATCGCCATGTGGTGACGAGAGCGGCAGATCAAAAAGTGCTGCGTGTAAGTCCTTCCCTCGTCACTGGTTTTCATGATTGTCGTCACTGGCGATACCGATCTTTTTCAACGGGAACGTGCCGAATGCGATGCGTCGCTTGCGCTCGTTCGCGGGAAACTGGCGACGAATGACTTCCTCGGTGATTCGCCCGCTTTTCCAGCCGCGATAGAACGCTTCGAACCTGTCTCCGCCAAAACGGGAGCGCGCCTGGTTGCGAAAAATCAGATCGGTTTCGGTCACGGCGGCGTATTGCTTTTCATCCCATGCCTTGCGCACGTGGAAGTAACGAAGGACTTCTTCCCCAATGTCCGATTCGAGCGGAATCTTGACCAGAGAATGGAAGATTTCCGAAGCCTTGTCGAAGCGTGAATCCTCGCGCGAAACGTACAGAAATCGGAACTCGGAAAGCTGCTGAAACAGTGGGATGTAATCGTTCAGATGATGGGTAAATTCGGCGAACGTGGGTTCGCTTTCGTGAATGTATGTGAACGTCACCACAGGAGAGGAGTCGGCAAAGAACATGGGGAGCTTGTCCACGAAGTAGTGGACCGTAGTCTTGGAGCCAGGCTTGCCGAGATAGAGCTTCGAGGGGAGGTAATGATTCTCAATGTTCAGCGCGCCCGAGAAAAAGCGGACCTTTTCCGTTTCGGTTTCAAGGTAGCGATGGTCCTGGTTTACCAGCACGAAATCGAGCATCGCGATGCGCCGCCGGATGAACTCCAATTCGTGGGCGCGGCGATTGCGCAGGTTCTCTTTCTCGATGCTGGAATAGAGCTTCCGTGAAAACAGGTGATAGACAATGCCACTGATCGGGTAGCATTCCCGCCGAACTTGGTTTTTGGCTTGAAGTTTCTGCCAAAAACTCGTGGTGCGCTTGCCCCAATGAGAGCCGGTAAAGCCGAGGAATTGGCGGGCCATGAAGTAGCCGGAATGAGTGGCAACAATATAGAGGAAGCGTGCTTCCTCATCGGTGTAGCCGAAGGCTCGCAGGCTGTCAGTATGGAGAGGGGAGATATTCATAGCGAAAGAATCCCTGCCGTAAGATCCCGGTCGTTCAAAATCCGGCGCAGACGCGACGCGTCTTCGGGGCGGCTATAGAGGGAGAAACCGGCGCTCGCTTTTGCAGCTAATCCTCGAGGCCGGTAGTCGCGGGTTGCGAGTTCCAGGTCCACACGGTCTAGCTCGCCCCGGTTGTTCTCGTACTCGATGCGAAGGTCGGGCAGTGGAATCTTTCCGTTGACTACGCGAAGGTGATGCTTTTCGGCAATCAATTCCTTCGCTTCGGAATTGTCTTTCTCCGGGTCGAGCGCGGCGAGATCGCGATTGAGATCGCGCTTCAATTCATAATCGAGAATGGCGCGCAGCGGCTTGCCGCCCGCGCGTTCGATCCGGGCAGCCTCTTTCTGATAAAGGCGGTACAAATCCGCATCGTGTTTGGCCTCTTTGGGCTTCCGCAAGCCGTGGTAAATCTCCTGTCGTTCCGGTAGCTGGTCGGTCTTTTTGAGGAGTTTCGCTCCTTCTTTCGTCAACGTGATTATGCGCAGCGTTTTTTTGCCTGAGATTTCGAGGGTCTTTGCGGTCAGGAGCGACTGCTCCTTGAGTCGCCGGATGTCTCGTTCCATGCGGACGGTGTCACCGCCATAGCCGTACCTAGCGAGGTCGCGGGGAGCGATGACGCGAAACCGCCCGACTTCACTGAGCGTATGGATTTCGGATTCCCTAAGGCGATACTCGCGGTTGCGCAGGTAATAGGCGCGCGGCAAGTCTTCGCGTTCTGGTTTCAGAACATTCCGCTCCTGCGGTTCCGGCGCTTCGCGGGCTTCCGGGGAACTCTCTCCCGCTCCTCTGCTAGAACGCGGATCGGGGACCGCGGACTCCCGATGTCTGCGAGGAGCACGGGGAGCCGCATCGCGCGTCTCCTGGGGATCATAGGAATAGAGATCGCGGGACATCTCAGTTCGGCTCCTCGTCGTCGGAGGGCGCGGGCATCTCGGCCTGGCCTATATTGAACTGCTTGTCGAGGTGAGAGAGCTTGCGGCCCGTGTCTTTCAGGAAGAACCTGCGGTTGATAGCCAGGAAAGCGGCGAACACGTTCAGGAACAAAACAGCCGCCGCACCAAGAAGGACGGTGCCGTAGGCATGGAAGATCACAGCTTTGTAGGGAGCCATGAACTTCAACTGGTCCATCAACCAGAAGCCGTAGGCCAGCAGCACGGCAATGGTCAAAAGCAACGCGTTTGCAATCATCGCAGCCTCACTTGAAAGCCTGGTCTTCCCGGAAATAGGTGATGGTCAGACCGAGAGGGTTAATGGGAATCAATTCGTTGGGAACCTGACTTCTGAAGACGAACACGAAGTTGGCCGTATAGACATCGCGCTTGATCTCGCTGTGATCGGCGGGCGAGTAATACACCATGTCGAAGTCCACGCGGGCCCGGTAGGGCGGCGTCTGCAATCCTTCGAGCGCGACGTTTTTGACATCGATATCGATCTCGGGTGCGGAGGAATTCGTGAGGAATTGCTTGATAATGTCGCCCTTCTTGTAGGCGTCGAAGACGCTGTTCGCAAGGCTGCCATCGAGGAAGTAGAGCGACTTCGAAAAGTCGTCCTGGATTGTGTAGCGGTTGCGACGGTAATACAGCGTGCAGAACTGAGTCAGGAAGTAGCGCACCTCGGCATCCTGGGGCTTGTAATCGAAGGTGTGGTAATCGAGCGCCTCGGCTCGACCGAGTTGGTCGATGCGGATCACCAGCGGCCTGAAGTTCTGGAAGGTCCGAATCGTTTTCAAGTCCACCAGGGCCAGGCCGATGGCCACAAGGGAGAGAAGCACCAGCGCAATCTTGAGATAAGTAT
>JBOGMW010000074.1:0-14360 GCA_050746805.1 Candidatus Acidiferrales bacterium | reverse complement strand
TGATCCGCGCGCCGTATTGCCTGAAAAGCATGTGGATGCAGGTTGCAGATCGCGGCAGGTTCGCAATTATGGGCGGGTATTTGTCTTACACGCCACCGGGCGCCTGGAAGCCGTTCTGGAACTTTCGGATTTTGCGCTCGCTCATGTCCCTCGAAGGCGAATACCACGCCCCGATCGACACTACAGCAGATGCCACCTCCGCAGCGGCTATGATCCGCGAATTGAATCTGAGCGCAGCCGTCGTTTTCGATTCACCGCAGAGCGATACGGCCGTTCGCTACATGGAAAATGTCTTTGGAGTCAAACCCCAGCGCGACGGGAGCTGTACCATCTTCCCTTTGCCGCCGGAACGAGCGCAAGCGGCAGACGCGGCCAAATCGCGCTGAAAGCGCGACGATCCTTTTTGGCCGTCCAGCTACATCTTCATCGCAAAATCAATGATCGAACGAATCGCCACGCCCGTCGGCCCCTTCGCCAGCCACGGCCGTCCTTCGTCTACCCAGCAGGTCGCGGCAATATCCAGGTGAATCCAAGGCGTGTCGTCGGTGAATTTTTTCAAAAACCATGCTGCGGTGATCGCCCCACCGCCTTTGCCACTGCCGGTGTTGCGAATGTCCGCGATATTGCTCCTGATCATGTCTTCGTACTCATCGTCGATGGGCATGGGCCACATTTTCTCGCCTACAGATTTCGCGCTGGCCAGGAACTGGTCGAGATAGTGGCGCGGCGTGCCAAATGCGCCGACGTTGACATTCGAAAGCGCCACCTCAATAGCGCCGGTAAGCGTGGCGGCATCGATCAAATGCGTGCAGCCAAGTTTTCGCGCGTAGAAAATTCCGTCCGCCAGGATCAACCGCCCTTCCGCGTCGGTATTGATTACTTCGATCGTCTTGCCCGACATGGACACCTGAACGTCTCCCGGCTTTTGCGCGCGGCCACCGGGCATATTTTCCGTGGCGGGGATCACCGCGATCACCGGGATCGATGGTTTTAGCGCCGAAAGAGCGCGTATGGCGCCGAGCATCGTGGCGCCGCCACCCATGTCGTACTTCATCTTCTCCATGTTATTGGCCGGTTTAATTGAAATGCCGCCGCTATCGAACGTCACCGCTTTTCCCACCAAGCCGAGCACCGGTGCTCCGGGGCGCCCATTTTCCGGTGTGTAGCGCAGCACTATCATGCGCGGCGGCTCGATGCTTCCCTGTGCCACACCAATCAGCGCGCCCATCTTCAGCTCGGCGATCTTGCGCTCGTCTAGAATTTCGATCGACAGACCCGACTCTTTGGCCATTGCCTCGGCGCGCGAGGCAAGCATGCGCGGCGTCAGCCGATTGGACGGTTCATTGATCAGATCGCGGGCGAAATTCTGCGACTCGGCGATTACGCGACCCTGCTGGACCGCGGATATCAAATCGCCGCCGAGGCCGGGGTCGAATCCGGCGAGAGAAACAGACTCGATCTCCTGGTTCTTTTTCTCGCTACGATATTTATCCGCCTCGAAATCGGCGACGGTCAGTCCCTCCACCACCGCCTGCGCGGCTTCCGGCCCACGCTCGCTTTCGCGCGTCAGAAACACGAGCTTCTTTGCGCCGCGCGTCTTCAAATAACGGAGCGCCGTTCCCGAAATTTTCCGCAGATCGGATACGGAAAATTTCGCGGGCTTGCCAGCTCCCACCAGCAGCAGCCGCTGCGCAGCCAGTCCTTGCGGAAAATGGACTAGCACCAGATCGAGCAGTTTGCCGTTGAGCTCTCCGCTAGCCGCCAGCGATTCGAGCCGCCCGTTCATCTCGCGGTTGATGTCGCCTAGGACGCCGTCGAATTTATTATCCGCGTCGAAAACATAGGTAATCAGGGCGTCCGCGCGCACTCGCGGGTAGGGCTCGGTAATCAATTCGATCTGCATGTGGTCCTTTCGTTGTTCAGCGCCGGCGCGAGCGGTACATCGCTTCGTCGGCTTCTTTTTTGGCTTCTTTGCGGCGCTCCGCCTCACGCCGATCGTGGAATTTCCGTCCACGCGCGATGGCCAGTTCGCACTTCGCGATACCATCGCGAAAATAGATTTTCAGCGGGACGATGGTCATGCCCTTTTGCTGCGTCTGCACGTTCAGTCGATCGATTTCCCGGCGATTCAGCAGCAGCTTTCGCTTTCGCAATGGATCGTGATTGCGAAATCCGCCTGGCTGATATTCCGGGATGTGGCAGTTTACTAGCCACGGCTCGCCGGAGCGAAGATCGGCGTAGGCTTCGCGCAGCGAACCTTTCCCTTCGCGCAAGCTCTTTACCTCGGTGCCAACCAGCACGAGCCCGGCCTCCAGCTTGTCGAGCAGGTCGTAATTGTAAGAAGCCGCGCGATTTTGAGCGACGATTAACACTCCTTCGCGTTGTTTCTTATTGACTGCTGTTTTCACGATGAGCCTATGATATCTGCCGCTTGCAATCAGCCGCAAGTGACGCGATTCGCGGCGTTTTCTGTCAAGGCGCGTTTTCCCACACGCGCGTAACAACCAATTCCTCAATTTGCGATCTCATGGTAACCAAATATCATCGGCAACGGATGCGATTCCTTGCTGCATCCTATACCGGATGCTAGACTCGCTAAGATTTAGTACAAGCCTCGGAGGTCCTGTTTGCGCCGTATAGCGTATCTGCCGATCCTGACGATTGCTGCTTTTGTCTTAATCGGCTGCATGAAAACAAATAAGGCAAATCGAGACTTCTCCGCTGGCAAGAAGGCCGAAGAGCTGCAAGATTATGACACCGCGCTCGCCGATTACGATCGTGCGCTGCGCAAAGATCCATCCGACGCCCAATACAAACTTCATGACTTACAGGTGCGCTTTGAGGATAGCCAATATCATCTTGAACAAGGCCGAAACGATGTAAATAAGAGCGATTTGCAAATGGCGCTCGCGGAATTCCAGCGCGCCGCGACCATCGATCCCTCGAACTCTGCGGCCCAGGAAGAAGTTAACAAAACGCTGGAGCTGATCGCCGCCAGATCGGGCGCCACAGCACCTAAGTCCGCTACGCCCAGCCCCTCGGCGGAGTCCGAGTTGCTGGCCGCTCCTCCCGGCCTGAAACCGCTTTCGCGCGAGCCCATCAATTTCCGCGCCACAGAAGATGCTCGAACTGTGTTCGAAACCATCGGAAAGCTCGCCGGACTGAGCGTGCTGTTCGATCCAGATTTCGTTTCGCGTCGCATTTCCGTGGAGCTTCCGGGCGTCACACTCGAGCAGGCGCTCGACGCAGTGTCGCTCGAATCCAAGGCTTTCTGGAAACCGCTGACAAGCACCGTGATTTTCGTCGCCCCGGATAACCCGCAGAAGCGCCGCGATTTGGAAGACGAGGAAGTCCGCACGTTTTATCTCGCAAATTCGCTCACGCCACAAGATCTCACTGAAGTCGTCACCGGGCTCAGGTCGCTGCTTGATCTGCGCCGCGTCACGCAGGTGAACGCAGACAACGCGATCGTGGTGCGCGATACGCCGGATAAATTGATTCTTGCCGCCAAAATCATTCACTCTATCGACCAGCCCCGTCCCGAAGTCCTGATTCATTTTCAAGTCCTTTCGGCCAGCTTGGATCGTTTGCGCGATCTCGGTGTGCTTCCCGGCCAGAGCGCGACTATCGCCTTCACTCCGCTCTCTACCAGCCAGCCAAACGGCGGCAGCACGACTACGTCGAGTACCACCACGAGTACTTCGCCCACACAGATCACTCTTGGCAATCTGAAAAATATTTCGCTCAACGATTACAGCGCCACACTGCCGGGCGCCACCGCCAACGCGATACTCACGGACACAAAAACGCACATTATCCAGGATCCCGAGATTCGAATTACCGACGGCGAAAAAGCGTCGCTTAAAATCGGCGAGAAAGTTCCGATCGCCACTGGCAGTTTCCAGGCAGGCGTTGGCGTGGGGGTCGGCGGCGGCGCCGGCGTAGTCAACCCCCTGGTCAACACGCAGTTCCAATACCTCGATGTCGGCGTGAACATCGACGTCACTCCGCGCGTGCACCCGGATGGCGACGTCAGCCTTACGCTCTCGCTCGACGTATCGTCAGTAACCGGAGAAAGCACAATCGGTGGCATTCAGCAGCCGGTTATCGGCCAGAACAAAATCGGGCCGGACCAGATTCGCCTGAGGCCAGGCGAAGTCAGCGTCCTTGGCGGCCTGTTTCAAACCACGAACAGCAATACCGTCAACGGTATTCCCGGACTCGCTAAGCTGCCTTTCTTCAAGTACCTGTTTTCCGACAATCGAACCGAGGTGCAGACCAACGACATATTGGTTGTGATCACTCCGCACGTGCTGCGCATGCCTTCGATTACCACGGCGGACCTGCGTCCATTGGCAGCCGGCACCGATACCAACGTCCGCGTTTATTACAAGGACGAAGAGCCGCAGGACGGCGGCACGACTTCAGCGCTCGGCCCGAGTTCCTCCACACCGCCTCCTACTACTGCTACTCCAGCCCCGGCTGCTGCACCGACTCCAGCGGCTCAGCTTCAATTCACGCCGTCCTCGGCAACTATCAAGCCCGGCGCTAGAATCACTCTAGGATTGAATGTAGCCAACGTGAACGACCTCTACTCGATTCCGCTCCTGATTCACTACAATCCAGCCGTCATCCAGGTGGAGGACGTGACCAGCGGAGGATTTCTCTCCGGCGGCACCCAGGAGGTCGCCGTGGTGCAACGCGTCGATGCCAAGCATGGCGATGTGATCGTCTCCGCCACGCGCCAACCGAATACTCCCGGCGTAAACGGTTCGGGTACGCTGCTTGGGCTAGTGATTCGCGCCGTTGCTCCGGGCACTTCTCCAATTCAGATCCTGCAGGTGAACGCCCGTAATTCCCAGCAGCAGACGATTCCAATGGTCTCCGGCGAGGCCACTATCAACGTGCAGTGAGGAAGTGATGAAAGAGCGAGGCGCCGCAAAAATGATCGTGCGCGAAATGCGGCAGCCGGCGCATCCCACCCGCGTTCTGCGGCGGCGCAGCTCCGGCGCGTCCCAATCCGGTATGACGCTGCTCGAGCTGATCATCGCCTGCGGAATTTTGGTGGTGCTCGCCACCGTCTCCATGCCACTTGCGCGAGTCATGGTGATCAGCCGCAAAGAACATGAGCTCCGCGCCGATCTTCTCGAAATGCGCACCGCCATCGACCGCTATAAGGACGATGCGGATAAAAATCTGATTCAAGTGCAGGCTGGCACCGAAGGCTATCCGCCCGATCTGCAGACCTTGGTCGATGGCGTGCAGCTCACAGGAGCTCAGGACCAGAAAGTCCGTTATCTGCGCAAGATTCCCATCGACCCTTTCACCGGCGACACGAATTGGGGTTTGCGCTCCGCGCAAGACGACGCGGATTCCACGCAATGGGGCGGGCAGGACGTGTTCGATGTTTACAGCCGTGCTCAAGGTACCGCGCTCGATGGAACAAAATATTCGGACTGGTAGCTTGCTCCCCGCTCGCGAGGGATAATGGGTGTTTCTATGCAAACTGCAGCAAATAGACTGAGAATTTGGACCCCGCGTTGGCTGCGCAAAAGCCGTGGCTTCACTCTGCTGGAACTGATGATCGTGGTCTCAATCATCGTGATCCTTGCTACGCTGGCAGCCGGGCGTTACCAACGATCGCTAGAGCTCGCGCGGCAGGCAGCGCAGAAGAAGGACCTCGCAGTCATGAACAACGCGATCCAGCAATACACCGAAGACAAGGGCCAACCGCCCAGTTCGCTTGATGATCTGCAAAGCGCTGGCTACATTGGCGCAATTCAGGTCGACCCCGTAACCCACCAGATGGATTGGACGACCGATCCTTGCGACGAACTTTTCAGCGCCGATCAAACTTCGAGCGAAGGAATTTGCGACGTGCGCGCTGGCAACGACCAAAGCTCTCCAAATAGCGATCACGCCGACGGCTCCGACTGACGCCCTCGAGCTCGCTCCGGATCGAGAGCTATGCTTGCGCGGTGGATGCGGCCGAAGAGGCGATGTTCGCCTGTACAGCCTTCCGCCCAAGAATTTTCACATTAGGGCAGAAATCGCGAAAAACTAGCGATACCCCTGTGACTTAAGTCATAGGGTGGAGGATCGCGGCGCCGTAGCCTAGCACTGGGGACTCTGTTCTGTGCGTTTTGGCTCGATCACAGCGGCCTTTGGCACGAGCGCGCAGGAAGGGCCCTGGATTTTTCAGGAGAGTTGGAAATGGCATACGTTATTGCCGAGCCCTGCATCAACGTGAAAGATACCGCATGCGTGGATGTTTGCCCGGTTGATTGCATTCATCCGCGCAAAGATGAGTCGAACTTTTCGCCAGAAACACAGCTTTACATCAACCCGGACGAATGCATCGATTGTGGGGCGTGCGTGCCGGTGTGCCCGGTGGCAGCCATCTTTGCGTTGGACGATCTACCGGAAAAATGGGCACAGTTTGCGGCTACGAACGCTGACTGGTACAAAAAAAAGACGGTTAAGGCGGGATAATCGCCCACCCTCGCCCTTGACTAAAATCACGATCATCCCAAGTGAGGAGTAATCTGGTATGCCTGTACAGATCGGAATGGGAGCTCACGATTTTTCGCATCCAACCGGACTACTTTCCGATTGTCACCGGCGCATCGAGATGTTCCTCAACACGCTGGAGGCTGTCGCAAAGGTGATCGAACAACCGGCAACTGACCAAACGCGGGGGGCGCTCCAGTCAGCTTTGCGATATTTCCGGGAATCCGCGCCCAAACACACTGCTGACGAAGAAGAGTCGCTATTTCCTAGGCTGCGCCAAGTTCATGACGAGGAAGCTCAATCGGCACTACAGAAACTCGAGCAACTGGAGAAGGATCACGAGGCAGCCGACCTCCAGCACGCCCAGGTTGAACGACTGGGACAATTGTATTTGTCGCAAGGAAGTCTCTCGCCAGCGGACGCAGCGGATTTCGGCAAAGCGATCGCCAGTCTTCAGGCCCTCTACGGGCCTCACATCAGCATCGAGGATCAAATGGTTTTCCCGATCGCAGCACGAGTGTTAGGCGAGAGCGATCAAGCGGCGATTGGAGAGGAAATGGCTGCGAGAAGAGGAATCAAGCCTACGACAGAGATCTCCCGGTCAAGCGGCAGGGTTAAGCCGTTCTGATAAGACCACGAGGTTCGACGGATTGAGTGCACCGATCATACTGCAATACGAGGCCACTGGAAACAGAGGCTTTCGTTCGAAATATTGCCTCGGTACCTTCACGGTGTGGATTTGAGCGGCGACGCTGGAGCTGGGACCGGGTCAGATCTCACAACAGATCGGCTACACCTTCGTTGTGACTCGATCACTTGCTTGAGGCTTGGTCCCAACTTAGCTCCGCCCTCAGGGAGCGCGTTCGGGTGGCCCAATCACCGTGAGGTTGGGTGGCGCAACGGAAATAACATTCAACGATGTGCTCTTCTCGGTTGTCCCGTTTTTCACAATGCTCCATCATGAGCATTCTTATACTATGCAAGGCTGGGTAATCTGCAAAAGTTTAGAGTTCTGAAGCTGGCCGGAATCTTTGTTGGCGTCCGTAGTGTGTCGTCCTGTAGGATGCATCCGGTACATCTTGGCGATACCATCGGATGGTGCTGATCCGAAATGCTTGCCACCCAGATTACAATCGGCCGGCTTCATAGATATGAGTATTCTGCTGCCCCGCGGAAGATTTCGAATCCAGGCGCGCGTTCTGCAGGTAATTCCGGAAACGAGATTCCCGCAGCCAGAGATAAGGCGCTCTTCACCGATTGCTGTGTTTAAGCTGAAGCGCATTTACGAATCGTTCGAAGCGCAAGACGGATATCGCGTCCTAGTGGACCGGATTTGGCCTCGGGGTATGTCGAAAGAAACGGCGCGGATCAAGCTATGGATGAAAGAAATTGGGCCGTCGGATGCACTTCGCAAGTGGTTTGGGCATAACCCTGTGCGTTGGCCCGAGTTTCAAAAACGTTATCGTCGGGAGTTGAAAAAGAACACGGAACTGATTGACCGGCTGCGGGAGTTGGACAAGAAATATGGCACAGTGACCCTGCTCTATTCAGCCCGCGATGACCGCCGCAATCAGGCGGTCGTGCTGTGCGCGTTCCTTCGGTCGACGCGAAGCTGATCCGTTGACCAATTGAATGAGTACGCCTGGCCCCACAGCTGATTCTACACTTCGCTTGAAGTGTCCTCGCGTTTCAGATCAATGAGGATCGGCTAATTGAATATAATGTACTGGAAACCACGGGTCCGTTTTATGCAATTGCAACGGTTTTTCCCAAAGCTCGAGCCGCGCGAGGCAAAGGTCCTTGTCTGTCTGATCGCTGCCGTGATTGCAGCGGTGGATTTCGCACTCCCCGATAACATCAACGTCGCTAGTTTTTATTTCATCTGTATCGTCCTAATTGTTTGGACGCGCTCTGTTAAATGGCTATGGGGCTCAACCGCTATCTTCGTTCTGCTCACTTTCATGGGTGTCAATTTCGCTCGATCGCCGATCGGAAATACGCTCACATGGATAGATTTGCTAAATCGAGGTATGACTGCTTTAGCGCTGGTCGTTGCGGCGGTTCCCGTGCACCTTCGATTGCGCGCCATCGCGGCCCTCCAAGTGACGAGCGCGGAGCGCGATCGGGCGGAACAAGCTTTGCGACAGAGTTACGCAAATCTGGAAGCGCGCGTTCAAGAACGCACGCAGGAGTTGCATGCGGAAATCGCTGAAAAGACGCGCGTCGAACTCAATCTCCGCGAATCGCAAGAGTCGCTGCGCCAGCTTTCAATCCGCCTGATGAATTCGCAAGACGGAGAGCGACGGAGAATCGCTAGCGCGTTGCACGATAGCGTAGGGCAATATCTGGCGATTTCGAAGGTGAATCTTGAATTGTTTTTAGAAGAAGCCGGCACCAGCGAGCGAGGAATGCAAAGACTTTCGGAGATCGTAGACAGTCCGGATAAATGCTTGAGCGAAACACGAAATATCTCGCACTTACTTCACCCTCCACTTCTTGATGAGCTTGGCTTCGCCTCTGCGACAACGACATACGTGGAAGGCTTCTCGCGGCGAAGCAATATCCTGGTTGAGGTGAATATCCCGCCCGAACTGAAGCGACTTCCTCCAGGTTTAGAACTCCTGTTGTTCCGTACGCTGCAAGAATGCTTGACGAATATCCTTCGCTATGCTCACAGCCCGAGAGTGGATATTCGATTAAAGATCGAAAATAGTTGGATTGCATTGATGGTACGGGATTACGGGAAAGGCATGCCGGCTGAACTTGTCGAGCGATTGAACCAGGGGAACGGCGACGGTGTGGGGCTCAGCGGAATGCGCGAGCGAATCCTCGAATTTCGCGGCAATTTCAAGGTTGAGTCTGATGGGAACGGCACGTCAATCCTAGCAACGCTCCCAATGGCTGCTGCCGAATCCGCCAAGGCCGCAACTGGCTGACTCTGGCGACACTCTAATCTAGATGTGCATTCTGGAGTCGATCGGTGCGGCAGCATCCACAAGGGGTAAGATAAACTCGGGAGCCGATTGATCATCAAGGCCTGAGCAACCAGCACCGAGCGACGGAAAAACGAATGGGTTCCCGCTCAGGAGAGCCAATAATTGCAAGTAAACCGATCGTAACGAAACCATTCACAAAGACATAGACAGTGCGCACGAGTCGGGTGGAAAATGATGCAACAATCAATCTAGCCGGAGCTGGCGAAATAACGTAAGAATGTGATCCGAGTCCGCATGCTTCCTCGTATCGCGTTTCCGCATCAGATATTCGGCAGCAGGTCGAAATATTCGTCGTCCTCGATTTTGCCACCTTCTCCTTGGCCAAGCAATTTCTCAGACTCGATGAACTCAATCCGCTCGATCCATTTCACCATTTTGTAGCCAAGCTGGTTTTCGACCCGCAGGCGCAACGGCGCGCCATACACCTCTGGCAAAGGTTTCCCGTTCATGTGCGTGGCCAGCAAGCATTCCGGCTTTAGCACATTTTCGAGGCTCTGCGTATCGTAATAATGGCCGCCGTAGAGAGCCTCACCGAAAGAGAAGAAAGCGACGACTCGAGCTTCCGGTTTAGGTCGTACTAACTCGATTAGCCTGTTCATGGGAACGCCGCCCCACTTGGCAATTCCGCTCCATCCCTGAATGCAATGGTGCATGGTGATGTGTTCGACCTCGCCCAAGCGCTCCAGATCGACTAAAGAAAGCTCGACCGGATTTTCGACCAGTCCTCCCACTCTAAGCCGGAAATCCTTGAACCCCTTCTCGGCCATGTGTTTCCAATCGTCACGAATAGGCATTTTCCCATTCGGCCAGAAGTAGGTCGAGATCTTGCCCTCTTTGTATTTTTGCTGTGGCATCAGACGGTTCAGGGTAAGGAGTTGCATGGGGTACGTGATGGATTTGAGCGCGTGCTGCAGGCCGCGCGGATGATGCCAGGAGATGTAGTGCGCGGCGACCCATGTGAGGACGACAACTGCGATGCCGACGAAACCGAGATACATACCAATTGGGTTGAGATCATCCGTGCCCATCACGATGTGATTCATGTTGCGCGCAAACCCCGTCATGACGATCAACGTGACGTGTACTACCAGAAAGGCAAAAAAGCTGAGCATCGTCAGGAAATGGATGGACCGCGCCGATTGCCTGCCGCCAAAGATCCGCGCGTACCAGGGAAAGCGGTTTACCACGGCCGGCGACATGGCAATGCCTGTGAGGATCGCTAAGGGACCGAAGACAAAAACGACGGTGAAATACGCAATTTGCTGCAGCGCGTTATAGCCGTAAAAGCCGTTCGGCTCGGGCGGCAAATGAAAGGTTGCGTAGTGCACGAACGTGTTCCAAGCCTGTGGCAGAACGAGCGAAGAAGTCGGGACGATACGTTTCCACTGGTCGGTGCTGAAGAGCATCGCTATAAAAATGATGCCGGTCGCGATGAACCCGTGTACGTCGATGAAGTGCCAAACTCTTGCGATGCCAACCGTGTGCCGGTAGCCCGGCGTTCCAACGAGCGGCGAAATGTACCGGGCATCGTCTTTGGCGGTCCAGAGCCGATCGCGCGGGACTTTAAGCGGCGTTAGGCGAATCCATTCGCTCCCGGGTGTACAGCCATCGTTAAAGTACAGGCGCGGATGATCCACTAGTATGGATAAGCCGCTGCGAATAAGCAGCATTACGAAGAGGAAGTTAAAAAAATGGCAGTAGCGCACCCATGCCGGAAAACCGTGCGGACCAGCGAAGTTGTTTGGATAAATCTGCGGAACCGCCGCAACTGGAGGCAAGCCAAATACGGCGACTTCGATCCACGCCGCAGCCACGATACTGGCAATCGCGATTGCGACCCCGATGAGAATTGACGGCCTAATCCAAATGCGAAATCGGCGATCGTCTGGGTAGTGAACCGCTCTGTGTGCTGCGTCGAATGAGATCATCCAATCCTCCAACGAACGGCGATGCGTTCAGCACAGACCGCCGGAGCGCTCATCTGCCGGTGTGGCTAGCGAAGCGTGTTTGTGTACATGGCTCGGCTCAAGAATGAAAGTACCAAAGATATTCATCGCGAACGCTGTGATGCCCGCCAACTCAAGCACGGCTGAGCCTGGCAGGACAGACCATGCCCAATGAGCATAGCCTTCATAGGCTAGCACTTCGCAGGGAACACGTAGCACGCATCCGGCGGTTAACAGCGCGAGAGCCCAAAACATCAGCTTCCTACTCCACAATAGCCGCATACCCGCAAACGCGGGGAGAACACGTTGGCCCACGCACAGCACCATCACCGCGATGAATCCGACCGTAAGCGCGTGCCTGGAGGCGCCCCAAATTCCTCCCGCCGAGTCCCAAATCGCCGCCGCTACACCCAAGAGCGACGCCATTAGCAACCAACCGTAGGCCATGCGAACGAAATACGGAAAACTCCAATGAACGCCGCGGGTTTTCGCCGGTCGCTGTGCGGGTTCGAACATGCGCAGTGCTGCGATAGCCAGAGTTACGCCGGCCACAAACAACGGAGTTGCTTGATCGCCGAGACCGGCAAACGTAAGAATGATTCCCACAAAGTTCATTGCGATGGCGCCGAACAGCAACTTCGGCCGAACGGGTTTCAGGCCAAGGAATATCGGCATCCATTTGGTGCTAAAGCCCCAAACGAATGGCACAAGGAATCCCCAGGTCATCAGCGCCAGAAATCGCTGGTCAAAAGCGTGTGGCAAAGCCGGGCCGGTATCGCGCCAAGCCACGTACACCACAGCCCCCAGGTTTACGACCACCACAGCCAGCAATCCCACGCTGGCACTGATAACCACCCAAACCCACGGCGCTAGACGATCTTGGTCGGAATTTTCCGCCCGATGTTGCGACACTGCTCTAAAGAAGATCAGGAACGCTGCGACTTCCAATGCGGCCGAAACGGGCAACAGAATTCGCCATTGCCATAAATAGACGTTGGCGAACCACCGCGCCGCAACTCCGATCGTCCACATGCCCCAGCAAATCCATGCCGCGCCAAAAGCCGGTTCGGGCGCGTTGCGGAACTTCGAAATGGAGTAGAACCCAATGCCAAAGATAAAGCTGCCAATCCAACCGAATACTTGAGCGTGGCCATGCGCCTGTAGCCACGCGGGTGAAACGAATGCCGCGCTCTCGCTTCCGCTGATTTGCAGGAGGTTCCAGACTCCTAGAAACGTTCCCGGCAGCAACATGAACACCAGTCCCGAGCTGATAAACGCCATCAGCAGTCGGGAAAGGCCAGACTCTCGCGCACGCGCTAACTCCATAATTTCCGCGGGAGCCCGCCAGGAGCGGCCAGTTCCGTGGTTCCCGGTGGCCGATGTTCCAATGTGGCCAGGCATGTAACTCACTCAAGTGGAAGCGAATTCCATTTCAAGGGCATGAAGGAAGCAAATATTGTTTCTCAAGATGTGCACGGAGACGAAAACCCTCGATAATTTCGTTCCGCGATTGAATGCCGTGGCCTCCGCGACGGTTAGCAGTGTGAGTCACGGGGGGCTCAGGAACAGTGACCAAAGTCACCCCGACTGCACCAAACAGATCTGGACTTATTCTGACGCGGTCTGCTCGTTCTTGAGCCCCGGCAGGTCTTTGATGAGGATGATACGGCCATCGACTTCTAGGAACCCCTCGGCCTGAAGCCTTCCGAGATTTCGCGAGACGAGTTCACGCACCGTGCCTAATTCCGCCGCCAATTCCTGATGACTCTTCGTTAATTCCACGCGGACGCCTTCCGTCGTTGAGCTTCCGCTTTCTTGAGCCAGCCGGAGCAGAACGGAAATCAATCGCTGCCTCACTGTGGTGAATGATAGATCCTCGATAATTCCCACTAGACGCCGCAGGCGCACGCCAACTACGGCGAGAACCTTAAGCGTTACTTCAGGATGCTCGCGGCAATAGTTTTGAAAATCTTTTCGGGAGATGAAAAGCACTTCAGCGTCCTCCAACGCGGATGCTGACGCAGGATATTTCCCCCCGTCGAAAACAGGCAGTTCAGCGAAAGAGCTGCCGGGCCCTTCCACTGCTAATACCTGCTCGCGTCCCGCGGGAGAAAGCTTGAAGATGCGAACTTTTCCCGACGCTACGAGAAACAGGCCGGAACAAGGGTCTCCCTCGTTGAATAACAACTCGCCACGCCGGAAATGCCTATTCGTTACGCGAGCACACAGCGCACGCATTTCCGCTTCGTTAAGACTAGCGAATAGCGTGGTTTTTCGGACGGCGGATTCATGGTCATGGGCCATTTGTTTGCACCAGGCGCTCATATTTCAAACGCCTCCCCGAAGCGAATCTAGCATAGGTTGCAAAGGATACGTTTATATACTGACGTTGGAACCTCATGACTTCGTGGCCGCGTCGCATTCATACGACGTGGCTCTCGTTGCAATGCACGGCCGTGGCTTCTGGTCAAACTTCGCTTGGGGCATTCAGGCACATATTTACGATGCGCCAGCTTCATGCCGAAACGCCAATGTGCGCGTCGCCCAAGCCACTGGGGTACGACAGCGCCTCGATCACTCCGAAGATTGACGTACACATCGTGGCTGAGCACATGGAGAATTTTCAACCTCAGCGTGTCAAAATTGTCAAAATATCGGGAACTTATCGGACACTTGAAACAAGCGCGGGGTGTTGCAGCAACGTAAAAATGTCACCCCGGGGCGAGGTTGGAATGCGGAAGCCGAGTATCGCGATAGTAGAGCGAGACGCGGCCGTTGAGAGCGTGATGGATCTGAACTTTGGCGCCGGCGAAACTGAAGCGGCGAGGCTGTGGATGGATTTGTAGGCGCTGGCCGTCCCATTGCACGACGTTGTCGTTGCTGACGATGCGCTGGTGGGTGAAGCAGC
>JBOGMW010000073.1:0-28637 GCA_050746805.1 Candidatus Acidiferrales bacterium | reverse complement strand
AACAAAATCCCGGCGAGCGAAAGCAGCACAACACGGTTGGACCAGGAAGTCTGGCCAGGCGCTCCGCGCCTGTGCAATTTTGCATCTGTCATCGTCCGTCAAGCGTCGAGCGCTCGCTGTTCACATCGAGTCTAGCATGGGTGCAGGTCCCCCTGTCCCTTGAGTACAGGGCCGAAAAATGTCGCCAAAATGGGACAGTCACGCGTAAATCTAGCGGCCACGATGGTTTGCAGGCCGATCAAAAACTCTCGCGTGCAGCTGCGCGCGTTTCGAGGTCAGGTTTTCAATAGGTCGCTCGGACAGGCGAAAGGCCCTGTACCTTCTTTAGCCTTCCGACCAGTAGCGTTGCTTGTCGGCCAATCCCTAGACTGTGCGCGCCATGAAAACGCACGCGCAGAAAAACAAAGCGAAAAATGTCCTATCGAATTCGTCGAATCGGGCCAAGACCGCTGGGCCTCGGCAACTTCTCGCGCTGGCGGCAATGATTGCCCTGCTCTCAGCAACCATGGGGCTTTCGAGCTGCGCCGGCTACACCACCAATGCGGCAGGGACCACGGGCTCGCAAGGCGGATCGGCTACTGGCACACTTTCGGCGAGTTCCACCAACCTCAGCTTCGGCGGCGTCGTTGTGGGTAGCAGCAGCACGCTGAGCCTCACTGTGACTAACACGGGCACGGCTACGGTGAATATCTCGCAGGCGGCGATTTCAGGAGCGGCCTTTAGTATTGTAGGTGGAAACCCCTCGTCCACGATTCCAGCGGGCCAAAGCTCCACTGTGCAAGTTCGCTTTGCGCCGCAATCAGCAGGCGCAGCCACTGGCTCCCTGACCGTCACTAGCGATGCCACCGATTCTCCCATGGCGGTTTCGCTCGCGGGCACCGGAACGCTGCCGACGCTTACACTTTCGCCCACGGCGTTGAACTTCAACAACGTTACCATCGGCCAAACCAGCTCGGAGAGCGTGAGCCTGATTAACAACGGAAATGCCAATCTGCTCCTAACCGCGGCCACCGTTACCGGCAACGGATTCGCTATCAGTGGACTGTCGCTGCCGAAAACTTTGCCGGCTGGGCAAAGCATCACTCTCGGGGTGCAATTCACCCCCACATCGGCCAGAGCCGCCAGCGGCAGCGTCTCCTTCACGGACAATGCTGCGTCATCGCCACAAACGCTGCTCCTCACTGGAAGCGCGGTGGCGGCGCCGCAACTTTCGATAAGTCCTTCATCGGTGGCTTTCAGCAATGTCAATGTGGGTGGTAACGCCACGAAAACCGTCACGGTGTCAAACACCGGCAACGTCACACTGAATATCACCGCCGCTTCTATCTCCGGATCGGGTTACACCATGACTTTCGCGCCCACCACGATTAATGCCGGTGCGAACACCACCTTCTCGGTCGCCTTTGCACCCACGGTCGAGGGCAGCGCAGCAGGAAACATCTCGATCACCAGCAACTCGCCCGGATCACCCGCCTCCGTCGCCTTGAGCGGAACGGGAATGCAAGCGCTGGGTTCGGCCAACCCGGCAAGCATTGCCTTTGGCAACGTCGTAGTCGGTAACAACAATTCCGATGTGATCTCCCTCAAGAACACGGGCAATTCAACGCTTTCGTTTTCTCAAGTGAACGTGAGTGGGTCGGGCTTCAGCATCTCGGGTCTCACGACCTCCACCACCATCGCCGCAGGAGCCTCGCTGAACTTCAACGCGGCATTCGCGCCAACCTCGGCAAATCCATCGAGCGGAACCATCACCCTGAGCACCAACGGCTCGCCGGCCCAGATATCGATTCCCCTCAACGGCACAGGGACCTCGGCGACGGAGTCGCTCAGCTCTTCTTCTTCGAGCTTGAGTTTCGGTAACGTGCAGGTTGGCAACACCAACACGCTGACAGCTACTTTGACGAATACTGGAAACGCCAATGTCACGATATCAGGCGTGACAGTCACTGGAACGGGTTACACCACCAGCGGGATCACATCCGGGATGATTCTGACTCCCAATCAGACCGCCACTCTTACCGTGAATTTCGCGCCCACCGGACTGGGAAGCGATCCTGGAAGCGTCAGCATCGCAAGCGACGCCACGAGTTCTCCGGCCATATCGCTAACGGGCGAATCGCACACCGTACTCCTGAGCTGGACCGCCAGCACCTCGACCGGTGTCACCGGTTATTACGTCTATCGCGGCACGCAGTCGGGGCAATACACGAAAGTCGATCCATCGTCCCAGGCTACGGGCACGCAGTTTACGGATACGACCGTGGCGGCTGGAACGACGTACTACTACGTGGTCACATCTGTGGCAGACGGCGTCGAGAGCTCCTACTCCAGCCCCACGAATGTGAGCGTGCCGTAAGGACTTCGCAGAGGCCCAACGATGCTCAAAAAATAGAATCGCTTCGACCGCGTGGCAGACCAGTTCCCCCTGGGCCGCGCCGGACTAAACGGACTGTCCCTGACTGTCCTTAAGTACAGGTGTCACCACCTGTACCAAAACTGGACTTCGGTACAGTAGTCTTCGAACGCTCCCGCGTTCCACAATCCTCCCGCGAGCTGACATGAGCCTACACTACGCGGAGAAGAAAGCTGGAAACGCTACTTTCATCGCCTCAAGCGGAATAGCTGCCTCCGCCAGCCGCGCCGTCATTCTTGGAATTGCGCTCGCTGCTTTTCTGGGAATGGGAGGCTGTGTGGGCTTGACTGGCACGCCCGCCGGAAGCGGTAGCGGAGCGGGGTCGCCTTCCGGCTCATCGCAAAAATCTCAGCTTTCCCCCAGTTCCTCTGGGCTTACTTTCGGCAACATCACCGTGGGTTCCGCTACGTCCGAATTAGTGACGTTAACCGTTGCGGGAAGCAACGATGTGACCATCTCCAAGGTGAGCGCGTCCGGCACGGGATTCAGCGTCAGCGGGCAATCGAGTATGACGCTCGCTCCGAATCAATCTGTGACACTTTCCGTGAATTTCGGGCCTAAGGCCGCAGGTAGCTCCAGGGGAACATTACTGGTTTCCAGCAACGCGTCGAATTCGAGTCTGCAGATTACGCTCTCCGGGGACGGCGTCGCGCCTTCCGGCCACCACTCGGTGGCCCTCAATTGGCAGCCGAGCAAATCGCCGGTAACCGGCTACTTCGTATTTCGCGGGTCATCCTCGGCAAACTTGTCACAGCTGAATGTCAGTCCAGTCGCATCCACCAGCTACACGGATACGAACGTGACAAGCGGTCAGACGTACGTGTACGCCGTGAAGTCAACCGCCGCCAGCGATGTGATGAGCAACTTCTCGAATACCGTCACAGTGAAGGTACCCAGCCCCTAGCGCTAGTTTGCGCTCCCAGTTACGCGTGCTGTGCGCTCGCGCAACAGCTAACGCCTGAACCGGTCACCGCGGCCGATTCCCGCCCTTAGCAATTAACGATCTTTTCCCGGTGCTGCTTCACGCGTCGCGTGGCATTGCGAGAATCCACTACCAGCTTGGCATCGCGCACGATGGCATCGTAGTCGTAGGCCGTATGATCGGTGGCGATCAGCACGCAGTCGTAACTCGCCACGTTTTTCGCCGTTAGATCCACGGAGTGCTTGTCGGAAAAATCGTAGTGGCGCATCTTGAAGAGCGCCGGGAAATAAGGGTCGTTGTAATCCAGCAGCGCGCCCTTTTCGGCCAGCAGCTCCAGAAGTTTCAGCGACGGCGACTCACGCAAGTCGTCTACGTCCTTCTTGTACGCGACTCCCATCAGCAAGATTTTGGATCCTCTGATGCTCTTCTCACGCTGGTTCAGCGCCGCCGCCACGGCGTTTACCACATGGTAGGGCATCTCCGTATTGATCTCGCCCGCCAACTCGATGAATCGTGTGGCGAAATCGTATTCGCGCGCCTTCCACGAAAGATAATACGGATCGACCGGTATGCAGTGTCCGCCAAGCCCTGGCCCCGGATAAAACGGCATGAAGCCGAATGGCTTCGTTGCCGCGCTGTCGATCACTTCCCAGATATCCAGTCCCATCCGCAGGCTCAATTGCTTCAACTCATTCACCAGCGCAATATTCACGCAGCGGAAAATGTTTTCGAGCAGCTTCACCATCTCCGCCGCCCGCGTGGAGCTTACCGGCACTACACGCGAGACGATCTGCGCGTACAATCCCGCTGCCGCGCGGCCGCTCGCCGGGTTCACGCCTCCAACTACCTTGGGAATCTGCGCCAGGCCGTATTGCTTGTTGCCCGGATCTTCACGTTCCGGCGAAAACGCCAGATAGAAGTCCGTCTGCACGTCATCCGCGCCGCCGCCCGCGGAAACCGGGCACTTCAATCCTCCCTTTTCCAGGATCGGCAGCACCAATTCCTCGGTCGTGCCGGGATACGTAGTGCTCTCCAGCACCACCAGTTGCTTGCGTTGCAAATTGGGCGCAATCGACTTTGCCGTCTCTTCCACGTACGAAAGGTCCGGCTCGCGCCGTTCATCCAGGGGCGTGGGAACGCAGATCAGCACGGCATCCATGTCGCGCAACCGGGCGAAATCGGTGGTGGCATCGAAACGTTTCGCTTGCACGTGCTCGCGGATTTTGTCCCCCGGAATATGCTGGATGTACGATTGCCCGGCGTTCAATTTGTCCACTTTCGATTTGTCGAGATCGAATCCGGTGACGCGCTGTCCCACATCCGAAAACCGCAAAGCAAGAGGCAATCCTACGTAGCCGCAGCCAATGATTCCGATCTTGATGCCTTTTCCAGCGAAAAATTCCGGATTACGCTCGGCGCTCATTCATCTTCCTTTCCGAATCCATTTGGAATTGGAGTTGAACCACCAACCAGCTCGATATCGAAAGCAGCATGCTGCGAAATCGCGATCCCGGTGGTCCACGGCACTGCAACTGCATTGCAAGCTGACGTCTGGAAATGCGACAACCTGAATCTGGCGCACCCCCATCATCAGGTCATTCGGATTCCTCAAGCGCCAGCAGTCGTCTCCAGTTGGATGCGCGAATCCGGCAAATGTGCGCGCGGTTCGGATAGCGACCGCGCCATCTTCCCCGGACGCCGCGTCGAATCTGGGTCAGCTTTTTTAGTTTTCGTTAAGGACGCCCGCGCCAAACAAGCCGTCCCAGCCAATCTACTCGACGGTGATGCGCGATCCGCGCTGTGCATCTGCGGAAAGCCGCTCGATGCGCTGATCGAGCACCGCTCGCACCGCTTTCAGGAACTCAACGCGCGAATTCATCAGATGCTGTTTTACGGCGGGCGAAACTTCAAAAGCTTTTGCCAGATGATCGAGCACCTCGTGGCAAACGCACTGGCCGCCCGCGGCATGCTCTTCGGCCTGCCGTCCCGCCGCCTCTTGTTCGCTGGTCATTGTGCCTCCTTCATTTCGATCGTCAGCACTCGCTCCTGCAGCCTTGCCCGCGAAGGTGACAATCCTGCCATGGCTCGCGGCAATCCGATATGCCGTCGAAGCGTCCCGATCTCCACGATCAAATCGTCGCCTTTCTTGAACAACCCGATTTCCCCTTTGGCCGCGAATGGCAGGTGCATGTGAATCTCGTAAATCCCGTTCGATTTCGCGAAAGTGTAAGGCCGCTCCGTCCGCGTCACCGCCGACGGATCCTCGCCGCCATGATACAGCGCGCGCGCCAATTCTTGCAGCCGTTGTTTCCCTAGCACTTCTTGAGCAAACAGCGGCACGCGGCTCACTGGCACGGGCGCGAAATATTCTTCCACTTCGCGCAGCGCCTTCTGTTGCGAGCTGTGCCATTCGCCAAACCACGCGTCCGTCACTTCCGCCGGCAATATCCGGTTCACGATCACCGCATCCACCGTCATTCCGTGCAGCGAAAAGTACACGAACGCGCGCTCCGTCTCCCGCAAGACCATCTTTTCCGGGTTGGTCACCAGGCGAACGCTGGTGATGTTTGGATCCTGCATCAGATCGTCCACGCCATCCAGCTTTTCGAAAAGGTCGCGGATGTTGGCGAAATAGCTGTCCGTGGGAAGTTCGAACGGAGCAACGCGGTTGGCGATCGGACGCACCGCCCTGATCAGATTCCGCTGGAATGGAAAAATGTGCTTCATATACCAATCCAGCGTGGTAGGCATGCTGATGAAGCGCATCGATTCGGCCGTGGGCGCCGCGTCCAGTACGATCACGTCGTAGCGCTTTTCGCGCCGGTACTGGTTGATGTACATCATCGCGCTCAATTCTTCCATGCCCGGAAGAATCGCCAGTTCTTCCGCTTCCACGCCGCTCAGCCCCGTCGCGCGCAGAACGGCGCTCACGTATGCCGATATTTCCTGCCAGTGCCGCTTAATCTCTTTCTGAATGTTCAGCTCGAAAATGGAAAGCCGGTCGTCGATCGGGAAAGGATCGGAAGTGGCTTCGTCAAAGAGGTGCAGGCCTAGGTCAAACGAGTCCGCAAGGCTATGCGCCGGGTCGATGCTCATTACCAACGTCCGGTAGTTCAGTTCGGCTAGGCGAACGCCCGTAGCAGCCGCAAGGCTAGTCTTGCCCACTCCACCTTTCCCGCTAAACAGCAAAATCCTCATGCGCCATTATAACAAGCTCATTACTTTTCAGGGCGCTTGCTAAGTTCCTGGGATGTTCGCCGCACGCGGCGAAGGATCTTGCCGCGTCTCTGGGAGCGTCCGCCTGAAACGGCAAAATTGCACATCAGGGGCCGCGATCTCCGTAAGGTGCACAACTACCCAGGAAGATGGCTCCGGATTTAAGAAGCTAGACGGGGAAACACGCGGAAATTCCGCTCGTCCGTGAGTTGTTAAACGTCGAGCGCGGATGGCTCATTCAATCGGCGGCTAACGGTTATCCACCCACCTGCGGTCGTGCAGCGCTACGGGCTCGATCGGCAGACCCGATTCACACCAAGCCTGCAGCCCCCCTTCCAGCGAGTATACCTTTAGCTTTCTGCCAGCCACGCGAAGCCGTCCGTCGTGCGCTGCAATCGTCTCATCGGCAAACATCACCACCGTCGAGTTTGGCGGGATCCACCGGACCAATGTTGCGAGTTCGACATTTATTGTTAGCAGCGCCCCCGGAATGCTGTATGTATGTTTCTCGATTTCATGCACGCCTCTCAAGTCCAGCAGGATCAGACCTTCGCCTGGCTGATCCGAAAGACGCGCCAAGGATGCCGCGTTAATTACGTCTACCCGGCTCTCGAAGCCCAGGCCAACCAGTACGCCCACAAGTTTGCTGCTCCAACCTTCTCGTGACCACCACATTTGTTTCTCCCGGATAAGCCGCGCGCCACTTTTGTTTATTTGGTCGATAGAGGTCTCCGAACCGAGCGACAAAAACCAGGCTTCACATTTCATAGGATGCCCCGGAGGGAAACAAGTCGCGCCCTTCCGCCATAGAAATTGACGGCGAATTCAGACATCTCTTCACACGCTTTGGAGTCTGCAGGAAAGCCCGCACGCGAAGACCAGGATCGCCACGGGCCAAAAACTGCTCATTTGCCCGCCACGGCCGGACTACGGTACTACGCAGGTTACTCGGCACGTTGATCGTAATCACATCCGCGCACCCGGAGCGCGCGGTAGAGGCGCCGGGTTTCAACCTACCGTCAGCGGTCGATTGGCTTCTGGACGTTCAATCCAATGCGGCGATTATGGATTCTCCGGCAGCGCATTCAACCACCGAGATCGTTTCGAAGTAATCCGCGAAAACTCGTCGAGCCAAAAAAAAACGGCGGGGCATCGCGCCCCGCCGCTACACCTTTATGATCGACGTCCCCCGCTAGCGATGTCCGTCGTCGTGCCCGCCATCATGCTCACCGCGGTTTTCGCCACCCCCATTCCCATGGGGAGCCTCATTGTGCGGACGCGCTTGCGGACGTTCATTCCCGCGAGGCGCGGCTTCGTTATGTTTCCGCTCCTGTGGCCGTGGTTGCGCGCGCTGATTTTCCCGCTCGTTCGGCTGATTCCGAGGCACAGCATTGTTTGGCCGGTTTTCGTGGTTGTTCGGCTGATTCCGGGGCGGCTGAAAGTTCGGTCTATTGCCGCGGTTGTTCGGCTCGTTGCGAGGCGAAACATTGTTCGGCCGGTTATCACGATTGTTAGGCTGCGGCTGATAATTTTGGTGCGGACGGTTTTCGTTCGCAGGCGGATGAAATTGGTTGCCGCCGCCGCGGACTACGCCCCGCCCCGAAAACTCGCCGGGTCGCTGCGTAGCGGCTATCGGCGGACGTCCATGATTATCCGAATAATGCAGCGCCCGATTGTCGCGAGCTTCTGTGATGTGCCGCTCTTGGTTAGCCGTCGGACCTACGTGCCGCTCCCTGTCCCATCGCTGTTGTTCGGGCGTCGGTCGCATATTCACGCCATGTGGACCGCCGTTGTAGCTCACGCGCTCGTGCGTCACCACCCTGTAGTTGCGATTCACGTACACGTTGTGGATCACGTTTACATTCACGTTCATTACTGCCCGGTTGTAGAAGAAGTGGCCTCCGCGCCATTCGCCGCCCACGAAGCCGGCTCCGAAGTAACCGTGACCGTAGTTAATTCCGCCATAGTAGCCGACGTGCGGTCCCCAATACCCCGGGTGCCATCGATACGCTCCTGTCTCAAAACCCCACCAGCCCGGCGTCCACAGGTATCCCGGTTCCGGCGCTAGCACCCACGTGCCCGGCACCCAGTAGTAGCCGTCGTCACCGTAAGACCAATATCCCGGCGTCCAGATGTAACCGGCGCCCGGGCAGATCGGCTGCGCATACACCGGCAGCGCCGGCGGCCCGACTCGCACGGAAAATCCAACTGCCAACTGCGCCGAGGTTGCGCTCGGCAGAGCCGCAAAGCAAAGACCAAGAGCCATAACCAGGACCGGTAAGATATACCCCTTGCGCATGTCACACCCTCCAATTGGAAGCGGCTGGGCGCCCTGTACATTAGAACACCGGACAAGCCCAATAGTTGCAAGGTATTGCAGCACTGAAACTGCGCGCCATCGCCTCAGAACACACTCTTCTGGCTGGACGCGGGCGCGTCTGCCCTGAGCCCCCATCTTCCGTCGTCACAGCCTCCCGGATCGTCAAGCAATGAGATCGGCAAATACGAACCCATCCCGCTCCACAACCTCTCCGCCTTGCACCGCTATCGGATCACGGAACATCGGCCCGGCGCACGCAAACGTGTGAAACTCCCCGTATTCGCCACAAGGGTCCACCGACGGCGGCAGATCCCCCAGCAACGCCGCATTCCACTCCCGGCCGGCAAACGACTTGTCGAGCTTCCGAGGATCGATGCACGTGAGTCGGGCGCGCAATCCGCCTGCTATCATCTCCTCACCAAGCCTTCGCGTGGGAATACCCCACAACGGGAAAACCGGCGTCATTCCGCATTTCACCAGGTTTTCTTCTCGATAGCGCCGCACGTCTTCAAGGAACAAGTCCCCGAACACGACGTGTGTCACGCCGTCGGCCCGCGCCCGGTTCATCGACTCTGCCATCGCACGTTCGTATTCTTCGTTGGTGCATGGTGATGGGATCGGAACCTTAATCAGAGGCAGCCCGGCGCGCTCGGCTTGCACTTCCAGCAGTGACTCCCGGACCGCGTGCATCGCCACGCGATGGTGCGTCCGATTCACCGTGGTAAGCAGCGCCACGATGTTCAGATCGCCGCTTTGGCGCACCGCGTGAAGCGCCCACGCACTGTCTTTGCCGGAGCTCCACGCCAGCCATGCTTTCGGGCGCGCGTCTTTCATTCGCTCTGTCACTTAAACTCCGATTTAATTCGGCGCTGAATCTCGCGGTTTTTCTGGGCCGCAATAAACGCGGCGATTGACTCTCGCTTCGGTTTCAACGCGAAGAACATCGCTATACGGCCGAGGATGCTGTCGTATTCGACGTCACGCGCAATACAAGGCACGTGATGTCGTCGTGCTGGCGCGCGTATCCAACGAAGTTGTTCACGTCGGTCATGATGCAGTGCAAGGTCTCGCCGGCCGAACCGGACGCTGCGCGTTGGATCGACCCAAGCAGGCGCGGCTCGCCAAATTCCGAGCCCGAATCCTCCACCGCTTCCACCACTCCGTCCGTGAAAATCACCAGCAGATCTCCCGGAAATAGCGGCGTGCGCCCGATCGGATAAATCGTCTCCCTATCCGAAAAAAGCGGCAGCCCAAATGGCGGACCGCCAACCTTCAACCGTTCAATGGCGCCCGAAGCACGCTGAAGGATCGGGGCGTTGTGGCCGGCATTAACGTACACCATCTCGTGCGTCGACAAATCTACTTGCGCCAGAAACGCAGTGGTGAATCGACGGCCTTCCAGGCTGTGCGCACGGCAATAACGGTCCAGGCCCGTGACGATCTCTTCCAGCGTGGCGGGCGTCGCCGCCAGCGCCCGCAAGCTCGCCTGGAAGGTAGCCATCAGAAGCGCCGCAGGCACGCTTTTACCGGCCACGTCCGCGACCGCAATCAGCAAGGGTGGAACGCCGGATGGATTTGCGGCTTGGGCGCGCGCGAACGCGTCATAGTAATCGCCGGCGACCGTGTTTTGCGGCCGCGTGGCGAACGCGATGTCCAGGCCCTCGGCGCTCGGAGCGCGGCTCGGAACCAGCCATTCCTGAATCTCGCGCGCGATTTCCAGGTCCCGCTTCATGGTGACGCGGTCCGCAAGCTCCATCGCCAGCAGAAGAAATAGCAGAGCCACGCCCAGTATGCTGGTGTTAAAGCCGACTTCCGTCGGGCCTTGCTTATACCGCACATTAAAAAGCAAAAGGACAATCGCAACGAGCAGTATCACCCGGCGAGAGGGCGAGAGCTTCATCAGCATCGCCAGGAACATCGCCTGTACCGAGCGCACCAGTCTTCTGAACCGCGTGCGGCCGCGCCCCACCTCTTCCCAGTCCACGTCCGCGGAATAGAGCCGGTAGCTCGCCTTGGTCTCGGAAACGAACTGCCCCCAAAGCTGGTGCAGCTGCAAGCCTTCGGTAACCCGTTCCCAAAAGTCGCGTATCCGCCGGAATTTGCGTCGGCGTTTCGGTTCAGCGACTTGGACACTCGCGCCCATTAGCAACAAATTATACGGCACTTAGCTTCAGACCGAAGTAAGCCGCATCGCGGTCATGCTGGAGAGCAATTAGCCGCGCGCTGGCGCGCACGTCTCTCCCACGTGCAAAAGTCCTCCACGCAGCCTATAAACAGTCGCATCGGCCAGACGCTGGTTGTGTACCGCTGCGCTTCAGCGCGGCAGCCTTTTGCTTGCGAGCGAAAATCATCGGCTTTTCATCGTTAAACACCCCGCAGTTTCTAAATGTTCCTATTGACTTTACGTCGCCAACGTGCTACCCTAACTCGTTTTTACTGCCTGCTTCGGAGCAGCCGGGAGCAGCCAGGATAGTTTGGAAGCGCTTGTCGGCAGCACACGCGCCACGTGTGTCGAATGTGGGCGAGAAAGGGGAACCATGAGGTGAAAGCATTGCCAAGGTCGCCAAACGTTTGCCGGCCTGCAGGCGCTAGTGTTCCAGACTCGTCGGCCCGCAGGCGACCGATCCGCGCCCGCAACTCGACTCCTCAGATCGACACACCCTGTCATTCTGAATCCCTCGTAACTCACACAAAACAAACGACCGGCGGCCTTTCAGATCGACACAAATTTGCATCTCTTCGCGCCTACCCGAACTTCCCCAAAATCGTTCGCGGATTTTCCGCGTTTGACATGCCTCGCGCAAGCGGGTTAGCCTCGGCGGGCCGCACGATGACCCTCCCTTCTGCCGCTTCCGGCGCAAGCGTCGATTCCAAAAGCAAACCCGTGATTGAATTTTGCGGCGTTCAGTACCGCCTGGCGGACAGCAACATTCTGCTCAATAATTTTCAGTTGGAAATCCACAGCGGCGAAACCATGGTGCTGCTCGGACGCAGCGGCGCGGGAAAAACCACCGCTCTGAAATTAATCAATCGTCTCCTGGTGCCTAGCGCCGGCGAAGTCCGCGTCGATGGACGCGCCACCGTCGCATGGGACCCCATCGCGCTGCGCCGCCACATCGGCTACGTCATTCAGGAAACCGGGCTATTCCCGCATTACACCGTGGAGCAAAACGTCGGCGTCACGCCGCGGCTCGATGGCTGGGATAAGCCAAGAATCCAACAGCGCGTCGAAGAATTGCTAGCATTGGTCGGCCTCGACCCCCGCGCGTATCTCGACCGCTATCCCCATGAGCTTTCCGGCGGCCAGCGCCAGCGAGTGGGCCTCGCCCGCGCGCTCGCTGCCGATCCGCCGATTCTGCTGATGGACGAGCCTTTCGGCGCTCTCGATCCCCTCACGCGCATGGAGGTGCGAAATGAGTTCCGAGACCTGCAAGCGCGCCTGGGCAAGACCGTGGTGATCGTGACGCACGATATCGCCGAAGCCGTCGAGCTCGGTACGCGCATCGCTTTGCTCGAATCCGGCGAACTCCGAAGCGTGCACGCCGCAAGCACATTTCTGCAATCGGACGAACCGCTGGCAGCCGCTTTTTTGGCGCAAATCCGTCAGCTCGAACCGGGGGAGGGAAACTCATGAACCTGGCCGGATATTTTGCGCAGCACTCCGGCGAAATTCTGCAGGCTACCGCCGAACACATCTGGCTCACGGGAATCACCATGCTGCTTGCCGTAGCCATTGGAGTGCCCCTTGGAATTATCGTTGCCCGCCGCCCGGCGCTTTCAAAACCTATTCTCGGAAGCGCCAACGTCGCGGAGACAATTCCCAGTCTCGCGCTTTTCGGCTTTCTGCTGCCGCTACCGTGGCTCGGCCAACGCGGAGACCGCATCGCCATCGCCGCGCTCACTCTCTACGCACTCCTGCCCATCATTCGCAACACCGCCGCGGGAATCAAAGGCGTCGATCCCGCGGTGCGCGAAGCGGCGCTCGGCATGGGCATGACCGAGAACCAAATCCTACGGCGCGTTGAAATGCCTCTCGCTTTTCCGATGATTATGGCGGGAATTCGAGTGGCCACCGTGTGGACCATCGGCATCGCCACAATTGCGGCGGCTGTGGGCGCGGGCGGCCTGGGTGAATACATCTTCCGCGGCTTGGCAATGGTCAATAATGACGTGATCCTGGCCGGAGCCATTCCCGCCGCGCTGTTGGCGCTAATTGCCGACGTTCTGCTCGGACTTATTGAGCGCCGGGCGCGACCCGAAAATCGAAAAACGCGCCGGCCGACTTCGTGGCCTGGAGCGGAAGCCGCTGCAAAGCTGGGCGTGATCGTCGTCGCCCTAGTAGTCTCCACTTTCGCGGCGGGCTGCGGCGGAGCCGACGCGAACACCGTTGTCGTAGGCTCGAAGAATTTTCCGGAGCAGGCGCTGCTGGGCGAGATCGTCGCGCAAGAAATCGAAGCGCACACGCATCTGCACGTGGTCCGCAAATTCTACCTAGCGGGGACTTTCATTTGCCAGCAAGCGCTTCTCGCCGGGCGAATCGACACCTATGTGGAATACACCGGAACCGCGCTTACGGCCGTCCTAAAAGATCCTATCGAGCATGATCCCGCGGCGGTTTTTTCGAAGGTCCAGCGGGAATATCAGCAGCGATTCAAGCTGGCGGTGCTGCCTTCGCTCGGATTCAACAATACGTTCGCCATTGTGATTCGCGGCGAGGATGCCCGGCGTCTTCATCTCACAACGATTTCAGAAGCCGCGAAGTATACGCCGGAATGGCACGCGGGATTCGGATACGAATTCATGGGTCGTCCCGATGGATACGCGGGATTCGTGCGCACCTACGGCTTGAAATTCGCGGGCCCGCCGAAAATCCTGGACTTGGGACTGCTCTATCGCGCGCTGCTCGATCGCGAAGTGGATCTTGTCGCGGGAAATTCCACCGATGGTCTGCTATCCGCGCGCGACCTCACCGTGCTGCAAGACGACAAGCATTATTTCCCGCCCTACGAAGCGGTGCCGGTTGTACGCGACGAGACGCTGGCGCGGCATCCGGAAATGCGTGCGGCCATCGCCGCCTTGGCGGGGAAAATCTCCGGCGCGCAAATGCAGAAGATGAATTACGAAGTAGTAGGAGAGCACCGCGACATCAGCCAAGTAGCGCGAGAATTTCTGCGCGCAAGCGGGCTAGGCTGAGCCGCGGTGATCCCTGTGTGCGGTTTACGAAAGCGGCTAGTTCCCGCTCGACGTGGCCGTTCGCGTCCCCGCCGAATCGTCGCGGAACGAAGCGTCGCGCGTGACCGCGTTGCACGGCTTGCCATCAAGCTCCGCGTACGGATACACGGCATAGTTCAGCGGCTCGCCCTTCTGCGGCGGGACCAGGCGAATGTCGCGGCCCATGCTGAACATCACGCGGTCCGTATCGATCGCGCCGAAGAAGTACTTCTCCTTGGACGGATCCTGCGAAGCCTTGGCCGCGTCGATCGGCACCCAGCCGATGCCCTTGGCGTAAAACTCCGCCCAGCAATGATAGCCGGCGATTGCTCCCGAGTGCGCGTTGGGAGGCAGCGCCAATCCGATCTGGAACCGCGCCGGAACGCCCGCGGCGCGCGCCATGCCGATGAACAGCGAGTGGAAATCGGTGCAGTTGCCGTGCTTGGAGTTGCAGGCCCACACGGCGTCACCGTGTCCCCATCCCGTTCCGGCATGGTCGTAATGCATGGTCGCCAGAATGTAAGCGTAAATTTTGTGCGCTTTTTCGATCGACCCGCGCGCGCCTTTGGTTTGCTCCGCGGAGAGTTGGCCGATTTCGCCATCGAGCGGAATCATCTTGTCCGGACGGAGATAGCGCGCCAGTTCCATATGAGGAGCGGACGGTGCGGAACTCGAAGGCGTCAACGAGACGCGATGTTCGAAGCGCTCCACGTGAAACGAAATGCGAATGTCGAACGGCTTCTCGGCCTGCGACGGCTTTACCACCACGTACGCGTATCGGTCGCCAAACACCGGCTCACGGTCGATGTGGTAGGGGATCGGGCTTTCGACTTTGAGCTGCGAAACTTTTTGAAACGCGTCCGTTCCGGTGTAGGGCAGCGGAATCCAAATCCTAAGTTCGTGCGAACCGGCGGGCATCGCGGGCACGTGAGTGATTGTGGTCATTTCCAGGCTGCGTGTGGCAACGGCGGGGGCTGCGAGGGAACTGCTCGGGAGGGAAACTGCCATCAACAAAGCGGCCGCACTGACCAGTGCGGTGGTCACCGTACTTCGTCTCATTGTAGAGCCTCCATATCTTCTATGAGCCTTGCCCTTCGAGAGGCGCGAACGCGACGATTCTGTCACCAACCGCGGGCGAAAAGCAAGCTCCGGCCCGGGAACGCCGCACGGCGAAAAAGTAGCGCGGGCGTGGAGATCAGGTATGTGTAGCCTTCAACTTTTCCAGCTCTTCGAGCAGCTCCGAGAGCGAAAATACGTTTTTTCGAATCAAAAGACGCACCAGTCCTTCCAGCGCGGTCGCTGGATCGGGAACATCGAGAGGCGAAATCTCGGGTGCGGGGGGCGTCTGATAAAGTTCAAAGCGAGTTTCCCCATTGCCCAGAGCAGCGGGGACGGAAATTCGCGCAGAGGGTGCGCGAGAATTCGACGCTTGTGGAATGGAAGCCCTTTGGTCCTGTGGCTGTATCCCGGCGTGTGGCGCTGCGTACTTTGCGGGAGTTCCGTTCTTGCTGTGATTTTTGGCCGGTGGAGCGAATTGGCGAAGAATTTCAAATTCTTCGGGGTTCATGCCGGTGAAAACCAAGCCCATACCGAAGCCGTCTTGCGCCGTACACACCTTCGCCGCCAAATGCAGCGGCGCATTGCCGGTAGTGAACGCGAGCTCCAGCGCTGTTTCTTCTGGAAGTGGCGCGAGCATCTCCACGTAGCAACCGCCCAGGGAAATGTCCGTGATCTTGCCTTTCACTTCCACTTTGCCGTAAGCGCCCTCGGCGATCACTTGCGCTTCCAGCCGGCAAGCATGCCGCGCAAATCTGCGGCGCTCTCTCGGAGGCTCCTGGGCTGCCGGAGAAAAAGTGCCGGCCATTGGAGGCGTTTGGGAGTTCGTCGCGTGGTGGTCGAAGGAGTCTGGTTCCCACTCTTTCGGCGGCACGCCCCAAATGTACTTTCCCGGCTCCAGGCACCGCACCCCAATGCGCCATTCCTTTCTGCGATTCGCGGCGCTGGCCCACTGGACGCGGTACCACGCCTTCTGATTCTGGCTCTCGATTTCAACTTTCGCGCCCGCGTCAGCGACGCCCTGCAGGCCCCGGAGAGATGCGCCCGTGCAACTAACATCGTGCGTTTCGGTGGTCACCACGAACGGAGAACCGCGCGCGTCCGTGCCTCGGACTACCACGGGGAAAGCAATAACGATGCGCTGTTCGCTGCGGCGCCCCATGCAATCTCCACACACCCGCGCCTAGATACAGCGAACCGCCTGACTCAGAGAGGTGAAGACAGGTTAGGGGTAGCCCGCGCCGGAATCAAGTGGCTTCCGGCAAAGCCTTACACAAAAGTAACCACGGGCCGTCGATGGGGCTAAGTGGCGGGCCAACGTGATAACCCGGAGGCGCCACTATGTTTCCTGCATGGTTTTCAGCTGCGATTCGAGAGCTTCGCAGTATTCGTGTTCCGCTTGAAGCTCGGCGCGGAGCTTTTTGACCAGCAATTCGAGGCGGTTCACTTCGGCCCGCAACCTTTGCACTTCAACGGATGGGGACGGGGACGCAGCAGCTGCGGCCGGCATCGGTGCAACTGGCCGGGAGGCAGCAGGCGCGATAGCGGCCTGAGTGCTTTGCGAAATGGAGACGCGTGGCGCCGCCAAGGCCGGATTCGCCGCGAACAAGCCAGAAAGCACCTGTGCGGAATCGCGGGAAGGCGCTGGGGCGTCCGCCGTGCGAGTCGAGCCATTCCCGCGGGACCGCGGATTCAGAAGATTCTTTACGCGAGCGATCAGATCCTGGGGCTGAAAAGGTTTGCGGATCAGTTCATCGGCCTTCACAGCCATGGCTTTTTCGGCAACGGACTTATTCACCACGCCGGACATCAAGATCACGGGAGTATTTCCGAAACGGTCGTGCCGCTTAATGAACTGGCAGACTTCGTAGCCATCGCGATCCGGCATGATGACGTCCGTGATGACGATATCGGGCGGAGAATCCTCAAACTGTTCCAGGGCGGAAAAGGCGTCCGCACAGGTTGTGACCTGAATATTTTCCTTGCGAAAAGCTATTTTGATCACTTCGCGCATGGTGGCGCTGTCGTCGATGAAGTAGACCGTGGGGGTGCGCGCGGTGAGAGTCTGAGTGTCGCTCATGTGGACTCCTTCTCCAGATGATCCTCCAAATGATCTTTCACCGAGTCGCGCTCCCCTTCGTCGAATTCGCGCATGGCGTCGAGAAGCAAGTCCGTAGCCGAACGCAACACCGTGCGTTGCGCGGCGGCGGCGCCGTAAATAAATTTGTAAACGCCCTTCCCGGCGGATTGGCAGTTCTTCACGATCTGGGTGACGGCTTCATCGCCAAAAAGAGAGCCGCACTCGGAATGAACGATTTCCCCGCCCTCGAAGAAAATGATCCCGTCGGCGTCAGCCGCGTTGACGTGGAGGGCTCCGCTCTGATGTGATTGCCCGAGCATTTGAATCACGCCGGGCAGATCGAGGTGCGAAAGGTTGCCACTCAGCGAAGTATCAGTGGTCGAAAGCATTTGCGTGGGCTGAAAACCATCCTGGCGGCTGACGAGAAACTGGCGCACGTGAGTCGCGATTTCGGCGTGCGAACGGTGGCGGTCCACGTAATCGTCGCAGCCGGCGCGGTAGGCTTCCAGAAGCGCCTGATCGTTGCCCGCGCCAATAGCGATCAGCGGAATCGCGGCAGTTTTTGGATCGGCGCGAAGAATCGGCGCCATTTCGAGAGCGCCCATTTCGCGCAAATTCGTGGCGCACAGAATAGCCATGGGCGTGTTCCATTCAAGCATGGTCAACGCGTAACCCGCCTGGGTGCACGGCACCACGTCGAATCCTTGTTGTTTGAGCGCATCGCCGAGCTTCTTTGCAAAATACACATTGCTATCGATCAACAGCACGCGCGGAAGATTCGCCGGGGCGTTCATTCGCCCGCCTCTAGTGATGCGGTCGAATCCGCGCCGGTGGACGACATCAATGCGTCGAGATCGAAAACATCCAGCAGTTCCTCCCCGAACTGCAGCATGCCGGAGACGCACGACGGACGGTCCGCGGCCGCGGGCTGCATCTCGCCAACTGTCAATTCACAATCGCCGTTGACGGGAATGGCGCCGAATTCCCTGGTCTTTCCGAAACGGCGGCGAGTGATCAGAAAAAATCTTTGCGCGGAAGATGCGCGAACTCCCAGCGCCGACGCGGCGTCGTATACCGGAACGATATGCCCCCGCCGAACAATCACGCCGAGGATGGACGGAGTATCATGCGGGAACGAATGCATGCGCACGGGCGGCGCAAGCTCAGCGACAATCGTGGCGGGCAGAGCGAGGCGCCGCTCGCCGACCTGCAACACGACGAACGACGACTGCGCGGTCGGGGATGTTTGCGTCATACGGACACCGCTCCGTCGGATAGTTGTTGCGAAGCCGCTCCCTTAACGGCGAGATCCAGCGTCCTGAATTCTTCTTGAGTGAGAAATCCCTCGGGCTGAATTACGGGAACGACCAAATCGTCCACCTGAGCGAGGCCGCGGTACCAACGACGCTCGTCTCCGGCAAGAGCGAGAGGCAGCGGATGAATTGATGACATTTCGGCCATGCGTTCGATGCCATCGATCAAAAGAGCCACGCGCAGCTTGCGCAAGATCAGCACCAGAGTGGGTCGCGTGACGGGCAAGCCGAAATGCATGCCTGCATTCACCACGAAATAGGTGCGGCGCCCGCGCGCAACTGTGTGGCGAACTTTCCCGATCTCGATCTGGTCTAATTCGATGGCCGAGCCGGCAAGGCTATCGGTGTTGCGAATTTCCTGCACCGCGTCGGCGGCAATTGCGAACATCTGCTGGGCCACCATGAAAAGAACGACGGTTTCAGTGCGGCGGGCGCGGCGCGACGCAGCGTTCGGGAAATTTCGCGCGGCCGGCTGCGGCGCCATTGCCGGCATTATCGCACTCCCATGGGCGCGAGGCGCACGAGTTGACCAACGCGCTTTTCAATCGCTCCACTGACGGTATCGAGCGGCAGAACCTCGTCGACCGCGCCAGTTTTGATGGCTTCAGCAGGCATGCCAAAAATCATGGAAGTCGCTTCATCCTGCGCGAACACGGTGCCGCCCGCGGTCTTAACGGTTTTCACGCCCTTCGCGGCATCACTTCCCATTCCGGTGAGGACGACTCCGATCGTCAGCGTGCGCGCATAAGCGGCGATGCTCTCGAGGGCGGCGTCCGCTGAGGGACGATAGCCGTCGATGCGAGCGCCGGAATCGAGGACAATTTTCCCGCCGGATGAGAGCCGCAGGTGATGCGAGCCGGGGCAGAGGTAAATCATCCCGGGCCTGGCGGATTCGTTGTTCTCAGCTTCCTTGATAGGCAAGCCGCCCAGTTCGGTGAGTTGCACGGCGAACTGCTTGGTGAAATTCGCGGGCATGTGCAGCACGAGAAAAATTGCCGCCGGGAGGTCTTTCGGGAGTCCGCTGACGACGCGAGTAACCGCCGCAGGGCCGCCGGTGGACGCGGCGATCACCACCATCGGGAACTTGCCTCCATTCGCCGCGACGGTTGCGGCACTCTTGCCTGCATCGGAGGCGGGCATGGCCCCGGATTGAGGCACCGCTATTTTCGAGCGTGTCGCGGTGCGAACCACGCGAACTTTTGCGGCGAGCTTGAGCTTGCGAGTAAGGTCGTCACGGACCGATTTCATATCCAGGTCTATGCCGCTGGAAGGCTTGGGAACGAAATCGATGGCGCCCAGTTCGAGAGCTTTCAGGGTGCTGGCGGCGCCCTCGCGCGATTCCGAACTGACGATGACGATGGGACGCGGATGCTGCGACATGATTAGCTCAGTGGCTTGCAGGCCGTCCACGTGCGGCATATTGATGTCCATAGTGATCACGTCCGGACGCAGCGATTCCGCAAGGGCGACGCCGTCGCGGCCGTCGCGGCCCTGGCCGATCACTTCCATTTGCGGGTCGGAGTTGATGATCTCCTGCAACACCTTGCACATGAAGGCGGAGTCATCCACGACGAGAACGCGTATCTTTTTTTCGGGCGACTGCATAGCTTCAATCCAGCGGCGACGGCACGCTAACGGCGGGCCGCACCGGATGTTTCTCCGGGCTCAAGAGCTCTTCGGCAGTGGCTATTAACCGATCTTCTTGCACGGGCTTGGTAAGGAAGCCCAAAGCGCCTTCTTTCATCGCGCGATCGCGATGTTTTGCGCCGGCGCGCGACGTGACCACAAGAACGGGAATGCGCTGCGTGGAGGGGTTCTGGCGCAAATTAGCCATCAGCTCGTAGCCGTTCATGCGCGGCATCTCGAGATCGGTGATCACGAGATGGCAACCCGACTGCGCGATAATTTCGGAGGCTTCCAGACCATCGGAAGCGAGCTTCACGCGGAAGCCGGCCTTTTCAAGCATGCGTCCCACGAACTTACGCACGCTGATTGAGTCGTCCGCGACGACGACGACGCGCTCGTCCTGCACGGGGTCCACAGCCTCGGACGGAATGCTGCCGGCGGCGATGGCTTCCGATCCCGGCGCGAAGACGCGCGCGGCGGAAACCGTTGCAGACACGGCGCGGTGTTCGACCACTTCGGCCGACACGAGGCGGTTCAGGTCGACGAGCAAAATCAAACTGCCGTCAGACGCGATGGTCGTGCCGGGGAAAAGTTTCACGCGGCGGAGATACTCACCGAGATTCTTGATGACGATTTCATCCTTGCCCAGAACTTCCTCGACGATCACGCCGACGTGTTTGCCGGCGACTTTCACGATGACCATGTGAAAAAAGCCGTTGATGGGATCGAATGGCGGTAGAGCAAGCTGGGAATCCAGGCGCACGACTTCGGTGACCACGTCGCGCACCTTGGTGAGTAGCTTGCCGCCAACGTCTTCGATATCGACGGGCCGCAATCGGCGAATTTCCTCGACCACGGCGAGCGGAAACGCAAACGTGGACGTGCCGCAGCGGACAAACAGCGCTTGGGAAATAATGAGCGTAAGCGGAACCTTGACGGTAAAACAGGCGCCACGTCCCGCTTCGGAGGAGATTTCGATTTCACCATTGAGCGAGTGCACGTTGGCGCGCACGACGTCCAGGCCCACGCCACGGCCAGCGAGTTCCGACGTCGAAGAGGCGGTGGAAAACCCCGGGCGGAAAAGGTATTCGCGGAGTTCACGCTCGCTTAGCTCCGCGGTGGCAACGGGAGACACGGCGCCCGATTCGATGAGCCGACGGCGAATGCCGTCGTAATCAACGCCGCGGCCGTCGTCCTGCACTTCGATGTAGATGTGGTTGCCGCGATGATAGGCGCGCACGGAGATACGCCCCTTCTCGGGTTTTCCGGCCGCGCTGCGTGCCGCGCCATCCTCGATACCGTGCGCGACAGCGTTACGCACCAGGTGAATCAGCGGATCGGAGATGTGCTGGATGATGTTGTTGTCGAGTTCGGTTTCGGCCCCTTCGAGCGACAGTTCGATGGGCTTTGCCGTGGCGTTAGACGCATCGCGGACGGTGCGCGAGAGGCGTGTATACAGGTTGCCGATGGGCACCATGCGCGCGGCGGTAATTTCGTCCTGCAAATGGTGCGCGAGCTTGGTGAACTCGTCGATATCGATATCCACGCGGCCCATGAAACCTTCGAGTTGGGTGAGCACTTCGGTTACGTCGGCGGAAATTTCCGTGAGCGAACGTGAAAGGATATTGAAATCGTCGTAACGATCCATCTCGAGTTCGCTGAATTCGAGCAGATCTCCGGACATGACCGCCGGGCCGGGAACGAGGTGGCCACGGAACGTGTCCATTTGCGGCGGCTGCGAGCCAGGTACCAGCGTCGGGCGAATCCGGCTGAATTCGTGTTTTTCTTGGAACTCGGAAATTTTCGAGGAAAGGCGCGCCTTTGAAAACGTCAGGACCTCGACGAGCTTTGACAACTCGGAAAGACGGCCCAGCATGCGCGTGCGGTTGATGACCAACTCGCCGACCGCGTTCATCATGCGGTCCAAGCGATCGAGCGAGATGCGGACGGACTTGGCCTGGGGAAGCGCCGCGGAGGAGCGAGCAGGCTTGGCCGGGGCAGCAAGAGTGGAGTCCGCAGATGTGGAGGTATCCTCAGCTTCCTGCTGAGGACCATCTTCTTCGGCCTCGTCAGGCACTAATTCGGCGATGCGTGCCAGCAGCGGGCCGACGGCAGCTGTCATTTCTTCGTCGTCGGACCATTGGCGATGCAGGAAATTCTTCAGGACATCTACGGATTGCAAAAGCAGATCGACGATTTCGGCGCTGGGCTGCAACAGGCCGTCGCGAAGGCGGCCAATTAAATCTTCGACGCGATGGGCCACGGCGGAAAGCCGATGCAGGCCGACTTGCGCCGCCGAGCCCTTTACTGTGTGCATGGAGCGGAAGAGACGATTGATGTCGTCCGAGTTAGGATTCCCCTCGAGAGCCAACAGGCATTCGGTGACGGCTTGCAGGTGCTCTTCCGCCTCGGGCACGAAAAATTCCAGCACATCGTCGGACACGTCGCCATCCTGCGGCAACTGCTGGGCGAGCGAACCTTCCGGTGGCGCTCCGGCGGCCGAATCGATCGCCGGTTGCGAACCGGCGCCGTTCTCATCTTCGTCACCAGCAGGCGGTGCGGCCGGGAACGCGAAGGCGTAACGCTGCTTAAAGGTCGCGATATCCGCCAAGGTTTCGATTCCGCTGGAACTGATTTGCAGCAGATCGAATTCGAGAACGGAGATGGCATCGGAAATGAATTCCGTGAGCGGGCCGTACATATCCGGCGAGAGCACGGCGTTCGTGGCGTAATGAAAAATGTGCGCCATTTTCGCGGCCACTTCGGAAAACTGCGGGAAACCATAACTGGCGGACGTGCCAGCGAGCGTGTGCGCCGCAATGTACAGCTTCTCGAGGTCCTCGTGGGCGGTTTGGGGCTCCTGGAGCATCCCGGAGTACTCGCGCAGGTACTGAAGGTGCTCCGAGGCCTCCTGGAGGAACAGTTCTATCGCGGCTGGATCGGGCGCGTTCATTGCGCTCCCTCCACCAACGCGACGGCGCGGCGCGCCTCGGCAGGTTTTGCGACGGGTTTGCGGTACAGGCGATAGCCGCCGATTACCACCGCTTCGAATTGCACGGGCGAGTGAGAAAGGGTTTCAGAATGGCCGAGAAGGAAATAGCCGCCGGGTTCGAGCGCGTCGTAAAAGCGGCGCAAGATGGCGAGGCGCCGCTGCTCTGAAAAGTACATCAGCACGTTCATGCAGAAGATGCAGTCGATTTTTCCGACGTATACCGATTCGACCAAATTCATCTGCACGAATGAAATCATGCGGCGAATGCGCGGCTTCACCTGATATCCGTGCTTGGCCGGAGTGAAATAATTTTCAACGCGCACAACCGGCATGGTTTCCAGGCTGCGTTTTGGAAACGTACCACGTTCGGCATGACGCAAGGCACGACGGCTGATGTCCGTGGCAAGGATCTCAATTTCCCAAGCTTCGGCGAATTTAAGCGTTTCGCAAACGGTGATGGCGATCGAATACGGTTCTTCACCCGTGGAACAGCCGGCGCTCCAGATGCGGAGCGTGCGGGGGGTATTCCAAAACTTGCGTTCCTGAACATCGGGCAGAATCTTTTTCTCGAGCGCGTCGAAAACTTCAGGATAGCGGAAAAATGACGTTTCTTGGGTGAGCAGCCGCTCGATCAAGGTTTCGTACTCAGTGTTGGAACCGCGAATTTGACGCAGCAATTCAGTGCCGCTGTGAATGCCTTTTTCTTCCAGGTATTCGCGGATGCGGGTTGAAAAAAAACGTTCGCGCGAGGAATCGAACAAGATTGCCGACCGTTGTTCGATGAGCGTGCGGATCTCATCGAGTTCGGAATCCGAAAGCTTCGCGGACGTGACTGGATGCGCTTTCATATTCGGCGTTCAGCTCCGGCGCTATTCTGCTGGCACTGCGAAGGCCGTTAGCGCTGCGCTCCCACAGGAACCGGGGTGTTCGAGGTCTGCTCCTGAGCAGCATCCGCCCCACGCGCGGAGCGGAACTGCGCGAGCGCTTCGTTGAGCTGCTCCGAGAGCTTGACCATGTTGTTGACCGTGGTGGCGGTCTGCCGCGCGCCGGTGGTCGTCTGGCGCGTGATGCCGGAGATGATTTGCATCGCGTTCGCCACACCTTCCGTGCCGCGCACCTGCTGCTTGGAAGCCAGCGAGATTTCCTGAACCAGTTCAGCTGACTGACGGACGACGCTGGAAATCGCTTCGAGCGCTTTGCCCGCTTGGTCGGCTAGGCCTGCGCCTACTTCCACTTCGCGCGTGCCCTCTTCCATGACGACCACGGCCTCGTTCGTTTCCGCCTGAATTGCTTTGATCAATGCGGCGATGTCTTTGGTGGCACTGCGAGAGTGCTCGGCGAGCTTGCGAACTTCGTCAGCGACGACAGCGAAACCGCGGCCAGCCTCACCGGCGCGGGCCGCTTCAATCGCGGCGTTAAGCGCGAGCAGGTTCGTCTGTTCGGTAATGTCGTTAATCACGTTGATGATTTCTGAAATTTCGAGCGAACGATCGCCCAGCGACTTGATCTTCTTCGCAGTGGCCTGTACGGACGCTCGAATCCGCTGCATGCCCTCAAGGGTATCGTTCACGGCCCGGTTGCCTTGTTCCGCGGCGTCGAGCGCGCGGCGAGCGGCTTCGGCGCTGGCCTCGGCGTTGTTGGACACTTGCTTCATCGAAACCGTGAGTTCCTCCACGGCCGATGAAGTGTTGGTGATTTCCTGGTCCTGTTGTGTAGCGCCGGCGGCCATTTCGTCAGCGGAATTCAGAATCTGGTTGGCGCTGGTGCTGACGTCGATGGCTGCCTTGCGGACGCGTTCGAGAACTTTGGTGAAGTTGTCCAGCATGAAATTCACTGAGTCAACGACGTTACCGAGAGCGTCGCTGGTTACTTTGCCGCGAATGGTCAAGTCGCCGCGCGCCACCTGGTTAATGGTGTTGAGCAGGTCGGTGATGCTGCGCTGTAAAGAATCCTGCGCCTGCTGGTTATTGATCGCGTGAGCGACCCTGGCAATGCTGCGGTTGCAATTTTCGGCGATGAAGCCGAATTCATCGTTGCCAGAGAGCTCTACGCGTGCTCGAGCGTCTCCCGCCGCCATCCGCTCCGAAAACTTGGCAAGTTCGCCGAGGGGATTCAACACGCGCTTGCCGAGTACGAACACCAGCGACAATGCGCCCGCGATGGCCAAGGCCACGGCGAAAAACAACGGTTCGCTAGCGCTTGCGGGCAACGAACCCGCATCGGAAAGGGCCAGCCCGCCCGAGTTTTTGCCGGCATGGTAAGCGAATCCCAGGACGCTGAAAAGCACCAGGCTAGTCCAGAGGACCAGCAACCAGACTGTCGAACTCAAACGAGCTTTCATGACTTCCTCCCAAGAGCTTGCGGCCGAAATTGGCCGCGTTCCGCCTTATCGCAGCGAGAGCGCGGGGCCGAAAAATCCCAAAGACTTAAAATGGCGGCCGCTGAATTGCTGACAGCGCCGCAATCGTCAAATCACCGGAACGGCAAATACATCAATCAAACGCCGCAAGTCGATGATCAGCGCCAGCCGGTCATCGTGCCGCAGCATCCCGCGGCAATGCGGCACTTCCGCGGGCGCCTGATCGAGCATCGACTCTTCATTCGCCAAATAGGTGCCGATTACTTCGTCGGCGGCGATTCCCAGCCGCAGGTTTTCGCCGTGCGCTTCATTTTCGAGCGCGGCCACCACCACGTGCTTCGGTGAGAGACCCGGCTTGCGGCCCTCCGTAAACGCAATATCCACAAGCGGAACGATCGTTCCGCGCAAATTGAACACGCCCGTAAGAAACGACGGCGCCAGCGGGACGCGCGTGATCAACGGCCAATCCACCACTTCCTCGACTTCCAACACCGAAAGGCAAAAACGTTCGCGGCCCGCACGGAAGACGCAGAACTGGCGTTCCGGCCGGCGGTCTTCCGGCGACGATTCGGCTTCCAAAAAGTCGCCGGAATTCAATTCGTCCGCGGGCGCCAGCGACTTAAGAGCGTCCGGCATCAGGACCACCGCCTCACGGCGTTGAGCAATTCATCCGGCGTGAACGGCTTGGAAATATAGCCGTTGGCACCCTGCTGTTCACCCCAATAGCGGTCGCTGGGAGCCGATTTGGACGTCACCAAGATCACCGGAATACTTGAGTACGGCTCATGGCTCTTAAGCTCGCGACAAACCTGAAATCCATTGCGCTGCGGCATGACCACATCCAGCAAGATCACGTTTGGGCGCTCTTCGTCGATCGCTTCCTCAACCTTGGTAGGATCGCAAATGCCGACCGACTGAAATCCGCCCTGCTGGAGGACGGACTGCAGCAGCCGAATCTCGGCCTGCGAATCGTCGACCACTAAAACCTTCTTCACCACCTGCACACCTCCACACCCGGACCTTACAGATTGGAATGCAACTCTCTCACCAGCATCCCAGATTGATTCACCGCTGCTGCGAAACCACACAACGCATGCGCGATCAATCACTTAGAAACAGAGCGAAGCATTTCAAAGCCGACTCAGAAGCTGCCGCGAGACAACCTCCGTCTCACCTTGAGATTCCTTCTCACCGGCCCACATCTCTGCTGCCAGCGATGAGAATCTCTGAATGATCTCATTGAGCCTTAACGCCATGGTGTGAATCGCGCGAAGCTGCTCGTGGCGGTCCTCCGAAACATCTCCCGGCTCGATGAGAAGCAGGTCCGCATTGCCTAGCACGGACGTGAGCGCGTTGTTCACACTTGGGCGCATTTCCAGCATGTAGCGGCCAAGAGCGGCGTGGCGCTGCGCAATCAAGGCGAGGCGCTCGGCGCGTTGCGCGCGGCCGAGCGCGTCTACGCGGCGCAATACTTCCGTCGCCACCAAAATCAACGTGGCGGCCCAGCCATCGTGCTGCAACACCACGATTAAATTTGGGAATTTCGAAGTGAGCGACGACAAGTCCCTTTCTTCCTCAGCAGTGGCAATCACAGGCGTCCCCGCAACAATGTTGGCGGCGCGGAGAACGGACAATCGATCTGCTCCACGGACGGGTCCCACAATCACCAGATCGCATTCCGGCCCGCTGCCAGGACGCCAGACATCGCTTGTGGCTACCGTAATTCCCGGAACGTGCCGCTCGGCTTGCCAACGCCCCGCGAGGGCGCGGGCGAATTCCGGGTCGTCTGAAATGATCACAACACTCGAATCGTTCAACACTGCACCTGCCGTCTCCCATTACGATTGAAGCTTTTCGGCCTCTTCGATGAAGGAAAGCAATCGCTTTGCGCTGATGCCAAGGTTCACGGCTGCTTCCGTGTTCTTCGCCTTCTTCGCATCTTCGACGCGTCCCTGAAAGTACGAGACTTCATCCCGCGCCAGCGCCAGCGCCGCGTTTAGCGGTGCTTCGTCGCCGGACCGCTTCTTTTGGTCCGTTGCCAGCGCAAGCATGGCGCGCGCCGTCACCGCACGGCGCAGATCCTCTGCTTCTTGTCCGCCCTCGGCCACGAACGCCGAGACTTCCCAGGAAGAAAGCAATACCTTCGTATCCTGCAAAATCACGGTAGACATGGAACGTCCGCGCGATGGAGGAACCGCAATCAGCTGCTCCCAGATGGCTTCCATGCACTTTTCGGCGTCGGCAGCTTCAGCAGATGCGGACGCCATTTTGGTTTCCACGTCCACAGCGCCTTTCTTGACGGTATTGGCGGCTGGTGGCTTAGGCTCCGCGGTTTTTTCGGCAGGAGCCGTAGCTTGCTTCCGCTGCAGTGGCACTGTTGCTGCAACCGAAGGTTTCGGTTTTGCCTGAGCGGACGCCTGCACGGCGGCAGGGGCAGCAGGCCGGCTAGATTTGGCTTTGACGGCGGGCACCGCAGCAGCGGCCTCCGGCTGGGGCCGGATTCTTAGAGAATCCTCGAGATCGGCGCGAACGGCCAAAAGCTGCTCGAAGGCGTGCGTAACAGAGCTTTGCGTGTAGTCCTTCTGGAACGGCTGGCGCCAGTTTTCGCAAAAGTGCCGCAACTGGAGAGTGGTTTCAGCAGCAGAAAATCCCGCGCGGCGGCAATCGACTGTTTTCACGCCTTTCGCTTCCAGCGCATCAATTGCTTCGCGCACGGCACGCAGGTCGGCATGCAACATGCGAATGAAGGCGCGGCGGACGAGAAAGTTGAAGCGGCAAAATGCAACCAAGGCGGCCGGATCGTAAAACATGGCGCCAGCCGAGTCTTTTAAGAGGCGTCCTTGCTCAAGCAGACCGCCTTCCATCAGGTCGCGAAGGCTATGGCAGTTCTGAGCTTTCTCGAGAATCTTTTCCAGCGGCTCGCACCATTCGAGCGGAGTGGCGTCGGCTTCGGACAATACAGGCTGGAGCGTCTGCGCCACATCCGCCAGAGTAATCTCCTTGTGCAGCAAATCTTCGGTGGCACGCATGGCGAAGTACTGCACCAGAAGCAAATCGATTTTGTCGCGGTCGGCGCTTGTCTTGTGCGGCTTGCGGAGCTGGCGATGCACCAGGGATCGAAGTCCTTCT
>JBOGMW010000072.1:0-26130 GCA_050746805.1 Candidatus Acidiferrales bacterium | reverse complement strand
GCCCAACGACAACCAAAACCTGCAACGCATCCTCATCGTTGAGGACGAAGAAAACGCGCGCAAGGGGTACGAAGCCCTACTGCACAAATGGGGATACGAGATTCTAGGTGTAGGCAGCGGCGAGGATGCGCTAGCGCGGTTTCCGGAATTTGCTCCTAACGTGATTTTGGCGGACGTAGAGCTCCCCGGAATGAACGGCCTGGACCTGCTGCGGCATCTGGGCGAGGAACTGCAGCGTATCCCGGTGATCTTCATCACGGGGCGCGGAAGCGATGAGCGCGTGGTGCAAGCGATCGAGGCCGGAGCGTATTGGTACATCGAAAAACCGCTGAAGCCGCCGGTGCTGCGGGCCATTCTGGACCGGGCGTTCGGGCGGGTGCGCGACCAGCAAACGGTGGCGGCACTGACGCGCAATCTAAGGGAAGCGGGGAAACTGGGCCGCCTGGTGGGTACATCACCGGGGATGCAGGACATCATGCGGCAGGTCGAAATCGCGTCGCCATCGACGGCTTCCGTGCTGATTACCGGTGAAACTGGGTCGGGGAAGGAAATGGTGGCGCGATCGATCCATATGCTGTCGCCGCGCGTATCGCATCCATTCGTGGCGATTAACTGCTCGGCAATCCCGGAATCGCTAATGGAAAGCGAGATTTTTGGTCACGAAAGAGGCGCTTTCACTGGGGCAGCGGAGCGGCGGATCGGGTGTTTCGAGCTGGCGCACGGCGGAACGCTGATGCTGGACGAAATCGGCGAAATGCCGCCGCAAACGCAAGCGAAGTTGCTTCGCGTGCTGGAAGACAACAAGGTGCGCCGTCTGGGAAGTAAGGTAGAAACGCCGGTGGACGTGCGGGTGTTGGCGGCGACGAACAAGAATCCAGAGAAGGCGGTGGCCGACGGCCATTTGCGACAGGATCTTTATTTTCGGCTGAACGTCTTTCACATTCATCTGCCGCCATTGCGAGAGCACAAAGAAGATCTGCCGTTGCTGATCGAATACCTGCTGGGAGAAATTTCGGAAAAGCACGGGAAGCGGGTGACTAGCGTGGGATCGGACGTGGTGGACCTTTTCCGGTCTTACCCGTGGCCCGGAAATGTGCGGGAACTGCGCAACGTGCTGGAGCGGGCGGCAATTGCATCTGACCGGGGAACGATCGGGCGGCAGCATCTGCCCTCGGATTTCGGCCACGCTCCGGCGGTGGCGACGTCTGAACTGAACGGCTTGCGGTTTCCGATTGGGACAACCGTGGGGGAAGTTGAGCGGGAGCTGATCTTCCAGACGCTTTCGGGAACGAATCAAAATAAAACGCGCGCCGCGGAACTGCTGGGGATAAGCTTGAAAACTCTGCACAACAAGCTGAAGGAATACGAGGCGGGGCGGAAAAATGCGTCTCAGCCTGAAGACTAAATTTACTCTAGCGACGTCGCTGTTGGTCCTCGCGGTGGTCGCTCTGGTGTCCGGCCTTTACCTGGCGCGGCTCTTGCGGCAGACGCTGCGCCAATCCAATGACAACGCCAACTTCGTGGCACAGCAGGTTCTGGAGGCGTGCACCGAAGCGGTGAAGCAAGCAGCTGAGCGCGGCGAGGCGCCGGCTTCTCCAGCGCCGGCGGATGTGCGCGCCTACGTGCGGGAAGCATTTGACGACAGCACCACGCTGAATTCGCTGATCGAATCCGACGTGGGCGTTTCGCCGACCATCTACGGAATCAGCATCAGCGACCTGAACGGCAAAGTGTTAGTGTCGAGCGACGCTTCGGATCGGGACAAAAAAATCGCCATGCGACTGCCCCTGAGCGCGCTGGTGCATGCTGGGCTGATCGAACAGCTTCGCGAACTCTTCGGGGCGCCGCAAAACTACGAGTACACCTTGCCGTTCCAGCTGGGACCAGCTCCGTTCGGCACCATCCGGGTGGCGCTTTCTTCCGCACTGATTCGCGCGCAAATTTCGCCGGAGCTGATATCGGCGGGGTACGTGGCGCTGGCGTTCGTGCTGTGCTCCACGCTGCTTGCGTTCGTCGCCGGCAGCATTATCTTGGCTCCAGTGAGCCGGATTTCGGCGCAATTGGACCGCATCTCCGCGGGGCACTTCGATGCCGAGCCGGTCGTGGCGCGAGGGGACGAACTAGGCGCGGTGAGCACCAAGATTTTGGGAATTGGCAAGCAACTGCGCGATGTGCGCGAGATATTCAGCACCCTGCGCGAAAATCTCGATCAAGTGATGACCGGACTCGAAGATGGACTGCTGTTGTTTAATGCGGAGGGGCGCGCCGTGCTGGTTAGTCCGGCCGCCGAGAAATTCGTCGGTGGGGCGCCGGATGAGCTGCGCGGATTACTCGCCTCGGAGATTTTTCCGCAGGGACACCCGCTGCGCGCGGCGCTGAGCTTTGACGGCGACCAGATTGGGCACTCTGAAGCGAAGGAAGTGACCATCGAGGGATTGAACGGGCCGCAGCGAGTGGGTGTGGGCGTGCAGGTGATTCGAGAACGCGGCACGCGGATGGGGACACTGGTAACGCTTCGAGACGTGGAATCGCTCGAGCGGATCGGCAACCAGTTACAGGTTTCTGAACGCCTGGCGGCTCTAGGGCGGGTGACGGCGGGAGTGGCGCACGAAGTGAAGAATCCGCTGAACTCAATGCGGCTGTGGCTGGAAGTGCTGAAAGCAAACATGCCAATCGATCCCGAACCGCAGCAGGCGGTAAAAATGCTGGATAGCGAGATCGACCGGCTAGATCGGGCGGTTAAGACCTTCTTGAATTTCACGCGACCGGTGGAACTGAACCTGGAAGAAACGGACCTGCGCGGGCTGTTAGACGAGGTGCTGGATGCGGCGAGGCCGTCGATTGCCAAGGGCGGGCTGACGCTGCGCGCCGAACTTCCAGGAGGATTTCCAGCGGCGATGGTGGACCGCCAGTTGATGCATCAGGCGGTTTCCAACTTGGTACTGAATGCGTGCCTCTTCACCGATCCCGGCGGACAGATTACCGTGGGGCTGCGCCGCGCGGGAGACTATGCGGCAATCGAAGTGGCGGATACTGGCAGGGGGATTTCGCCCGAAGACCAGAAGAAGATTTTCCAGCTATTCTTCACAACCAGACCGGGTGGGACCGGCATCGGATTAGCGAATACGTTTCGATTCGTGCAACTGCATAACGGCCAGATAGAATTTGAGTCGGAGTTAGGGCGCGGCACGACGTTTCGGGTTTTGCTGCCGCTGGCGCGTGTAGCCGAAGCGCCGGCGGAAGCGGTCCGCGATTTCAGCCAGCCCTTTGCAGCGGAAAAGCGATAAATGCCCAGCCAAGCCTCTGGCATTCGGATGCCGCTGATTATCCTTGCGTGCGCTCTTTCTTTGGGCGCGGCGGGATGCGCGCACCAGCGTGTACGTGCAGCCGTTCCTGTGACGACTACTCCCATCGCGCCTTCGCAAGGGACTGACCGGCCAATGACCATCGCACCGGATACGGACGCGACGCCTCCAGCAGAGGCGGAGGCTGTGCCCCCCGCAATTCCAGCCGCGGCTACCCCACCGGCGCCGGTGGTGATTGCCCCCACAAATCCTCCCGCGCCCCGACGACGGCAGGAAGGGCGCCCCACAGGATCGGGAGAGCAGCCGGCTGCGCACGCTGCCCCACAAATATCGCCGCAGATTTCGCCAACCGACCAATCGCTCTACGCGCGGAAAACCGGGGACGATATCGCCGCGGCGGAGCGCAATTTGCAGCAGACAAACGGGAAGCGTCTGAGCGCGGCGCAGCAAGACTTGGCCGACAAAATTCGCAGTTTTGTCTCGCAATCACGGGACGCCAGCAAGGGCGGAGACTGGGACCGAGCGCAAAACTTGGCGCAGAAAGCGCGGCTGCTCTCCAACGAGTTGTTGAATTCGCTTTAATTTTTGGCACGGCAATTTGAATTTCCGAAATTGAACCTATTGGCTCGACGAGCCGATTGTGATAGTTATTACAAAGCATGTGAGCGCTGCAACCAGGAGGGAATTAATGCCGATCGCGGAAGATATCCGGCAGTCCCTGTTTGCAACTGATTCAGAATTTCGCCGTCTTGCTGAAGAGCACTCTCGTTGCGAATCCCAGCTCGAACAACTTATGACCTCGGTTTATGTGAGCTGTGAGGATTTCCTGCGCGAAGCGACGCTTAAGAAGCTGAAGCTTCGGCTAAAGGATCAAATGGAGTCGATCGTGGCTCGCTACCGGCAGATGGCGAGTCGGTAGACGATCGGTTTCATCGGTTCTGTCGTACAATCCGGGTGTACGCGGTAGGTATTCTTACTCCGCTGCGGAGTAAAAGCTCGGCGCGTTTCGCGCCTGCAGCCGGGGGCTCTTCGCGGTTCACACCACAAGGAAACTTTTAGTCCTCTGCATGGTAAAAGACGCGTATCGATTTGCGATCCCTCTGCTGGTGATCGCTATCGGCTGCTGGTTGGCTGCGTGGGAATGGCGGCCGTGGTTCTGGCCGGGGTTGGTTTCCTTTTTATTGGCGCTCTTCGTTTTCTATTTCTTCCGCGATCCAGAAAGATCCATTCCTTCCGATCCATCGGTCGTTGTGTCGCCGGCGGACGGCCATGTGGTGGAAATCGTGGACGAGCTGCTTGAATCGCGGATGGGCCACCGCGTAAGCATCTTTCTGGCAGTGTGGGACGTGCATCTGCAGCGTGCGCCTGTGGCGGGAAGTATCGCGCGTGTGGATTACCGTCCGGGAAAGTTTCTGGGCGCGTTCCGCTCGAAAGCGTCGCAGCTGAACGAGCAGAACGTGATCTATATGGATACAGCACACGGGCGCGTGGTCTTCAAACAAATTGCCGGAGCGGTCGCACGTCGCGTGCTATTCTGGAAGCAAGAGGGCAACAAAGTCGCCCTTGGCGAACGCGTGGGGATGATAAGGTTCGGCTCACGCGTGGATATTTGGCTGCCGATGGAAGCGCTGATAACCGTCACCCTTGGACAGATGGTGAAAGGCGGCGAGAGCGTGCTAGCAAAATGGACTTCGACCTTATAGACCCCATCGGACACGACGAGGAACCGCGGAAGCCGTTTCGAAGTCACCGGCTGCGACGCGGCGTGTATGTGCTTCCCAGCGTACTAACCGTTGCCAACCTTTTGTGCGGTTATTACGCCATTCTTGCGACGCTTAACGGGCAGGTCAACGATCTGGACAACGCCGCACGCGCCATCGGTCTCGCGATCATCTTTGATTCGCTCGATGGACGCGTGGCCCGCGCGATGGGCACCAACAGCGAGTTCGGTAAGCAGTTTGACTCGCTGGCTGACGTAATCAGCTTTGGCATAGCTCCCGCCCTTCTGGCGTACTCTTGGGGCGTGCGCATTGCCGCCAGTGCGCCGGGTGTGACCGGAGCGAGCTATCTGATTCAGCTTGGATGGCTGATTGGATTCTTCTTTCTGTGCTGCTGTGCCTGGCGACTGGCGAGGTTCAACATTCAGGGTATGGCGCAAGGCGGCAGCCGCTTCTTCGCGGGCATGCCCACTCCCGCAGCTGCCGGCATGATCGCGGCGGTGGTGCACTTCGTAAGAGATCCAATTGAGAACCCGAGCATTTCTGTATTCTGGCTAGTGCTTGTAGCGGTGCTCGGGATTTTGATGTCCAGCACGATCCGCTACTACAGCTTCAAAGATATTCAATGGACGAAACGCTGGCCCTCGCTTTCCGTGGTCGCAATTGCCTTATTGGTCGGAGCGGTCTGGTTTTTCTCGCGGCCTACCCTTCTGGCGATTGCGGGCGCTTACATGCTTCACGGCCTGGTGCTGCAACTCGTTCGCGTCGTACGACATCGCACGGCTTCCCGGCACGCGTAAAATTGGTGAAATATGGCTTTGAAACCCGCGAATTCCTATCGCGTGGCCATCGTCGGCGCGTCTTCGCTGCTGGGTAAAGAGCTGAAACGGGCGCTGGACGATCGCCACTTCCCTGCCGTTGATATTGCGCTATTGGATGCGAGCGTCGTGGCCGGGACGCTCACCGAAGCGGGAGGCGAACCTACGATCATCCGGTCGGTGGAAGAAGATAGTTTTGAGGGCGTCTCCTTCGCGTTTTTCGCCGGCAGCGCCGCGGAAACGGAACAGAATTGGCGCGCGGCGCAGCGCGCTGGCGCCACGGTGATCGACCTCACCGGATGTACATCGATATCTCCAGCGTACGCCTCGATTCCTTCGCTCAATTCCCAATTGCCTCATCCGTCGAGCACGGCATCGGAGCGGAAAATCGTGGTTGCTTCGCCCTCTGCGCCGGCGATCATCGCTTGTACGTTGGCCGCAGGATTGACGGACTTCCAACCGCAGCGGATTATCGCGCTCCTATTTCCTCCGGTATCCGAACGCGATCAGGCGGGAATAGAAGAACTGGAAAGCCAGACCACAAACCTTCTCGCGTTTCGGGCGATCGGGGGCCCGGTCTTCGATGCGCAGGTTGCATTCAATTTGCTGGCGCGATATGGGCAAGCAAGCAAACCAGCCATGGCCGACGTTCGGGCCGCGATTGCGCGCGACGTGGCCTCCTATCTCGCCGGGCGCATTGCCGCGCCCGCAATACAGTTGCTGCAAGCGCCGGTGTTTTACGGGTATGCTTTTGCCGCGTACGCGGATCTCGGCGCCGATGCCGCGAAGGACTTATCAGACGCGATCGCAGCGTCGTTCGCAAGTCTTGGCGCGAAGATCGCGGCCGAAGATGATCCGTCGCCTGATAACGTCAGCGTCGCAGGCGAAAGCGAGATTCATTTTGGACGGGTGTCAGCCGATCCGAATATTCCGGGTGGCGTGTGGATTTGGGGCGTCGCGGATCACTTGCGATTGGCGGCCACAAACGCGGTGCGCGTTGCGGAGGAATTGATTGCCACGCCGCAGTAAGACGGAAACGTCTGAACGCAATGGCTGCGCGCCGACGCGCGACTGGTCGCTGGGCGCCTTGGGTTGCGCGATCGTGCTCACGTGTTTGGCGATTTCCGGTTGTGGGTATCACGTTGCCGGGCGCAGTTCCAATCTGCCAGTTGCGTGGACGAGCATCGCGGTGCCTACGTTCAAAAACGATACGGTGCAATACCGTATCGAACAGCGCTTTACCCAAGCCGTGATACGCGAGTTGATCACCCGCACGAAATACCACATCGTGTCCGATCCGGACTCCGCGGACGCCGTGTTGCACGGCGAGATTCTTTCGATCAATACTTCACCGGTGCTTTTCGACGCCAACACGGGGCAGGTGACCACCACGCTTGTAACCGTCCATGCCAGGGTCACGCTCGTCGGCTCAAACATTGAAAAACCGGTTTACGAAAACAAGGACATGGTTTTTCGCAGCGAATATCAGATCCCCTCAAACGTGAGCACATTTTTCCAGCAAGAGGACCCGGCGCTCGAACGCATGGCGCGCGATTTCGCTTCGAATTTAGTGGCCAATGTTCTGGAGGGTTTCTGATGGCGGCAACTTCGCCCGAGAAACTCATCCAATCGCTACGCGCGGGCAAACCTCCCGCCGCTGTCGTCCTCCTTGGCAGCGACAGTTATCTGCGCGAGCTGTGCCGGAACAAAATCATCGAAGCCAGCGTTCCGGAAGGGGTGCGCGATTGGGCGGTCACTAGGATTTCCGCCCGAGAAGCCGGATGGGACGAGATCGTGGGACGCGCAGCCACCATGCCGATGCTTGCCGAGCGCCAGGTAATACTCGTCCACGGGGCCGAGTCTGTCGAGCGGCTCGGCGAAGAATCGCGCGATGAAATCTTAAAGTCACTCGCAGGCTACTTTGCCTCGCCCGCGCCCTTTTCTCTGCTGGTGATCGAAGCGGACGCGCTGGATCGGCGGCAGAAATTCTTCAAATTGCTCAGCGACAAAGCGCTAATCGTGGAACTGTCGATTGGAGAAGAATCGGCGGCAGCGCTGGCCGCGCAAATGGCCGGCGATCTGGGCGCGGAGATCGATCGCGAAGCCGCCGCGCTGCTGGCCGAAATCTTAAACGGTGAGCCGGCGCGGATGCACATTGAGATTGAAAAGCTTTCCGTCTACGTACGAGCGCCGGAAGGCCGCGCCAGGATTACCGTGCCGGACGTGGAAGCTCTTGTGGTGGCGGCCAGGCGCAATACCGTGTGGCAGTTGGCGGACATGCTGGTCAACCGCAACCGCACGGGTGCGCTCGCATTCCTGGACAATTTGCTCCGTGAAGGCGAAGAGCCCGCGGGAATCGTGGGAGCGCTCGCTTGGACGTATCGCAAGCTAATCGAGGCGCGAGAATTGCCCGCGCACACTGGCGGTTTTCAAGCTGCAAGGCATCTGGGCATGCGTCCCGATTCGGCGGAAATGGCTGTCCGCCAATCACACCGGGCATCAAAGGCGGAATTGCTCTCAGCGCTAGCGGCGCTAGCGGAGGCCGATAGCGAGTTCAAATCGAGGAACCCAGACCCGCGTGCAACCATGGAATTTCTGGTCGCGAAACTTACCTCGACCGCCGCCGCGGCCGCCTTTCGCTCGCCATAAAACGCGTATTTTTGCACCTGACCATCCGCCGACCGCAGTTTTGCTCCGACGAAGCACAAAACCTCTAGCGAGCCCCCGCGTCGAAGGGCCGTGTGAAGCTTCACAGGGCGCTTAGAGCGCTCCATTCCCGGAGAAGGCCCTCTGGGTCCAAAAGTCCGTGAGCGACCGGCTGAGCGCACCGGAGCGCGTCTCCATTTTGGTTCCGAAGTCAGATGGCGAGCGGAAGAACACACCTAAAAGGGAAAGCGCCCCGGGATCGCAGGGCGCTTCTGGATTCGAGAATTTTTTCGAGCAGTTATTTCTTGGCAGCCAGCGCGTTCAACGCCAACGAAAGCCGCGACTTGTAGCGCTTCGCGGTGTTCTGGTGAAGCGTGCCCTTCTGGATGGCTTTATCGATGGCCGAAAACGTCGCCGGCACCAGCTTCGTAGCAGTGGCGGCATCTCCGCCGGCCAACGCAGCGCGCATCTGGCGCATGGCCGTGCGCACGCGGGTGCGATTCATGCGGTTCATCGCGGTGCGGCGTTCCGTCTGGCGGATGTTCTTCAACACCGACTTCGATTTCTTCTTATGCTTTACCGGCGTACCCTGTGGCATTCAATTCTCCTCAAATTTTCGCTCATTCAGATGACTCAGAATAGCGGACCCTCATGCGGCTGTCAATTTACAGCGTGTGCCGAGCGAGGCCGACGCTGACTATTCCGGTTCTCCTTCGGTGATTTGCTGGCTCAGGTAGCGCTCGTAGCCCAGCTCGTTCATCTGGTGAACTTGCGCCTCCAACCAATCCACGTGCTCCTCTTCGTCCTTGAGCAGCCGCTCGAATAACTCGCGCGAGGCGTTGTCCTTCTCGGTGCGCGCTAATTCAACGTATCCGTTGTACATGGCGACAGCATTCACTTCCAGCTTCAGATCGCTTTCGACCTGCTCTTTCACATTCTTGCCGACGGTCAAGTTGATGTGCTTGGTCAGGTTCGGAGTTCCGTCCAGAAACAGAATTCTTTCGATGATCTCCTCGGCGTGCTTCATCTCGCCGATGGATTGCTTTTTAATCAGGTCAGCGAGTCGGTGGTAGTGCCAGTTTTCGCACATTTCGGAGTGCAGGAAGTATTGATTGATCGCCGTAAGTTCTTCGTGCAGCGCGTCGTTCAAAGCGTCGATAACTTTCTGGCTGCCCTTCATAATCAGTTCCCCTCCAGCGACGAAGTGTACGACGGCGCTCGGCTAGTCGCAAGATATCGAGCGCAACTGACTGCGCGCAGACGGAATCCGGCGGGCCTTTAGCCTTGCTCCATCTGGCGCAGGCGCTCGCGAAGCTTTCTAAGTTCCAGCTGACGCTCCTCCAGCGTGGCGCGCAGGGCGTCGACCACTTTTTCCGGGGCTTTGCTGGTGAAATTTTCATCGGTCAGCCGCTTTCGCTTTGACTCGGTATCCTTCACCAGGCGGTCGATTTCCTTTTGCAGGCGCGCGATTTCGGCCTGTTTGTCCACTCCTTCGTTGTAGGCGATTCGAAGGTCGAAAGCGGCTGTCGAACGGACGATGCCGTTTGCCGCTTCAGCGCTTCCCGCGTCGGCATGACCGCGCAATATGCGCAGCTCGGAAAGCGACGCGAGCCTCAAAATCGCGTCCATATTTTCCTGAACGAGAGTGCGGCGCATCGGGCCGCCGGCAAAAAAATCGGCCGCGACTTTGCGCCTCGGCTCGAGCTTCATTTCGGCGCGGATGTTGCGGGCCGCCACGACGATTTCCTGAAGAATGGCCATCGAATCTTCCGCGGCAGTGTCCGTCCAGTTTGGCTGCGATTGCGGAAATTTATCGAGAGCGATCGAACGAGCGCCTTCCGGCTGCGGGAGCCGGTGCCAAAGCTCTTCGGTGAGAAACGGCATAACCGGATGAAGCATGCGCAGCGCGGCATCCAGCGCGGCAAAGATATTGCGCCAAGCCGCCACCGCGATCTGTCGATCGGGCGAGGTCAGCTGCGGCTTCACCCACTCGATATACCAGTCGCAGAAATCGCCCCAGAAGAATTGATACATCGCCTGGCACGCTTCGTGAAAACGGAAGCCATCGAGCGCGGCGCTGGCCTGTTCGCTCACAGCCGCAAGGCGCGCGAAAATCCAGCGATGTGCTAGCGCGCCCTCGCCCGGAACTGGATATGGCGCCTGGGCGCGAATTTCCGGAGCGGCCAGCTCGTCGAGCGTGAACGCTTCTCCTCCAGCGGGCGAGCCTTCGGTGGAATCGTTCGTCAGCCCAGCGGACGCGACTTTCTCCAAGTTCACGAAAAGAAATCGCGCGGCATTCCAGATTTTGTTGGCGAAAGCGCGAGCGCCAAGGATGCGGTCTTCGCTCAGAATAATGTCTGTACCGGGTGCAGCCATGCTGGCAAGCATGTAACGAAGCGCGTCGGTGCCGTATTGCTGCGTCATTTGGAGAGGGTCGATACCGGTGCCCTTCGTCTTCGACATCTTGGCGCCTTCGGCGGTGCGCACCAGCGAGTGCAGGTAGAGGCGGCGGAATGGAATCCTGTTCCTCGGCTCCGAGCCGCCCATCAGATGCAGGCCCATCATGAGCATGCGCGAATCCCAGAGAAAAAGAATGTCGTAGCCGCTGACGAGCAAGCTCGTGGGATAGAACGTGCGCAAATCGGGAGTATCGTCCGGCCAGCCGAGCGTGGAAAACGGCCAGAGCGATGAGCTGAACCAAGTGTCCAGTACGTCCGGATCCTGGGTGAGCTTCGATCCACCGCATTTTGGGCACTGCGTGGGAACGCCCGAGGCACGCGCGTGCCCCGCCACGATCTCGACGCTGGAATCGAGGGCCGGAACCATTTCCCGGCAGGAGTCGCAATGCCAGATGGGGATGCGATGGCCCCACCAAAGCTGCCGCGAGATGCACCAATCGCGGATGTTTGCGTACCATTGTAAGAGAATTGTCCGCTGATTTTCCGGCACGACCTCAATCAGACCGTCGAGGACGGCCTGCGTTGCGGCGTCCGCGAGCGTCTTCATTTTCATGAACCACTGAATGGAGATGCGCGGCTCGGCCTCGGACTTGCAACGGTCGCAGACACCGACCGAGTGCGTGATGTCCTCTATGCGATCGACCAGGCCCAGCGATTCGAGATCGCTGATGATGCGTTTGCGGGCCTCGAACCGGTCGAGGCCTTGATATTTTCCGGCGGCGGCGCCCATGTGGCCATCGTCGGTCATCACGTCGATTTCGGGGAGGTTGTGGCGCTTGCCAACCTGGAAATCGTTCGGATCGTGTGCGGGCGTGATCTTCACAACGCCGGTGCCGAATTCGCGATCGACGTACGAATCCGCGATGACCGGAATTTCCCGGTCCATCAGTGGCAGCATGACGGTTTTTCCGATAAGGCGCTGGTAGCGCTCATCGTCCGGATGAACGGCGACCGCCGTATCGCCGAGCATCGTTTCGGGGCGGGTGGTGGCCACAACGAGAAATTCGTTCGCGCCGGTGATCGGATATCGGAGATGCCAAAGCTTCCCGGGCCGCTCGATGTGAACGACCTCAAGATCGCTGATCGCCGTCTGGCAGCGCGTGCACCAGTTCACCATGTACGGACCGCGATAGATCAGCCCTTCGCGATAGAGGCGCAAGAAGGCTTCCAGAACGGAGCGGTAGAGCTTGGGCTCGAGCGTGAAATGCTCGCGCGTCCAATCGCAGGAGGCGCCGAGACGCACCATTTGTCCCTTGATCGCGCCGCCGCTTTCCGCTTTCCACTGCCATACGCGGCGCTCGAACTCCTCGCGGCCCAAATCCTGGCGGCGAATATTCTGCTTGGCCAACTCGCGCTCCACGACGTACTGCGTGCCGATGCCGGCATGGTCCATTCCCGGCAGCCAAAGCGTGTGATTGCCCTTCATGCGGTGCCAGCGGACCAGCATGTCGATCTGCGTGTGTTCGAGGAGATGGCCGACGTGAATCGAGCCGGTGACGTTGGGCGGCGGCAGCGCAATCGAGAAAGCAGGTCCGTTGCCGGAGTTTTCCGCGCGGAAAAGCTTTTCGTCAAACCAGGCTTTGGCCCAGTGTTCTTCGATCTCCTGCGGTTCGTAAGCCTTGGGAATTTCCGAGGGCATGGCGTCCTATGGATTCAAATTTACGCGGAAGCTAAACAATCAATATACGGGGAGCGCGCGGAGGGCGTCAATTGGAGGAATACGCATCGGCTGGAAGCGGGGAAGCAACAACGCTGGATGGATTCGCCGCGAACAACTGCCGGGCCACTCCGCATGATGAAATTTATGCGGCCCGACAGGGCGGCTTACAGATTGTGGCGAGAACTTTATTCCTCTCGTTCCCAGACGACCTTGCACGATACCAACGCTTTCGCGCGAGCACCGGTGCCGCCGATCGGCTGCGGCTTTGTGACAACGGTGAGCTTATCGCCATCGAGTTGAAATTTCCGCCGCTGTTCGGTGCCGGTCCACAACTCGTACCACGCGACGTCCACAGTGGTGATCAGATACTCGCCTTCCACCCGAAATTTCCCGGTATACGCCAGCATCGATTTCCACAGCTCGGAGAGATCGGCATCGCTGGTAGGAACTTTTTTGCGGTCGCCGTGCCCGCCGATGCTGACGGTCATCATGCGCTGCCACGGGGTCAGGATCAGGTAGCCTTTCGGGTTTTTCGTGTTGTAGACCTCGGTCTTTCCGTCGTGCGTAACCGTGGCCTCCGAGGAAACAAGCTTCCACACCCCGATCACGGGATTGTCGTTTCTAGCTTGATCCAGCGTCTCTCGTACAACTTCTTCAATGCACTCTTCTACGGGCATGGCAATCTCCTCAGATTTTGTGAACGTGCCTTGAGTTTGGCCGGGTAAAGCGACAGAACCTGCCGGGTTTGGATCGCTGCGACTGCTGTAACCTGACGCTGGCTCGGCGGCACTATTGGACTGGCGTTCTGCCGGCCCACATCTGCGGTCCTGTGTGGGCAAGCCCAGGCCAATGCGAGAACTACAGCCGCCGAGAATCGCTGCATCACAATTCCCGACAACGCTATAGTCGCAATCCGCCACGCGGGTGTCGCTGGTACATCAGTTTCAATTTGAACCGTACTGTTGTACTTCGGTACACATCGAGGTGCGGCACAAAGATTGCACTCTACCGCGCGAGGCGGTCCTGTGAAAGCGCATTCGCGACTGGATCGCGGCTAGCGAGGAAGGGCTAAGATTTCTTCGTGATTTCGTTTAGCAGAAGGCCCTCTACCAGCGGCTTCAGTAATCCCTGCGAAAGGAGCTCCTGAATCTGTGGCTGAAGCTTTTCGAGGACCTTTTGCACCACTGCATCCACCGTTTCGGGATCGGCTAGGCGCGATTCCTCATGGGACGCCGAGGAATTCATTTCAGCAAGGAATGAGGGCGGTGGAGTGAGGAACGGAATGTGAGCGATCGCCTCGCGATTCGGCGGCGGCATCGTCGGAACGCGCTCCTCCGTTTCGTCGCCAGATGATTCCGCGTTGCCGGACGGCGCCTGCACGGAAAACTCAGCAGCTGCCGTCGGCGCAACTGCGACCGGCGCGGCGCTTACGTCCGCCGGCGGCGCCAGGAAAGAGTGCAGTGGAGTAGTTTCCTCGGCGGGTGCGCCGTATTGCGATGGACTGCTGGCGTCTTCATCCACGAGCAGCGGTTCCGGCGTGACGTGCACAGCGGGCGGTTCCACAAGTGCAGGATCCTTGAACGCGAGCGGCGGCGCAGTATCATCCGCGTCGATTTCGATGTCGCGTCCCGATACCGCGGAGCTGTTGGTGATCGGTTCCAGCGCGTTCCGATATTCCGGGGCGGAAATCGACTCATGTTCGAACTCATCGGCGAAAAAGGGTTGTGCATCTTTCGGATCAAACTGGCTTGCCTCTGCCGGGCTGCCCGATTGCAAATACGGCTCCGCAGAGGAGGCCGTCACTGGCGACGTTGCCGATAATACGGGCTCGTTGACTGCGGTTGATTCACCAATCCCGTCGGCCGAACTTTCAATCGGTTCTGTGCCAGCGTCAAGAGGTGCTCGCGCTGATGGCTGCTCGCCACTCAATGCATCCATCCAACCGCCGGCCGAATGTCCAGCGTCGGCTGACGCAACTGCGTCCAACCAGTGGCCGCCAGCGGAAGTCGAATTGGGCTCCGGGGAGGCTTCTGGTCGAGCATCGGACGCAAGCGAGGAACGAACCGCCACAGGTGGCTTCGTTTCTAGTGCCGCCTTTACATGCGAGTTTTCCGGAACTTCGATCACCTTAGCTGCCAGTTTAGATGCGGATTCTGGTTCAGAGTCGTCGATTTGCCTCAGCGAAAATCCCGACGCGCTGGACGACGTTTCGCTCTTCACCTCAGGCTGCGGTTCCTCGGTCCGCTCTGAAACGGAAATTCGGCGCGGAGGATAGTCCTTTTCGGACGGGAAGCTGATCGGATCGAGATCATCCATGGACGGAATGGCGGGCTTGCTGGCCACGTCCGCCGGAATTTCCAAATCCATGGCGGTACGGCGCCAACCCTTAGAAGTCGATTGTTCGTCCTCGTCATCATCATCTTCGCTGGCATGCGAGTTTGGAACGGCAACGGGTCCCTTTCCGAACTCCTCTACATCTACATCGTCATCCGCGGGCTGTGGACGAACTCCTTTGCCAAATCCGTACACCAGAGCCGCCTCTTCGGGAGAGGGTTCGGGAAAATCGGGAAGCGGCTTCGGCTCCGGGCGGGCCGAAAGATCGACACTCGGGACCGGCTCCGGCGGCGGAGCCATCTTTGCTTCCTTGGCTTTGGCAAGTTCCGCGGCAACCCGGGGATTTTTCTCCAGCGCCGAGGTCACCATGGCAATCAACGGGTCGGGTGGCACAAACGGCTTCTTCAGGATGCCATCCGCACCCACGCGGCGGGCTTCCTTTTCGTCTAACGGATCAAAAGCGCCAACGAGCAAGATCACGGGCACATGCGCGAAGCGTTCGTCCTTCTTTACAAATTCGCACACTTCATATCCGTTGCGAACGGGCATGAAGATATCCGCCAGGACAAGATCGGGATCGAGATCGGGGATGCGCCGCACAGCGGCTTCTCCGTTGCCAACCGAGACTACGCTGATGCCGCGCTCTTCTAGCGCGAGCGAGACCATCTTCTGGATATTGGTGTTATCGTCTGCGACCAAAATCTTTGGCACGGATGTCCCCTGGCGATGCGGTCCTCGCGGACGGCCCGGCGCCCGCGTGCAACTCTATTGCAACATTACGCGAGGGGAGCGTCAACGAAGTCCACAGAGGTGGGTGCTACAGTCGTCAGTAGGGGCTCGGGGCGAATTACCAGGGCACAATCTTGTGGAGCCCGTGCTTTTTCTTGCTACTAGACTCGGTTTTCGGGTCGTTTTTGCTTGCCTTGGGCTTTGCGGCGGCTTGGGTGGTCGCGGAAGCTGAAGACGATGATGCCGCTGGCTGGCCGGGCTGTGCCGCGGATGTTGCGGGGACACTCGCCGCCGGTGCGGGATCGGAAGATGCGGCTGGCGTACCCGGGGCAGCGGAGTTCGAGACCGCGCCCGTTCCGGTATCGGAACCTACGCCAGAGAGAACGCTAGGAACGGCAGGCGCAGGAGCGGGTGTTGCGGCCGGAGCAACTGCAGCCGGCGTGGAACTATCGCTACCGGAGTCGGCTCCGCCCGTGGAGACGATCTGCGCTCCGACGCCAGTCGTCGCAGCGTCATCAACTTCCGATTGCGGCTCGGCGTTGATCGGCACCGCATCGCCGCCAGAAGAGTCCGAATTCGCGGCCGTCGCAGGAGCGGCTGCCACGGTAAACACAGGGCCGGGAGCATCGCGCTTCAGAACGTCCGTGGCGGAAATCGCATCGTCTGGCGGATTCAGGTTCGGCTGCCCCAGTTGCGCGGCATCCACCATGTCCGGATGAGAAAATAGTATCTCCTTGGGCCACCTCATCACGAAAAGCTCGCGGTGTTTCTTCTCGAAGCGCTGGTCCTGTTCCATGCGCGCGAGGGCATGCGGATCAGCTTTGGGAATGGGCATTCCCATCGATTTCAACTCCGCCTTCGCGCCGGCGGCGTGCCCCGACAGCGGATAATCGCGCAGGATGCGGGAATAGCACTTGGACGCGTAATCAGCCCAGTGGTTCTTGTCATCTTCGTTCTTCGAGTACTTCTTGGCGATCATGTAGACGTTGCCCAGCATCCAGAGCGCATCATCGGAGTTGCTGTAGAGCGGATAGCGCTCGACCACTTCCGTCAGGCGCGCGGCCGACGCGGGATAGTCCGGCTTCAAATAATAAAAGCGCCCGATCTTGTATTCGCCGTCGGCAATCACTTCCTGGACGTTGCGCAGGTCCTGGCTCGCCTTGACGTCCAGAGGACTGTGCGGATATTTCAGCAGGAAATTTTGAAATTCGGCTTCGGCGGAATCCGCTTCGCTCGGATCGCGATCCGATTTCAGCATCATCCGGTAATGGCACATGGCCACTTGCATCTGCGCGTACTGCGCTTCGTCGAGAAACGGAAAGAAGACGATGAAGCTCTTGTACGCGTCAATCGCCTGCGTGAGATTCCCTACCCCGCCTTCCTTGTAGTAAGAATCCGCAATCGCGAGCTTGGCTTTGGCAAGGTATTCGCTATCCGGGTACGTGTTGATCAGCGTTTGCAGTTCGAGGCGCGCTTCGGTGTACTTCGCATGCTTCAGCGAACTGAGCGCGCGCTCGTACAGAATCTTGTCCGGTTCGGCGGCGGATTCTATATTGGTGGTCTGCGCGTTTTTCTGTTTCTTTTGCTTTTCCTTGATGACCTTGATCTTTTGAGTGCCGTACGCGGCCGCGCCCAGCGACCCGGCCATGGCTGCGACCAAAAGCGCTACAAGGAAGTGGCGATTTTTCAACATGGCTGATCCCATAGTTTTATACCCGTTGGCGCACAGCGTTGGTAGCCGCGCTTTTCATTTCACGAGTGGCTGCCGCGGAATCGGGCGTGTGGAAGATTGACGTCCCAGCTACGAAGGTGTTGGCGCCCGCTTGAGCCAACTCGGCTACATTCTCGAGATCGACCCCGCCGTCGACCGCAATCCGGAAGTCCGCATTATAGCGTGCCCGCCACTCGGCCAGCTGCCGAATTTTAGTGAAAGCGATGGGAATGAATTTCTGGCCGCCGAAACCCGGATTGACCGACATTACCAGGACGGTATCAACCTTACCAAGAACGTCCGAAAGCATCACAACCGGGGTGGAAGGATTGATCACCGCGCCTGCTTGCGCCCCGCATTCCCGGATCATGGCTAGGGCGCGATCCAGATGCGGCGTCGATTCCTGATGGACTAACACGCGATCCGCTCCGGCGCGCACAAACTCCTCGATGAAACGTTCGGGCCGGTCGATCATGAGATGCACGTCCAGGGGCAGGCGGGTTGCTTTGCGCAGCGAAGCGACCACCGGAAGGCCGACGGAGATATTGGGGACGAACTGGCCATCCATGACGTCCACGTGAATCACGTCCGCACCGCCCTGCTCCACACCTCGAAGTTCCTCGCCGAGGCGGCTGAAATCGGAGGCCAAAATTGAAGCGGCGATCTCAATCGGTGCGTAGGTCATAGCAATCTCGCGAATTCTAGCATAGCGGAATCGGTTGCTGGAGAAAGGTCGGCGGCAAGTCTATTCCGCCACTTGAAGCTCGATGGGCGTGGTGGAATCTACACGCCGCCCGGGCGCAGGCGTTTGGTCCAACACCGTACCTCGCCCGGCGCCGGAAGACGCATCCGGCACCACCTTGGAGATTTTCAGCCCGGCCGAGGATAATTTTACTGCTGCTTCCGCGTAAGGAAGGCCAGTGAGCGCCGGCATCACGTATGCGGGAGGGCGCGGCCCGAGAGTTACGAGCATGTTCACATGAGGGTTGATGGCACCGGCGGAACCGGGGGCGGGGTCCTGTTCCAGGACGGTGTCCGCGTCCGTGTCCGGTAAATACAAACTGGAAACCTCGCCAGCCTGTAAACCGTCGCGAAGCAGCAAAACTTGAGCTGATCGCACGCTAGCCTCTTCCAGTTGGGGGACGGTCACCTTTTGCTGGCCGAGGCTCAAAACCACGTGGGCGTGCTGCCCAACTTTTACGTTCATATCCGGCAGCGGGCTCTGCCGCGCGATGGCGTCCACTGGATAGTGGCTGTAGACGCGGTCCTCGATCGTGATGCCTACGCCGCGCCCCTGGAGCATCCGCGTGGCCTGATCCACCGGAACGCCAACCAGATTTGGCATCACTACTTCCCTGCCGCGGATGGCGATGCGCATCGCGGTAAGGGCGCTCAGAAACGCGACCGAGGCAAGGATGAACGCCAGCATCGACATGCGCAAAACCCAGCGGAATCGCTCTCGAAGAGTCATCGTTGTAGGACGGCCCGGTACACTGTGGCTAGCTTGCCGAAACGCCGGGATAGTTGCAAGTGCAGGTTTTTCGATGTCGGACGTTTGGTACTACGAGCGCGATCAATAAGGTAGCGGCCTGAACTTTTGGTGCAAGACTCAGCGTGAAAGGTTGCACCGGGACGTTCCGCCTCCGCATGTGCGCTGCTGAGTGTTTTCAACAATTTACGATGTACAAGGGCCGATTGACTGTTCCGCCCTAAAGCAATGCATGAACGAGAATAAAAAGCGGATCCTGCGATGAGAAGCGGAGCTGCGGAGACGCGACGGACAGCCCGGACTCTGCGCCGATGGACTTTCGACCGCTGGACGAATTCTCTCATCGCGACCTTTCCCGCTTGCGCCGCTCGAATCGGCAGGCACACAGCGAAGCATGTGTGGCCGATGGGCGGATCAGATCCCTGCCCTGCCCCCAGCTGCCTCACAGCGAGTAACAAAAACAATTCACGGTAGCATGGCTATCGAGTGCGGTCGAGGTTCAATTCGGCGGCAGTACCAACTTCCCGAATTGGAAATGGAATACGAAGTTCTGCACCTTCACGCCCACCCCAGCGCGCAAGGCGAGCTGGGATGAACATCCACGAAGGGGGCAACGGCGTCCGCAGGCTGTTACCCGCGAGCCCTAGGCAAGGCGTTGTACACAGCTGGCCGCCAGGCGTCGCTCAGAATAACCGTAGACCCTGCGTAACCGGCTCGAAGCGGCATGCAAAATCGATCCTGGGTGTTCGAGGCGCGTGCCGCATGGGAAGGGCGCTGGTCTGAAAGTCTTCGCAAAGTAAATCACTTTCTTGTACGCGGGCAGGTGCGAAATTGTTTCCTTCGCGCTCGCCGTATTAAATATCAACGGTAAGGCGGCTGCTTGTTTAAAAGTACGGCGCATTTCGCGATCAAGCAAAAGGCTAATACGCCACTCGGGAGAGTGGCGTTCCCAGGGCGTCCCAGCGCGTCACGAAACGCGGGGGAGGAAGAAGCCGGTGTGGCGGCGGTGATCGTCGAAGGCGGGGCCGAACTCGCGAGTAAGCAGAGCTTCTTCGAGGCGGGCCTTGTAAATCAGCGAGACCAAGATCAGCAAGAAAGCGAGCAATGCGCGGTAGTTGCCTACGGCGAGCGTGGTGCCGGCGAGGGCCACAAGAATTCCCGTATAGATCTTGCGGGAATACGGTCCGCTGCGAATCAACTGGTGATCCTCGCGGATGGCCACGCTGCCGCTCCAGAAGCGCCCGATGTGGTTGCGCGCCCATATAGCGAAGGCGATTCCGGCGGCGGTGAGCAGCGCGCCCGCGAACGCGATCCAATACGAACGAGGAATGAAGCGCAGGTTGAGCGGTCCGAAATACCGCGAGTCGGCGTCGAACAAAATCAGCGAAACCACGATGAGCAGAAGATAAAAAATCCGCCGCGCCGGCGATTCCGGGCTGCGCATGCGATTGACGCTGAACGCGGCGACGATCCAATACACCACGAAAACGAGCCAGGAAATTTGAATGATGGCGGCAATCAAATGGACGCGCATCAGCGTTTACTACAACAGGCAGCGAGGATGCTTCAATATACTCCAAATTGGCGCTTGCGATTCCCGGGCCTTGCGCGTAAATCTGATGCACCGATGAGAAAATCCGAGAAAAAAGGCCGTCTGGGCGACGCCACACTGGCGATCCACGCGGGCGAAGAACGCACCGGCGTGGGCGTGCCGGTCGGCGTATCGATCGCGCGCACATCCAACTTCACGTTCGAGAGCACGGAAAAGATGAAGCTGCTCTCCGAAGGCAAGATTTCCGGATACATTTACACGCGCCATGGGAATCCGACACTAGCCATCGCGGAAAAAAAGATAGCGGCACTCGAAGGCGCCGAAGCGGCGGTGGTGACGGCATCCGGATCGGCCGCTATTTCCGGGGCTCTGCTTTCGATGCTGCGCGCCGGCGACGAAGCGATCGCCACGCGCCAGATTTACGGCGGCAGCTACCGTCTACTGCGGGATTTTCTGCCGAAATACGGCATCCCCGTGCGATTCGTGGAGGCCGATCTCGCCGGAATCGAGCGGCTGGTGAGCCCGCGCACGAAAGTGCTGTACGTTGAAACGCCGACGAATCCGACGCTCCGCCTGGTGGACCTGCGCAAAGCCGCGGCGTTCGCGAAGGAGTGGGGTCTCGTTTCGATGGTGGACAACACGTTCGCCAGCCCGGTGCTGCAAAAGCCTTGCAAGCTTGGGTTCGACGTGGTCCTGCACAGCGGTTCGAAATATCTGTCCGGACACTCGGACGTAATCGCCGGAGCAGCGGCAGGCAGCACCGCTCTGATTCGTAGTATCCGCGCAACGATCGTCGAGCTGGGCGGCACGATGGATCCGGAAGCGGCCTTTCTCTTGATTCGCGGCATGAAAACACTCGAAGTACGCATGGAGCGCCAATGCCAAACGTCAATGAAGGTGGCCCGCTTCCTCGAGAAGCATCCCAAGGTCGCGCGCGTTCATTATCCCGGGCTGCCGTCGCATCCGGACTACGCCCTGGCCAAACGGCAGATGAGCCGATTCGGGGCAATGATGGCATTCGAGTTGAAAGGAAGCTCCAAAGCCAGTCTGTCCGCCGCGCGGCGTTTTTGCGACCGGGTGCAGATATTCCTCTTGGCTGCCAGTCTCGGGGGTGCGGAATCCTTGGTGGTTCTGCCGATATATACGTCGCACGTTGGCATGTCCGCTGAGGAGTTGCAGGGCGCGGGAGTTCAGCCCGGCACAGTGCGAATGTCCATTGGCCTGGAAGACACGAACGACTTGATCGACGACCTTCGCCAGGCGTTGGCATAACCGACCGAGAGACACATCAGGTATCGAGTGGATTCCAGTAGAACTGAAAGCCGGATTAGAGTATCTAGCGATCTGCGCCACTGTGGTGCATGGTTCGGCTTCGGCGCAGGCGTGGTTCTAGTACTCTTTGGTCATCGAGCCCAACCTTTGGTCCATTGACCTCGGCCTAAGTCCTTCGTAAGATGCCCGCTACCGCAGGGTGAAGTTGCGGAAGCGCTTTCATTCGCATGGATTGGAATTTCGGTCCCGAATTTGCACTACAGTTCGGTGCGGGGCTCGGAACGAACCATTTGGAACAGAAATTATGACGAAGCGCAAAACGGCAATTTGGGCGATCTTGGCGGCAGGGTTACTGGCCGTCGCAGGATGCAACGATTCGGCAAAGGTGGTGAGGGTTCAACCTCCGGCCTTAGCACCGACGATTGCTCCTGCATATGCTTCGCTTGAGCTGCCGTTGCCCGCGAATCTCACCTATCAGCCGCCAATCTCCGAGGACCCCACGCCGCCTATCGATATTCTCGTCGCCAAGGTGCAGGCGAACTACGACCAGGGCGTGCAGGAAGAAAGCGCCGGTAACGACGACCAGGCGCAAATTGATTTCGACCACGCGGTGAAGCTGATCGTCAAGAGCGGTTTCCAGGCCGGCGCCGACCCGCGGCTTTCCAAGCTCTTCGACGAACTGGGCGAAGAGGTGAGCCCGGACGAAATTAACGCCGCGGTGGCGGACGATCAGGCGCAGACCCAAGCTCCCGTGCCGCCCGCGCCTATTGATGAAATTGATGATTTATCGCTTCCGGCCGGCGATCCGCGGTTGGCGATGAAGGCCGAAGGCGAACTGATCCGCGTCCGCCATGACCTGCCGCTTACCGTCAACGATTCCGTTCTCCGTTATGTGAGTTTCTTTACCACGCCTCGCGGGCGCGCGATTGTGGAGCGCGGGCTGGAGCGCGGCGGCCGCTACGACGCGATGATTCGTAGGGTGCTGAAGCAGGAAGGCCTGCCGCAGGACCTGATCTATCTGGCGCAGGCCGAGAGCGCGTTTCAACCGGATGCGGTTTCTAGAGCCGGAGCGCGCGGCCTATGGCAGTTCATGCCTTTCGACGGCGAAAAATACGACCTGGACCGCAGCTATTGGACCGACGAGCGCAGCGATCCCGAAAAATCGACGCACGCGGCGGCACAATATTTGCGCAATCTCTACGGAATGTTCGGCGACTGGTATCTGGCAATGGCCGCATACAACTCCGGGCCGATGACGGTGGCTCGCGCGGTGCAGCGCACCGGATACGCGGACTATTGGCAATTGCAGAAAATGCGCGCGCTTCCAGTCGAGACGCAGAATTACGTTCCTATCATTATTGCGCTGGCGCTGGTCTCCAAGGACCCCAGCCTATACGGCGTGCAGGTCGATCCCTCGAAGCCGATGCTGGCGGAGCAAGTGAAGCTCGATCATCAGATCAGCTTGAATCTGGTGGCGGATGCCTCGGGAGCGGACGTCGAGGATTTGCGCACGCTCAATCCGGAATTGCTTCGGGGATTGACGCCGAACGAACCGGGCTTCGTACTGAATCTTCCCGCCGGGACCAAAAAAACATTCGAAGAAAATATCCAACAGGTGCCCGAAAATAAGTGGACCAGCTGGCGGTTGTACTCCGCCGCTAGCGGCGAGACTCTGCCGGATATCGCGCGGCACTTTCGAGTGACCGTGGCTTCCTTGGAAGCGGCCAATCATTTGGAAGCACACGCCGCTGTTCCAGCCGGATTCGAACTGAACATTCCGGCGCCTCCTCCGAGAGCGCGCCTGATCCGCTACCGCGTGCAGCGCGGCGATACGCTGGAGCGCATTGCCGACAGATTCGATGTGAGCGTGGAAGAACTGAAGCGCTGGAACCACATATATGGGAATCACGTGCGCCGCGGCGCGCGGCTGCGCATCTACGCCGGCAGCTTAGCGGAAGAAGATTCGCGAAGAGAACGTTCGGCGCACGCAGAGCGGCCAGAGCCGCACTACGTTGCGGCGCGGAGTACGGACAAGCTCTCGCATCACGTGCGCGCGGGTGAGACGTTGTATTCCATCGCGCGTCTATATCAAACCACCGTTTCGGATCTGCGGCAGTGGAATCCATTTCTGGCCGATCGCGGGCTTGAGGCGGGCGACATCCTAAGCATCGAGCGCTGAAGCTCGTACGGCGTAACCCTCTGAAATAGAAAGCCTTACAAAGAGACCCCGCCTCTTCGATAGGTCCTCACGCTGCGATTGTGGAGAGTTTCCCCAAAAACGGCGGTTCGGACGCGTTTCGGCCTCGTTTCCGTCTTGACAAATTTCCGAGAACCCGCTTATATGCAGCCAAGGCCCGAGAGGCTGTTCAATCGCCCCGAAATAGGGAGGAGTGCATGTTCTACCTCAAAATGAACGACGAAGACGACGACGAACTGCCCGGCTGGGACGAAGAGGAAGAAGGACACGAACACCAGCCCGAGGTCGTGGAAGTGGAAGAAATAATCGTCGAAGAGGAGCCCGCGGAAGAAGAGGAAGCCGAAGCTCCTCGTCCGGCTCCGGCGCGCCATCCCGCCACTAAGGCGAAGCCCGCGAAAGCCAAGAAGCCGGCCCCTAAACCGACAAAGAAATCCAAAGCCAAGCCCAAGAGAAAGCCCAAAGCAAAGTCCAAGAAAGCCCCTGCGAAGAAGGGCGCGCGCCGCAAGAGGCGCTAGCTCGGCCGGGCGCACTGTCTTATTTGTTTCGAGCGCTTGACGCGTTTCTGAAAGTTGCCGCTCGCACCAGCGCAGGGTGCGGGCGGCGTTCTTTTGAGCGCACTTCGTTCTGGGCCGGATCGGTACAGCGCCTAGAAACGCGCTTAGCTTCCTTCATCCAGGCAGCACCACACTCTCCCTGCGATCTTTTACTTGCGAGCCCGCCTTCGCATCGTTAGCATACGCGCTCGATGCCGTTGGCCCTTGAACAGATCCGAAGAATGCGAGGAGGTGCCCAATCGCATTTGATGCGTTGCGCGGACGACGGCTATTACGTGGTGAAATTCCGCAACAATCCGCAGGGCGCGCGCATTCTGGCGAACGAATTGCTCGGGAGCAGATTGGCGGCGCGACTGGGGCTTTCCACGCCGGAGGTTGCGGTCGTCGAGGTGCGCGAGCATCTGATCGAGAACACCGACGATCTGGTGATCGAGTTAGGGCGCGGGCGCGCGCGCTGCCAGGCGGGATTGCAGTTCGGCTCCCGGTATCCGGGCCTCCCGGCCGAAACGGTGGTGTACGATTTTCTGCCGGACGAGCAGCTGCGCGAAGTGGCGAATTTGGCCGAATTTTGCGGCATGTTCGTGTTCGACAAATGGACTTGCAACACCAACGGGCGCCAGGCGATCTTTTTCCGTTCGCCGGGTGAGCCGAACTACCGGGCGCAGATGATCGATCAGGGATTTTGCTTCAACGCCTGTGAATGGGATTTCCCGGACGGCCCGCTGCGCGGCATCTACGCGCGTCACCGCGTGTACGAAGCGGTGCGCGGGATCGATTCGTTCGAGCCTTGGCTGACGCGGGTCGAGACGCGCATGGATGAATCGGTGGTGGGTGAAGCCGCCGGCAATATTCCGCCGGAATGGTATGGGTGTGACACCGACGCGTTGGAGCGCATGCTGGAGCGGTTGCTGCGCCGGCGCCGCTTGGTGCGCGACTTAGTGGTGCAGGCCTGGAAATCCTCGGCCCAGCCTTTTCCAAACTGGAAGTGAACCATGGCAAACGAGCAACGTGAAACGCTTCGTTATCGGATTCTGCGGTATACGCCCAATCTGGTCCGGGATGAGTGGATCAACGTTGGCGTGCTGCTGGAGCAAGTTCCTGCTGAATCCACGATCGCCAGCGGGCCAGCCGCACGCCGCGCCTTGCGCCTGCTCGACGATGAATCGGAGTTTAAGCGCTTGCGCCGGCTGCACCCTGCCGCGGACGAAGCCCTGCTGCGCAGTCTCGGTCCGGACTTCGAAGCGCGGCTGGCAGGCTCGGAAAAAGAAGTCAGCCAGTACCTGGCCAAACTGGATCAAATGCTGTCCAACGCCCTGCAATTCAGCCCCCAACGCGCCGTGCTAGCGGATAATTTCGAAATGGAATTGGATCGGCTGTACGACGAAAAAGTTGCGGCGCCGTCTGGCACCTCCGGCATCATGGAAAGCACTAAAAAATGGATACGCTCGCGCCTCAACGACATTTTCAAGCGCCGCCGCATTCTCGACAAGCTGGAACGCGGCGTGCGAGTGCAGGAATTTACCCAGCCGGGCGATCCGTTTCGCATCGATTACGCCTACCGCTACAACGGAACCCGCGGCTACTTGCACGCCATTGCGCTGGGGCGCGATTACTCTCCGGCCAAGGTTTTTGCCTACACCGCCGAACGGATCCGCGCGAAATCGCCGCACGCCGAATTCACCGCCA
>JBOGMW010000071.1:0-25531 GCA_050746805.1 Candidatus Acidiferrales bacterium | reverse complement strand
TCAATTCCGCACCAGACTACGCGCGGGCGGCGCTCGTTGGGGAAAAATCCGACGCCGCGGAAATGCAGTTCGATCGGCTCGTTCGAGCGTACGGTGGCCAATGCCGCGCGCAATTCGCCGAGCTTATCGATGTCGCCGTCCGCCACTGCATGTCCGATGAATTTCAGCGTCAGATGCATGGATTCAGGGCGCACCCAACGCGCCTCGCGGCATTTCGGCTTCAACTGCTCGATCACTTCCGCCACGTTTCGTCGCACATCGGCGGGCAAGTCCAGCGCCACGAAAAGACGCACGATTCAGCTCCTACCAACCGGGCCGATCGCGGGAAAGAGAAAATGGCGGCGCACCATATCGAGCGCATTGAGCGCGGCGAAATTACGAATGCGTTCGCGGTCGCCGGGAAGTTGAAATTTGCGTTGGCGAGCGCCGCGCTCGTCTGCAATGCCAATGTGGACGAGGCCCACCGGTTTTTCGGGCGTGCCGCCGTTCGGGCCGGCAATCCCGGTAATGCCCACGCCGATGGCGGCTCCAGTACGTTTGCGAATGCCGTCGGCTAGAGCCAAGGCCACTTCTTCGCTGACGGCTCCCTTGGCCGCGATCGTTTCGGCGGGAACGCCGACGAGGCTGGTCTTCAGCTCGTTGCTATAGCAGACCACGCCACCCAGAAAATACGCCGAGCTACCAGGCAGCGTGGTAATTCGCTCGGCGAGCAAGCCGCCGGTGCAACTTTCGGCTACGGCGATTGTGGCCCGGTTTTCGGTCAGGATTTTCGCGACGATTTCTTCGATCGATTCACCGTGCGCGGAGAAGAGGTTTTCGCCGAGCGCCAGCGCCATGCGAGTGACCATTTCATCCAGCGTTTTTTCGGCATTCTCAGTATCGCTCGACCAGATGCTCGGATGCAGCTCGATTCCGCGCGCAGTCGCTAGAATCGTAGTGTCCGTTTCCGGATATGCGGCGTAAAGCGGCGAAACGCGCAGCTCAACGTCCGACTCAAAAAGTCCGCTAATGCGCAGATCGCGCGTGAAGAGTCGCTCGCGAATGGCTAGACGCGAAAGACGCGGCTTCACTTCGGCTTCCATTAGTGCGCGCAGTTCGTGCGGGACGCCGGGAAGCAGCACGATGATGTGTTCCTTCACTTCGATCCATTGTCCGGGCGCGGTGCCTTTGGGGTTTGGCAGGACTGTGGCGCCCTCGATTACCAGCGCTTGACGCGCGTTGATTTCCGGCATGGAGCGGCCGAAGCGGCGGAATCGCTCGCGAATTTTTTCGAGGATGCCTTCGTCGCGGTACAGCTTGCGCCCGAGCAGATCGGCGACGGCTTGCCTGGTGCGGTCGTCGTCTGTGGGGCCAAGGCCACCGCAGGAAACTACTACGTCCGCGCGATCTAGCGCGTGAGCGAAGGACGAGAGCATTTCGTCAGGCGTGTCTCCGACAACGGCTTTGTGGATCACGCGAACGCCAACGCTATTGAGTTCGGAAGTTAAATAAAGCGAATTCGTGTCGAGACGATAGGGTGTCAGCAGCTCCGACCCGACAGCAATAATTTCCGCTTTCATCCAGGGCTAGCCCGCCGCTGGCAAGCCCTCGACATCCCAGTCAATCGAGAAGAGGGCGTTATTCGTGGTGATGAAGGCGCGATGGGAGGGAAGCAGCGCGAGGCCGACGATGTTGCTGCCGCTGATGACGAGGTCCGCATCCGCCTGGGGAGTGACGCGCACGATGCCACGACTTCCAGAGATCGATCCGGCCACGTACAAGTTTCCCGAGCGGTCGAAGGCCATACCCTGCGGGCGGCCGAGGCCGCGGAAGAATACGCTAACTTCACCAGCGGGACTGATGCGGTACACGCGATCGAAACTAGAAGTGGTAGGTCCGGTGACGAAGAGTTCGTCCGCTGGGCTGAATGCGAGATGGTACGCGGAGATCGAGGGCTCCAGCGTGGCAAACACGAAAATTTCGCGATTCGCGCTGATTTTGAAAATCGTGCCGCTGCGGTCGCCTACGTAGAGGTTTCCCGCCTTGTCGAAGGCGAGTCCGGTGGCGATGCCCATGCCTTCAACCCACTGCATGGAGCGCCCGTCGGGCGAAACGCGGTGAATCGTGCCATCGTTTCGGCAGGAGACGTACAGGAAGCCTTCGCGGTCGATGGCCAGCCCGGTGGGATTCATCAGGTCGGTGATATACGGCTTCACCATAAAATTGGAAGTAACTTTGTAAAGCGAGACGGGAACTTTCTGGCCGCGCTGTCCGCTGAAAGTGACGTAGATGTTTCCTTCAGCATCGACTGCCGGGTTGGAAACGGGATGTAGGTTGTCAACGATCTGGCGCCCCAAAGCGACGGGGAAGGGAGAGCTTTCGACCGTTCCCAAACAGACGCGAACGGCGCCACCCGCCGCGCCATCGGGCACGCGCGCGATCAGCAGGTTCTCCGAAGCCATCATCAGACTGCCTTCCACGGAGCCGAACTGGACGTGCGGGCGAATATGGTTGCGCGAGCTGAAGCCGCTGCCGCGAATGAAAACTTCGCCGCCGGGAAGAGCCGCCGCCGGATTCACGCTTTCGATTTTTGGAGCGCTAGTCATTTTCGTTTGCTTCGTTAGCCCGACGGCCTAAGCGGGCACTGTGCTAGCGAATCGTTCCTGTCTCGCGAGGTTCACACGAGGAATCCTCGCATGGCCCAAAGACAAAGCCCCGCGTAAATCCCAGCGATCCAATCATCCGCCATGATGCCCCAGCCGCCGCGAAGGGATTCCGCCTGACGAGCCGGAAATGGCTTCCAGATATCAAACACGCGGAAAAGTATAAAACCCGCCAGCAGATATTGCCAGCTTAGCGGCGACTCATACGTAATAAAGCCAAGACCGTGGGGCGCCCACGACAGCGCCTCTGGCCTCCACCAGAACGGGAAAGCGGAGCCGATCAGCAGCGCCAGGTGCTGACCGGAAACTTCGTCGATTACCACTCGCTGCGGGTCTTTCTGCTGCCAATGCCGCGCGGCGCGGGTAGAAACGAGAATGCCAATGAGAGCAATAAGCACTGCCCCAATAACTTGCGCCACCAGGAGGGGATCGATTGAAACGCCGTTGAAGACGAAATTCTGCACGTTGGTCTTTGCCAAGACGTTCAAAAGCTGAAAGGGCAGCAGAGCGACGACCACGCCGGCGAGGGAACCAAAAGTGCCAGGGGCGGCAGGAATGTAGCCGAGGCCGCATGCTGTGGCGAAGAAAATCGAGAAGAGAGGCTTGCGCGATTCAGTTGAGCGGTCGGCGGCCTCTGAGGCCTCGGATACTGATGGGGTGTGCGAGCTGGATCGCGCGTCGGGACTCATCGGCTGCGGTCCCGCGCATCGTCATTTTCGCGGTCGTCGCGATTATCGCCATCTGATGGCGGGGAGTCGTGGCCAGCTCCTTCGAATTCCGATTCGTCGAAGATGGGCTGGCTGACGCGGTATTTTTCGCTGGCCCAATTACCGAGGTCCAGCAGGCGGCAGCGTTCGCTGCAGAAAGGGAAATCAGAATTCCTTTCGGACTCCGTCGGCTTTCGGCAGATGGGACAGCGAGCAGCGGTCATCCTGGATCACCTGGCGCTCAAAATCGGAAAAAGTTCTTTGGCTGCGGATGGGGCCGAGAGTGCGGTGAATTCGACGGCGCGGGCAATAAGATCGTAGTCGTTTGACCCAGTGACTTCGATGGTCGCGAGCGTGCCGGGTGCCGGCAACGCGGCAGCGTCGGAGACGCCTTCGAATTCGGTAATGTAGACTGTGCCGTCGATATCGGGCGCCATGCCTTCGAGTCGCGCTTCCCAAACCATGTCGGTGTCCTTCGATGGTCCCTCGATCATGGCTTGCAGGCGCTGGCCGACGCGCCCGCCAAGCTTCCGGGCGCTGATTTTTTTCTGAATGGACATCAGCGTATTGCGACGGCGGGTGATCGTATCGGGATCGACTTTGTTCTGATGCGAGAAGCTGGCGGCCTTGTCTTCATCCGAGTAAGAGAAGACGCCCATCCAGTCGAATTCCGCGGCGCGAACGAAACTGCAAAGCTCGCGAAAATCTTTTTCGGTCTCGCCGGGGAATCCGACGATGAAGGACGTGCGAATGGAGACGCCCGGAATCGCGCGGCGAACTTTTTCCAGCATTTTCAGGAATGCTTCAGCATTGGCGCCGCGCTTCATGTTGGCCAGTACGTTGCGGCTGGCGTGCTGCAACGGCACATCGAGATACTTCACCAGGCGCGGGTGCGCGGCGATGGTGTCCAGTAATTTCGGCGTAATGCGATTGGGGTAGCAGTAGAGAAAGCGGACCCAGCTCAGATCCTCGATTTGCGCGAGGCGGGCTAGAAGCGTCGGAAGACCATCGCGCAGACCCAGATCTTCGCCGTAGTAGGTGGTGTCCTGTCCGACGAGGCAGACTTCGCGCACGCCAGCCGCGGCAAGATTTTCGGCCTCGCGGACCACGGATTCGAAGCGGCGGCTGCGGAATTTTCCGCGCAGTTGCGGGATCACGCAGAAGGTGCAGGGATGATCGCAGCCCTCGTTGATCTTGATATAGGCGCTGTGGCGCGGAGTGGAGAGAATCCGCGGCGTGAGGTCGTGATAGAGATAGCTGGGCGATTCGGCGGCGTCCGCGCTTGCCTTGGCGCTCAGTTTGCCCTGGCAGGCGGCGAGAATTGATTCGACTTCTCCTGTGCCGATAACGGCGTCGACTTCAGGGATTTGCCGCTGGATTTCATTCCGATAGCGTTCGACCAGGCATCCAGCGACGATCAATTTTTGCGCGCGGCCGAATTTTTTGTACTCGGCCATTTCGAGGATCGAGTTCACCGATTCCTGCTGCGCGGGAGCGATGAAGCTGCAGGTGTTGACGACGAGCACGTCGGCTTCATCGGCGCGCGGTGTGAGTTCGTAGCCGGCGCGGGCGAGAATGCCCATCATCACCTCGCTATCGACGAGGTTCTTCGGGCAGCCGAGGCTGACGAATCCGACTTTGGGCATGTCGTTAGGCATATCGAAGGATCGCTCCCGCCGGGAACTGAGCGGACGCAAAAGCAACGCTTAACAGGCTGGCATAGTGCGCGAGAGAGTGCAAGGGGACGGAGGGTAGCCACCTAAAAGGCCACGGAGCCACCGGCGCACAGAAGCAGGGATGAACGAGACATCTTAGAGACACAGGCCGAACCCGTCTGGAGCGCTGGCGCCACAAGAGGGGATCTGGCGCATCTTTCTACTCCGCTCCACGCGCGGCTACCGGAAAACTGATAGAAAGCGGCCTGCGCCTCTCCGCCCTCAAACACAAGAGCCACGGTGACAAGCGCAGCCAACAGCATGATCGGCAATGCGCCGCGAGGTTTCATCGCGCGGGCTTGCGGGAGCGGAGGAGGGCGCGGATGGAGCGGAGGAGAGCGGACATTTGCTCGATGCGGGCGGGGTGGTCGCCGAAGCGCGTGGATTGATACAGTTCGGTCATTTCGGCTACAGGCGCGGCGAAATCAGGCGCGGGAATGGCGGAGGCGAACTCGAGAGCGGTCTGCGAGGGCGATTTCTTCCAGCCGCGCTTTTCAAGCAAGCGCAGCATCTCGGAATATTCGAGAGCGGCGAGACTGGCGGTGAGATCGCCGCCGCGATGGGCGCGCAGGCGCCAACGCGCGACGAAATAGCGGATCAGCGCGCGACCGCGAAGCGCGAGTAGCAGCGCGATGAGAAGAACAAGCAGCGAAGGCAGGAAATAGCGAGAATCCTCGGTGCGGCGGTCGAGAGCGAGGATCGCGTCCAAGGCAACCTGTTGGCCGCGCTCGTAGAAATCCCGAGCGCGATCGCTCCAGCTGCGCGACGCGGTGTGCACGTTTCGACCAAGAGCCATTTGGTGCGAGAAATCGTAGTTCACCACCCATTCGCCCCAGTTGTACTGAAACCAGTCCCAATAGAGCCCCAGGCGACCGAACATACCGCTGGGGTTTACATTGCCCGCGGGCGTGGGATCGAAGGTGAGCCAGCCGTAGTCCGGGAAATAAACTTCGACCCAGGCGTGAGCGTCGCTGGCGCGGACGATGTAATCGCCGGCTACGTCGTTGTATTCGCCGGGGGCAAAACCAGTGACGTACCGCGCTGGAATGCCGAGCGTGCGGAGCATGATGGTCATAGCCGAGGCGAAATATTCGCAATGGCCTGCGCGGGTGACGAAAAGGAAATTGGCGAGCGGATCGGATGGGACGGGGCCTGGGAGATTCAACGTATAGCGAAAATGGCTGTTCAGAAAGACGGAGATTGCGGAGATGCGGTCGTATTCGTTGTGCGAATGCGCAGTGACGTTTTGCGCGAGTTTGCGAATGCGGGGATCGATATGCGGCGGCAATTGCAGGTAGACGCCGCGAATTTCGGGCGGAAAGCCGACTCGCGCTTTGCGAAGTTCTGCAGGGGAAACGACGGGGAGAAAGGAAATAGCGTCGTACCGCGTGGTGACGGCATTGTGGGCCGGATTGAAAATTGAGCCAGTCGGATCGCGTACCAGGAAGCCCGAGCTGGGGATACCGCCAGGGCGAGGCACGGAATCGGAGAAGCGCCCGCGAATGTCGGCGATGCGCGGAGCGAAGAAGATCGCATCCGTGGCGGTGGGCTCCATCAGCACCGTGTAGCGCAAGGCGATGAGTTTCCCGCCGCGGAGCTCAGCCGGCGAGAATTTGTATTCGCCGTAGGGCGTGGCGCTGATTACTTCTTTCGGCCAGGCCGGAGTGAACCAGTGCCTGCCGTCGAAGTTGGTGAGCACGATGCCGCGCCAGTGAACGTCCTGGGCGCCGGCGGGATTGCCGTTCACGTGGATGCGCATTACGACGGATCTGCTCTGCTGAATCCGGCCAATTTCGCCCAGGGTCACGTCGTCGCTGAACCCTGTCATCAAACTGGGACGCAAATTAAGAGCGCTCAGGTAACCGGTGGTGAAACGCGGAATCAAGAAAAATAGGAGGCCGCCCAGAGCTAACGCGCTAACGGCTACGAAAACAGAGATGGCGAAAAGAGCCCGGTTGAGGTGACGCGCGAGCGGTGTACCAAAATTGATCGAGGGTGAGACTGCGCCCGTGGCACTGCGCCGCATTTCGAGAGCGACGAAGGTGGAGACGGCCAGCACCAGAAAAATGGCGAGCGCAGCCAGGAAGCCTGTCCCAACGGTAAGAATCGCGGAAGCCAGCATCGCGGCGATGGCCAGCAGGGCGAGAAAAGCATTGTCGCGGCTGGTCCGCGCCGAGTAAAGGCGAATCAGCGTGGCGAACAGCAGCAAATGGATAGTGGCGAGCAAGGCAGCGTACATGAGCGGGTTGGGAGCATCGGCTGCCATATTGCGGGAAAGGCCCCAAAGATCGAACGGAAAGAAGAGAAAATAGGCAAGAACCAAGCCGGTCGCGACGCGGGAGGAAAGCTCCGGACCGCGTCCATGCCATAAGCGTACGGCTTTATAGACCAGCACAGCGGGCGGAACGAAAGTGGAGACCGGATCGAGCTTTCCGGTGGAGACGATGGCGATAACGCCGGTGGCTACCAGAAGAAACAACGATATTTCAAAGTACCGCTGAACCGCGGGAAGCGGCGGAGCGGTGGTTTGCGGCGCGGTTTGCGCGGCGGAGGCCATGGCTATTCGATGCTAACACTGGCGGTCAGCTGGCTGCCGGGGGACGGAAACGTCGGCTGCGAATCGGCTAATGGCGCATTCTTGCGGGCCGCACAGGAATCGAGCGATATCCCGCGGGTAGGGGTCGTGCGCCAGCATGGCGTGTGAAGCTTCACAACGCCTCAGGTTGAACGCTACGTCGTACCGTGGGCTCTGGCTATAGCTGGCTAGCGGGTCGCTCCTGACTGGCTTTGGTCAGGTCGGCAGGCAGAGCCCCACGACTGCGGCTGCGGCGATCTTGCGGGTAGCACTCGAGATAGGCAGCGCGTGGAGCTGGCTGAGGAGTATCGAGCGAGAGCGAGGCGGCCTTGGCAATCGCGCTACGCGCGCCAGGAACGGGAGCAGGGTGACGTTACGAAAGGTGACGCCGTGGCGGGCGGCGGGCAAAGGTTCGAGGGCCAGTGGAGCGCCATTAAGGGCCAGAGTGGCGCGGAGATGCCTTTCAAGCTCGGCGCGAGGATGGCGCGACACTTCGACGGCGGGGAATTGCCACATGCGGGAGAAGAGGACGTCATCATGAGCGCCGGGATCGCGGACGAGAAGGGTGCGTCCGCGAGGATCGCAGAGAATGGCGGCGGCGATACGGACTTGGACGGCGGGCGGTTTGCGGCGCGGCGCGGGGATTTTGTCGGTGAGATGGCGCGCGAGAGCTAGACAATGGCTGGTGGCTGGGCATTCGGTGCAGCGCGGATTTTGCGGCGTGCAGATTGTTTCGCCAAGTTCCATGAGGGCTTGGTTCCAGTCGCCGGGCGCGGAATGCGCGAGGAGCCGATCGGCGGTGGCCGCAAGTTTGCTCCAGCGGCGCGGAGCGCGGAGATCGCCGCGAATTGCGTTTAAGCGCGCGAGGACGCGGGCGACGTTGCCGTCGAGCACGGCCAGGGGAAAATCGAAGGCGATGCTCAGGACGGCGGCAGCGGTGTAGCGGCCGATGCCGGGAAGCGCGAGCGCGGATTCGAGCGTGCGAGGAAATTCGCCATTGTGTTGCGCAACGATTGCGCGCGCGGCGGCGTGAAGATTGCGGGCGCGGCTGTAATAACCGAGGCCGGACCAAAGGCGCAGCACCTCCTGCTGTGGCGCGCGGGCAAGCGATAAGACGTCCGGGAAGTTTTCGAGAAAGCGCACGTAGTAGGGAAGAACGGCGGCGATGCGCGTTTGCTGCAACATGATTTCGGCGACCCAGACGCGGTAGGAATCGCGGCTTGCGCGCCAAGGCAGTTCGCGTTTGTGGCGGCGATACCAGGCGAGGACGCTGCGCTGGAATTGTGGGAGTTGGCGCGGGGGCAAGCGGTGGGGGCTCATGCGGCGGTATTTTCGCATGTTTGCAGATGAAAAATAGACTCGCGGGCGGAGGATGCCGGCAAACAACACCGGGAGCAAGCTCCCGCATTCCAGATAGCCCGGGCGGTTTCAGTTACAGCTGGTCGATGAAGAGGAAGTAGGAGGAGGACCAAAGGGGGGTGGGGATGGTGCGCTGGGGGCGAGCGGTAAGGATGATTTTGAAGATTTCAGGCTCGTTGGCGAGGGAGTCGAGGAAGGCGCCGCCGCGCGCGGAGGAATCGAGTTTCACGAGGGCTAATTCGCGGAGGGCGTCGTAGATGATTTCGCCTGCGGGCGCCAGCGGCGTGGAAAACGTATGGGTGCGGAATTGCAGAACGGACTGGAGCTCGTAAAAATGCCAGGCGATGCAGGCGGCGAGGGCGACGGCCCGCTCAAAGCGTTCGGCGTATTCGGCGGCGGATGGTGCACCCGCGGCGGCGCGGGAAGGGCCTATGAAAGGATCGAGAACGAGCATCAGGCGGCGCTCATCCTCGCGCGCGAATTCGCGGACCATCAGCTGGCCGGATTTGGCGGAAACTTTCCAGTCGACGAAGCGGGCGCTGTCCGTGGGCAGATATTTGCGCAGCGAATGCAGTTCGTAGCCGCGTCCGCGAAAGCTACTGGCAATTTCCCCGCTGAGTAGCGGAAGGATTTCGTAGAACTGATCGGTAGGTTCGACGCGTGGGTACACGGTGATGGAGATGTCGGACGTGACGCGGCGCGTTTTCTCGAAGAAACCGAATGGGAAGCGAGTGCGGATGCCAAAAGCGTCCTGGCGGTAGATGCCACGGCGGTCGAAACGGAGCTCGACTTTCTGCGTGACGGCGCCGCCGCGTCCGAGATAGGGGAAGAATACGGGGCGGGTGAGGATATGGTTTTCTTGGTCTTCATCTTTGGCGGTTTTGCCGATAACGCGCAGGGAAAACGAGGGCCAGAGGAACTTTTCGTTGCGGAGTTCGAGCTCCGCGAGGATTGGCTGGTCGGCGAAGATGTGCTCGGGCAGATCGAGCTTTAGGCTGATGCCGGTGAGGACCACGCGTGAGAGCACCCCCGAAATCAAGATGCCCGCGAGCGAGCAAGCGAGAATCAGAAAGAGAAGGTTATTGCCAGTGTTCACGGCGGCAAGAACCAGAATGAAAACGGCGGCAAGATAAATGATGCCTTCGCGCGTCAGTCGATAGTCGATCTGATACGCGATCCAGCGAAGGCTGGTGCGCTTGGCCATGCCCGGAACTATGGCGATCGCGACCCATGAGGCGAGACCGAGCGCAATGGCCGTGGTGACCGCCGCGAGCGTGACGCGGCCCTCTTCCGCGGCGGCCGCGGAGAGCAGTGCCACAGCCATTGCGACGGTCAGAACCAGCAGGGCGACGAGGAAATTGCGCCAGGCGGAGCGTTCGCGCGGACGCAAGAAACGCATCAGGCCCGATGCGGGCTTTGGCGGTGTCGCGACGGAGTTCACGTGCTTCTCCGACGAAAACGAAGCGGACGAAAATCCCAATGCCGGAACATTGCTACACCGGAACGCGAGTGGAGTCGATGATTTCGCGCAGGATGGCTTCGGCCTGTTCGGAGCGCTTCTGCGTGGAAACGTAACGGGAGCTGATCACCACGCGATGCGCGAAGACGTGGAGGATCAGGCGCTTGAAATCGTCGGGCAAGCAATAATCGCGGCCTTCGAGAAAGGCGCGCGCCTGGGCGGCGCGATGCAGCATGACGGCGCCTCGCGGGCTGACGCCGAGGCTAAGGTGTTCGCTCTGGCGCGTGCGCTCGACGATCTCGAGCGCGTAATCGAGCAGGCTATCGTCGCATTTCACCCGCGCCACGCTTTCCTGCGCGGCCACAACGTCCGCCGCGTCCATGGCCGATGCGATCTGATCGACGGCAGCGGCTCCGGAATTGTTACGGATGATTTCCTTTTCACTGGCGCGCGAAGGATAGCCCATGCGGATGCGCATCAGGAAACGGTCAAGCTGCGATTCGGGCAGCGGATACGTTCCGTGATGCTCGATGGGATTTTGCGTGGCGAGCACCATGAACGGCTTGGGCAGCGGATTGGTATGGTCATCGACGGTGATCTGCGATTCGCTCATGGCTTCGAGCAGCGCCGACTGCGTTTTCGGAGTGGTACGGTTGATCTCGTCGGCGACGATGACGTTGGCGAAAATCGGGCCGGGTTTGAATTCAAAATCTTGTGTGGCGGGATTGTAAACGCTTACGCCAATCACGTCGCTGGGCAGCAGGTCGGACGTGAACTGAATGCGCTGGAAGGAGCACTGGAACGAACGCGCCAGGGCTTGCGCGAGAGTGGTTTTACCGACGCCGGGAACGTCTTCGACCAGCAGGTGGCCGCGCGCGAGCAGCGCGATCAATGCGAGCTGAATCACGTCCTCTTTACCTTTTACGACGCGCGCAATGGAGCGCTGCAGGTCGGCAAAGGGGCCGCTGGTAGAGCGGGTTACGGCGTTCGTGACGGTTTGCAATTCCTCTGGCCTTCTGCAAAAATGATCCGGCTGGCGAGAAGCTGCCGGGTCGTACCCCAAGAAACGTGAAATCGGGCGATTAGCTCAGTGGTTAGAGCGCTCCCCTCACACGGGAGAGGTCCAAGGTTCAAGTCCTTGATCGCCCACCACTCCTCGCATCCCTGAGCGGCCCATGCCTACCGTTTGATTCTGCCACGAATGCGAAAGCTGCCTAGCGGGTGTTTAGCGGCGTGTGTCCAAAGCACCCGAAAGCTCCCTCCGGCGAGACCGAGATTAATTCTTACGGCGCGGGGGATCCCGCCTGGAAATAGAAGTGGCCCAAACCGAAGGATGGCGGCGTACGTCATACAATCCGATGGCGGGTGGAATGAACGCGGAGGGGGTAATGAGACGCATCAGGAGGCTCGGATGAACTGGGGGCGCCGGCGAGTGGGACTACTAATCGGAGCGGTCGTGGCGAGTGCGATTGCGGCGTCGATTTTGCCCGCGTTGGTCGCGGCTAAAACTCGGTCGAGGCGCGTCAATTCCGAAACCGCCGCGGCGACCGGCCGGTTGTATTTTCTGGACACTCATGCGCGGCAAGTGATGTCCGCGAATGCTGACGGGTCGGATGTGAAGGTGGTCGCGAATACGGCGGGGATGCCGGATGGCATCGCGGTGGATAAGCCGGCCGGGCAAGTGTACTGGACCAATATGGCGACATGGAGCGAGTCGGTGCGTTTCGGTGCGGGATCGCTCCAGCGAGCGAATTTGGACGGGAGCAACGTAACGACGGTGGTGCCTAGCGGCGGAACTTTTCGTCCGAAGCAGATGACCATCGATTTGCGCGACGGGAAGCTCTACTGGTCCGATCGCGAGGGAATGCGGGTGATGCGTTCGAATCTGGATGGGTCCGACGTGGAGACGCTGGTCGAGACAGCACAGAGGGTTGAGGGCGAGCGAGGCGATCCGAAAGATTATTGCGTGGGGATCGCCTTGGATTTAGCGCGCGGGCAGATGTATTGGACTCAGCGCGGCGGCCGGTCCGATGATGGCAGCATTCGTCGCGCCAGCTTAAATATCCCGACAGGTGAGGATCCGGCGCACCGGACAGATATTCAGGTGCTGTTCGCCAATATGCCGGAGCCGGTCGATTTGGCGCTTGACCTGAAAACGCGGACGATGTATTGGACTTCCGATGGTGGCGATGGGCCGGGAGCGGATACAGTAAGCCGTGCGCCAATGGACCCTCCCTCCGAAGTCGATCCCGCGCATCGCAAAGACCAACAGATTCTGGTGAGCGGGTTGAATGGAGGAATCGGAATTTCGCTCGACCTGAATCGCGGGCGGATGTACTTCACCGACTTGGGCGGAAGCGTGTACAGTGCAAATCTGGATGGTTCGGGCGAGAAGACCCTGTTGAGTGGAATGGGGTCGTTGACGGGGATCACTTACGTGGCATCTACATCGAAGTAAGCGCGCAGCCAACTACCGAATATAAACCGTGAAAACTTTTTTGCGATTTCTGCAGATGCTGGCGCTGGGAGGCTGGATCGGCGCGCTCGTTTATTTCGCTGCGGTGGTGACGGTGGGCGCGTTCGCGGTGCTGCCGAATCAGGATCTGGCCGGAGGGATCGTCGGATACACGATTGGTGGGCTGCACGATTTCGGAGTCGCGGCCGCGGTGATTTATCTGGTGGCGGCGATTTGCTTGCGCCGGTCGCTTGCGGCGTTTGCGAGGCCGGGGACGATAGGCGTGGTGCTGATGCTAGCGCTTACGCTCGCGTCGCAACGAATCGTGATTCCGCGCATGGATGCGCTACGGGCGCGAATGGGCTCGGTGCAGGCCACCGCGGCGACCAGCCCCCTGCGCGTGCAATTCGAACACCTGCACGGGATTTCCGTCGATTTAGAAGTAGCGATACTGGTGATTGGCTTGGTGGCGCTGTACCTGACGGTGCGCCAACCTAGTGATGGGGCGCGACGAAGCCTTCCGGCGGCTTAGAGCCGTCACCGAAGAAAAACTGCTCCATCTGCTCTTCCATGATTTTCTGCGAACGTGGGTCGAGCGGATTCAGTCGAAATTCATTCAGCAGCATTTTCGAGTGATCCACCCACATGCCCCAGGCTTCTTGGGAAACGCTTTCGTAGATGCGCTGGCCGATCTCGCCCTTCCATGGCGGGCGATCGAGGCCGGGAAGCTCGCGGCCGAGCTTTACGCACTTCACCATGCGAACTTTTTGCGCGCCTTTCTCATCCGCCATTGCGTTGTCTCCTGTGAAAAGTTGTTGGTGATTTAGGTTACTTCAAGCTGCCGTTAAATTCCAGCGGGTCGCGATGGCAGCATGGATTTCGCGGGCGACGCGCGCGCGAGTTCGGGGTTAAACTGACACGCCGAACCACTAGTACGCGGCAAAATCATGCCTTCGCGAAAGATGCGAAGAATCGGCGCCCGCAAATCGAGGCGTTGGAGGATTGCGATGACGGTTGAACGCGCGAACGGGCGAGTGCTGGCGAAAGGCGTAACCTCTGGAGACTTCGACAGCGCGCTGAAATCGTTCGCGGCGGCCATTGGCGACGAATGGATGGTCACGTCCGAGCAGGCGCTGCAAGATTATCGCGATCCGTTCGCGTTCGCGGCTGCCGACCCGAATCAGTTTGCGCCGTCGGCGGCGGTGAAGCCCGCGTCCGTGGAAGAAGTGCGCGCGATTGTGAAAATCGCCAACGAGTTCAAGATTCCGCTGTGGGTGGTTTCGCGCGGAAAGAATCTGGGCTACGGAGGCGCGGCGCCTCGCGTGGCGGGATCGGTGACGGTGGATTTGGGGCGGATGAACCGCATTCTGGAGGTGAACGAACAATTCGGATACGCGGCGGTCGAGCCCGGGGTGACGTTTTTCGATCTGTACGAGCACATTCGCGCGAGGAAGTTGAAGTGGTGGATTTCGGTTCCGGCGCTGGGATGGGGCAGCCTGATCGGAAACGCCCTCGATCGCGGCGTTGGCTACACGCCTTACGGCGAGCATTCGAATAACATCTGCGGCATGGAAGTGGTGCTGCCGAACGGCGAAGTGATTCGCACGGGCATGGGCGCGCTAAGCCGCGGAAAAACGTGGCATATGTTCAAGCACGGATACGGCCCAACCGTGGACGGACTTTTCCTGCAATCGAATTTTGGAATTGTTACCAGGGCTGGAATATGGCTGATGCCGCAGCCCGATTTTTTTATCGCGTGCGATTTGCAGTTCGAACGCGAATCCGATCTGGAGCAGATTGTCGATATCACCGGGCGGCTGCGTCGTGAAGACATTATTCAAAACACGGCGGTGTTGAGCAACGCCGTACGGTTAATTTCGCGGTTGGGCGCGCGAGAAAAATGGTTCAAGGGCGAAGGTGCGGCCCCGGACGATGTGGTGCAAAAGACGGTGCGCGAGATGGGGCTGGGCGCCTGGAATTTGCGATTTGCGATGTATGGGCCGGAAGCGCTGGCCGAGGGGCGGCTGAAGATTGCGAAGGAAGCGTTTGCGGCGATCCCGGGGGCGCGCTTTGACAGCAAGAAATGGGACGTGCGGGCGCACGGAGCGGAGGAATTTACGGCGGCGATCGGGTCCGAAAGCGTGCAGGCGGGAATCCCATCCTTGATGGCGCTGGGAGTTTTGAAATATCGCGGCGAAGACGGCGGGCACATCGGCTTCTCGCCGATTCTAGCGCCGAGCGGAAAAGAGGCGACCAAGCTGGCGAACCTGGTGGGTGGAATGTGCCACCAGCACGGATTCGATTACTATGGCGGGTTTTCGTTTGGTTTCCGGCACCTGTGGTCGGTGATGATGATTTTGTACGACAAGAAAAGCGACCAGCATCGTACGCAGGTGGACAGGCTGTTTCGAAAACTCGTGAAAGAGGCGGGCGAGTTGGGATTCGCGGAATACCGGGCGCACGTGGAATACATGGACCTGGTGGGCGGCCAATATGATTATAACGATCATGCGCTGCGGCGATTTACGGAGGCGCTGAAAGATGCAGCCGATCCGAATGGGATACTAGCGCCCGGAAAACAAGGAATTTGGCCGAAGGCCATGCGCGAAAGTGGCAATGGGCGAGTGCGGGAGTGATTGGACGCGAGGCGCGCATTCGTTCGATAAAAAGCAGATTCCCCGCCCTCCGCCACTGGCGGACTCCTCGGAACGACGGCAATTATTTTTTTCGTGGCGAGTTCTTGACTTAGATTGTCGCGTCGAATGACGGGAGGGAACGGTGCAACATGTGCGGCTGGGAAACACGGGACTGAAAGTGTCGAGGCTATGCCTGGGCACAATGACTTTTGGCTTTCAATGCGACGAGCCAGCTTCTTTTGCGATTTTGGACAAAGCGGCGGGCGCGGGGATCACGTTTCTGGATTCTTCGGACGTGTATCCGTTGGGCGGGGGGCTTGAACGCGCCGGACGCACGGAAGAAATTATCGGACGATGGATGCGCGGCAAGCGGCACGATTTCGTGATCGCCACGAAATGCTTCGGGGCCACTGGGCCGCAGCCATTTCACGCGGGCAATAACCGGCGGCATATTTTCGACGCGATCGATGCGTCGCTGCGGCGCTTGCAAACGGATTACATCGATCTGTATCAACTCCACGGCTTTGATCCGAACGTTACGCTGGACGAGACGCTCGGCGCGCTCGACGACGTGGTGCGCGCGGGCAAAGTGCGCTACATCGGCTGCTCGAATTATCCGGCCTATCAGGTGGCGCGGTCGCTAGGACGCAGCGATGTGCGCGGATTTGCGCGGTTCGTGTCCGTCCAGCCGCGCTACAACCTGCTCTATCGCGAAATCGAGCGCGAGATGCTGCCGCTGTGTACGGATGAGGGCCTCGGCGTAATTTCGTACAATCCGATTGCCGGAGGCATGCTGACGGGAAAATACGATCGCAGTAAGCCGCCGACGGATATGTCCACCTCGCGTTTTGCGTTTCCCGGCAGGATCGGCGAGCTTTATCGCGGCCGCTATTGGGTCGATGAAATTTTTGACGCGGTCGACAAGTTGAAAAAGATCGCGGACGGCGCGGGAATTCCGCTGACGACGCTGGCGTTGGCGTGGGTCCTAGCGAACCCGGCGATTACGAGTCCCATTGTTGGTGCGAGCCGTCTGGAGCAGCTGGATGCGACCGTCGCCGCGCTCGGCGTGAACATCCCAGCGGACGTGAAGGCGGAGCTGGATAAGGCGACGATTCAGTTTCGATAATTAGGATCCGAGAGGGAAATCGCGGTATCGGGTACAGGTTAAAGCTCGTCAACAAACGCCAAATCGCGCTGTAAGACGTACCGCTCGTAACATTTTTCGCACATCCAACGCTCGTCTGGATCGCGGTAGCCGAACTGCTCGGGGTCAATATGAGCCTTGCACAGGTCGCAGTGCTCATGTCCCCAGCCTCCTGGTATTAGTTTCCGATCAGTATCGGGAGGTAACGTCTGGTTGCTCGCGGGATACGATCGACTTACTCCTCGTTTTTCGTCAACGGGTTCGAGTTTTGTCCAAACTCTTACCTCACGGCCGTCGACGATGCTTACGTCGTGTGCGTCGAAGTTCTCAGCGTAGGCATCCAGTCCGTGAAACTGCGTTCTCGTCCAACCCCATTCCGGGTCAAGAACCATCCAGACGTTATACGCCTGCCAGTAAGGGCTGAGGTACGCGAGCGATTGGCCGACGACTTTAGGTTCGTCCTTCTCGTCGCACGAGAGGACTGCCGCTTTGGAGTCATGGTCGCGTGACTGCGGACTTGCGCAGATGCAGTCTCTTTCGCCAATCAATAGCCAAAACCAGTGTTGGTCAATTGCCTTGATTGACCGATCGAATTCGCCATAGAGATCATATCTCGTATATCCCGTTGCTGAAGTCTCGCCACGATGCACGGCATTGACGAGAAACTGGGGAAAGTCTAGGAGCGTTTTCGGTCTGCTCATGACTAATTCGTTCGGTTGAGGATTTCCTATCTGAGAACAGCACTCTTAGCGAACGACTCAAAGAGTGCGGCTCTTGGACATTCAACAGCCAAACTAGATCCCGCACTCTAGTCCGCACAATACGCGGTTCGGTTCTCCTCGATTACCCTCAGCGTAAACGGCACTGGAAAAATTCACGCCGCGCTAATTGCCGGAGCGCGATCCCTGCGCTTCTTCTTTGCGGCGCCAGGCGAAGTAGCCGTCGAGCGCTTTCAGCTTTTCGAGATTGGGCACCGGAATGGCCTTCGACGGAGTGTCCAGCTCCATGTACATCGGCTTGGCGTTGGTGAAGGTGGGCCATTTGGGTAGGTCCTTGCCATTGGGATTTCCGTACTTCGCGAAATTTGTCCAATAGGATCGGAGCTGCTCGGAGACTACTTTGTCCTCCGGAGTGGCCGGCATTCCTTTGGTGAAATTGCCGAAGACGTAGGATATCTCGCTGCCGTGCGCTGGGCCCCAATCCTTGAATCGCGGCAGATCGGGATAGTTCGGCCGGTGATTGAAATAGTAGACGAAGACTTTATCTTTGCCGGTGCTGGCTTGCAGCTTGGCCCAGCTCCAGGTGGCCCAAGCGAAGATGGAGTCGCGGGCGAGATCGCGGGCCGAGCGCAGCGCCTGAGTTTCTGAGTTGTCGGGATACGCGGCAAGGATATTGCGCGCGAATTCGCCGTAGCCATTTTCGACGCTGGCCTTGTACTTCTGCATGTCGGTGCTAGCGACGAAGAGAGCGCCTTCGTCGGCATTGGTGCCGACGAGGATAGGCGTGTCGTTGTATTTGCCTTCTTCGTAAAGCTTGTACTGGTCGCCGAGCAGGACGTATCCGTCAAAATTCGGCCACCAGCCGCCTAGGCCGCCGCCTACTTTTTTGTAGAGATCTGCGGCGGGAATCTTTCGCGCGTCGGCGATGGAAGAGACGCCCAGCTTGGATACGAATGCTTCGCCGATCTTTTCCGCTTCCGAGAGAGTGGGCACATTTTCGCCGGCATCGTGATCTTCGAGCGCGGGAGAGAATGAGCCGCCGCTTTCGGAAATCGCGCCTTGAAAGAATCCTTTTGCAAGCGGGGAAGCGCACAACATGCTGACGGAAATACCTCCGGCCGATTCGCCGAAGATAGTTACTTTGTTAGGATTACCGCCGAACGCGCCAATATTGCGCTTCACCCATTTCAGTCCGGCGATCTGGTCGAGCAGGCCGTAATTGCCGGAATGGCCGCCCTGCTCCTTGGTGAGTTGGGGATCGGCAAGAAAGCCAAGGGGACCGAGACGGTAGGCGACGCTGACAAGAATGACGCCTTTTTTCGCAAGGTTCACGCCATCGTATTGGCTCATCGAAGTGGCGCCGATGGTAAAGCCGCCGCCGTAAATCCAGACCATCACAGGCAGGCGGGCGCTGGCGGAGTGTGCCGGTGTCCAGACATTCAGATAGAGGCAATCTTCGCTGGGGGTGACGGCATCAAGGCCAAGATCGCGTTCGACGATGGGAACCTGCATACAGGCATCGGCGTATTTGTCGGCGTGGAGCACGCCTTTCCAGGGCTTCGCTGGTTGCGGCGCTTGCCAGCGCAGAGCGCCAAGTGGCGGCGCGGCGAACGGGATGCCCTTGTAGACGCGGATGCCATCGACGACTGTACCTTGAACGAGGCCGGATTGCGTGCGTACCGGTCGCGACGTCTGCGCGACGGCGGCAGATGCACATGCGAGCGCGAGCACCGCGGTTATCGCAAAAATTCCTTTGGCTGCCTTCATGCTGATGCTCCTTCGGCGGAAGAAATTGCTTCCGCGAATTGGCTGGTCGCGCTGCGTTCCGCCATTTATAAACGAGGACACAAACCCAACAGCGACCCGGCCGGATTCTACTCCCATCCGCAGGTGGTAGCGCGGAGAATCTGAAATTCGTTAGGGCTTTTTCACTGCAAGTTCGGACGGGCGCTTGCGCGCAGTGCGCTTACCGGTGTGGCCGGGAAAGCGGGCGAGCACTTCGCCGTCCCACAGACGAATGATGCGCTGCTGAAAGAGCCAGCGGCCGCTGGATTTCACGATCTGATCCTCGTAGTATCCGGCGAAGCGAATGACGTAAGGCGGCTCTCCTCGGCATTCCGTCACAAAAACGAAAGAACGCGACGAGCAGCGGGCGCTGTCGCCTTCGACGAGCACCTGCGAGACGTGATGCTGCCGGCCTGGAAAATTGGACACGCTGCGAAAGTGCTCGGCTAGGGCGCGGATACCGGCGGCGCCTTCCCACCGGTCGGGCTCTTCGAAAACTTCTTCGATCACCACGGCGGTAGGAGTGAAGCAGGCGACGAACGCGTCTACATCGCCGGTATCAAGGGCCCAGGCGTAACGCGCCAGCAGATCGTTGATGGCTATGCGGTCTTCGATGGTGAGCGGAGTTGTGGCCGGCATTCAAGACTCCCTAATAGAGCGATGGGTGCAAGTATCACGCGAACCGCATTATATAAATACCACTCAGTAGCCTATGGTGAATCGCTCGCGGTGGTGCCTTGGATGTTCCAATTCATCCACCGCCGCGACCGCGTAATCTTCCACGGAAATCCGGCTTGAGCCGCTGGCATCCGCGACAATGTGATCGCCACCCAGACGGAAGTGGCCGGTCTTTTGGCCGGGCTGGATCATGATGGCCGGAGAAAAGTAGGCCCAGTCGAGTTCAGGCTCATTTTTAAGCAGATAATAATACTCGCGCACTCCGCGCATCGCGGGCTTGGCAGCTTCAAATGAAGCGGGGAACCCGGCTGAGTCAATAAACTCGACGCCTTCCGGCGTCTTGAGGCTGGAGGCTCCTCCGACGACCAGAAGCCGCTTCACACCGGAATTCTTAACAGCGCCGATGATGGCGCGGTTGCCTTCGACGAAACGGTCATATAACTCGGGACCCGAGCCATCCTTTGCTGCATTCCACGCACTCACCACGGCGTCGTGCCCTGCGAGTGCGCGAGCGAGCTCACCCTGCTGCACGAGGTTTAGTCCGACCGCTTTTAGCTTAGGGTTCTGGGGCAGGCGGTCGGGATTGCGAACGATTCCTGTCACCTCGTGCCCTCGCCACAGGGCTTCTGCCGTGATTTTAGAGCCGATAAAACCGCTAGCGCCAACGATCGCTATTTTCATCTGTAACTCTCCGTGGCCCCGGCATGCGACACGCACCGCGAGCAGCCGGGAATTGTATCATCGCTTGCTTGCGGAGACCTTGAGCGCGTCCAAATTGGCCAGAAAAACTTCGCGCAGCGAACGCGCCGGACGTCCGGTAAGCAAACGCACGTGTTGCGAGCAAATGGAGAAATATCCTTGGCGGATGGCGCGTTCGTAGGAAACCATCTCTTCGCTGCCCCAGATGCCAGTACCGTCGGAATTGGTTTCGCCTTCGACGTATTCGCGCGGGATTCCGGCGGCATCGAAGAAGCTAAGCTTTTCTTCATGGCTAACGGAGAGATATTCGACGGGACGGCCGCCAATTTCGGCCGTGAGCGCCGCGGCTTCGCGGAAAGTGTAGAGGGCAGGCCCGGTAATTTCGTAAATCGCGCCTTCGTGGCCCGGCGTGGTAAGCGCCGCGGCGGCCGAGGCGATGCAATCTTGTTTCGAGACGAAGGCCATACCTCCTTCGCCTGTGCTCATCACCCATTTGCCCGTTTCGAGCGCCATCGGAGCGAGCATGGTAGTGATTACTTCGGCGTATTGGCTATCGCGCAGAATGGTGAAGTCCATGCCCGAGCTGCGCAACCAACCTTCGGTGAGTAGATGATCGGCGACGGCGAATGAAGGATTGCGCGGATGAATGCCGGCGCTCGATGTGTAGACGATATGTTTGACTCCCGCTGCTCGTGCGGCGTCGATAGCGGCGCGATGCTGGCGTTGCCTCCGCTGGCCCACGGCCAGAGTACTGATCAGCAGCATTTTTTCAGCGCCGGCGAAGGCGCGCGCCAGATCTTCCGGCTTATCGAAATCTCCAGCGCGAACTTGCGTACCGCGCGCGGCAAACTGCGCGAGAGCTGCTGGCCTGCGCGTTACCAGAATCAGCTCGGTTGCGGAAATCCTTTGGAGAAGAAGCTCGGCGACCTGGCGGCCGAAACTTCCCGAAGCGCCTGTGACGAGAATGCTCATGTGATTGTCCTGCGTGACGATTTTCGACGCGCGGGGATATTAGCATCGCGTTCGCCGCGGGCGAAGTGCGAACTCGGGGACGTGCGGGCGCGAGAACCTTGAGATTCCTTGACATGGGCGTGCCGCGCCGCCAATATCGTCACGAATTTCGGGCGATGCGCCAGCCGCTGCAGGGAAACGTTGAGAACGCTTCGCACATTCCACAACTGAAAGAGAGACTTCGATGAACGAGACCGGTCCTCTCGGCTCTACCGCGTCCACACTGGAGGCGCCCAAGCTGAATTTTGCGTTTGAGGTGCGCATTTGGTTCCAGCGCGTGCAAACCATTCCGAACATGCCGAGCGGCGCGGCGCGCGGGGCGGTGTACGTGGACCGCGGAGAATTTTCCGGGCCGCGTCTGAAAGGCAAGGTCGTGCCCGATAGTGGCGGGGATTACGCGCTGTTCCGTCCTGATAACACGGTGCAGTTCGACGCGCGCTACATGCTGCAGGAAGACGACGGCACGCTGATCCTGCTGCAGAATCGCGGGTATCTGTGGGGCTACAAGCCGGACACCATGCAGCGACTGCGGGAGATGATTTTCGCCGGAGGACCGGCGGTGGATCCTTCGGAGTATTACCTACGCGCATGCCCGTCATTTGAAGTGGAGACCGGCAAACACGATTGGCTCACGAGGCATGTATTTGTCGGCATAGGCGAGCGGAAGCCAGATGGCAATTTAATTCGATACTACCTACTGACTTAGGTTTTCACAGTTTGAATAGAAATTCAGTTGCACCATCCTGAACCTGCGATGGGCCCGAGCGCATCGAAATGATCGAAGGGGTCCCGGAACCTTACTTCACAGCCCCCAATACTTTCCGAACTTCGCGGGCGTCCAGCCCCAGCCCTTAAGGAGATACTTCATGAGTGGCCGTGCAGTGATCGCCCAAGAGGTGGCTTATCCCGACAATTATTTTTGCGAGGCGCCGAGCGACCCGTGCGCAATCGTGATGTTTGGCGCGTCGGGCGATCTGGCGAAAAGAAAGCTGCTGCCAGCGCTCTACGATCTGGCCGTACATAGCTGCCTGGCGCCGCGGTTCCGTCTGCTGGGATTTGCGCGCACGGAATTGAACGATGAAGCGTTTCAGAAAGAATCCACCGAATTCCTGCCTGGGACTAGCGGCGATACGGAAAGCGCTCGCCCGGATTTCTTGCAGCATCTGCACTATTTCAACGGCAATTACGACGAGCCCGATTCCTACCAGCGGCTGGCCAAGCGGTTGGACGAGCTCGATCGGGAGGCTGAGTTGGGTGGGAACCGCTTATTTTATTTGGCGACCCCTCCGTCCGTATATCCGCGCATCGTGGAGCAGCTTGGGCGATCCGGGTTGGCGAAACCGAAGGGCGGCAACTCGTGGGTTCGCATCATCGTGGAAAAGCCATTCGGGCACGATGGCGCATCGGCGCGCGCATTGAACGCGCAATTACTGACTGTATTTGACGAGTCGCAGATATTTAGAATCGATCACTACCTCGGCAAAGAAACGGTGCAAAACCTGCTGGTATTCCGCTTCGGCAATGGCATCTTTGAGCCGCTCTGGAATCGGAACTACGTGGATAGCGTGCAGATTACGGCGGCGGAATCACTGGGAGTGGAGCGCCGGGCCGCGTTTTACGAATCGGCCGGAGCGCTGCGGGACATGGTGCAGAGCCACGTGCTGCAGCTCACGTCGCTGGTGGCCATGGAGACGCCCGCAAATTTCGACGCGACCGCCGTTCGCAACGAAAAGATTAAAGTGCTCCAATCGATTCGTCCGCTCGATGGCGAATGGGTAAAAAAACAAGTGGTGCGCGGGCAATACGGGCCGGGTTGCGTGAAGGGCGAAGACGTTCCCGGTTATCGCCAAGAGCCGGGCGTGAACCCCAACTCCGCCACGGAAACGTTTGTGGCGCTGAAGCTTTCGATCGACAACTGGCGCTGGAGCGGCGTGCCATTTTACCTGCGAACGGGAAAACGTCTGGCGAAATCAGCGGCGGAGATCGCGATCCGCTTCAAACGGGCGCCGCACATGGTGTTTCAGGGCGAATCGGTGGAGGCAAATTCACTGGTGCTGAACATCCAGCCGGAAGAGGGTATTTCGCTGTCTTTCGGAGCCAAAGCGCCGGGCACCAAGCTGCACATCAGCCCAGTAACGATGGATTTTCAGTACCGCCGCGCGTTTGGAGCGGGTTCGCGAGAGGCGTACGCGACGCTGATCAACGATTGCATACGCGGTGACGCAACGCTTTTCGACCGCGCGGACAGTGTGGAAGCGGCCTGGGCTCTGATGGACCCAATCCTTGACGCTTGGAAGACTTCCAAGCCGCAATTTCCCAATTATCCAGCTGGAAGCGAGGGCCCCGCGGAAGCGTTCGATTTGGTGGAAGCGGACGACCGCCGCTGGCGCCCGCTGTCGTTATGAAAACGTGCGCGCTTCCCATCCTGCGCTGGCAATTCCCGCGCGCTGCGGCATAATCCTTCCGGAGAATTGCCATGATCCTTGCGGGTGATATCGGCGGGACGAAATCGAATCTTGGCCTTTTCGACGTGCGCGACGCCGCGCTCGTCCGCGTGGCGCACAAGCGATATGCGAGCCACGAGCACCACGGCCTGCACGAAATCGCGCAGGATTTTTTACGCGAGACGGGCGCGAAGATCACAGCAGCGGCTTTCGGAATCGCCGGTCCCGTGCTGCAGAACCGCGTACAAGCGTCTAATTTGCCTTGGGTTGTCGACGGTGCGGAGATGGCCAAGTTTTTAAGCCTGCCTCGCGTTCGTTTGCTCAACGACCTACAGGCGACAGCGTACGGCGTAGGCGTCCTCGGACTCGGCGACACGGATACGATTTCGCCCGGGGTGCCGGTGCAGAACGCAACCCGTGCCGTGATAGCGGCAGGCACGGGTTTGGGCGAGTCGATTCTTTACTGGGACGGCGTGCAATATGTGGCCATGCCTTCCGAGGCAGGACACGGCGACTTTGCTCCGAATACGGATCAGCAGGCGGATTTGTGGAAATTCCTGAAAGCCAGCAACGAGTTCGTATATCAAGAGCTGATTCTCGCGGGCCGAGGCTTCCAGCGCGTTCACGGGTTCCTCGATCCCACCGTGAAGCACCCGGGATTCGATGGCCAGCAGATCGACCCAGCGATGGAGATCACCCAACTCGCGTTAGCTGGCACGTGCCCCGTTTGTGTGGCGACGGTGAATTTATGGATCGAAATCTACGGATCGGAGGCTGGCAATCTGGCGCTGCGCGCCGTGGCGCGAGGCGGGATCTACGTAGCCGGCGGGATCGCGGTGAAGATACTGACCAAAATTAAAGAAGGAAGGTTCGTTGCGGCGATGCATCGAAAGTCGAATGCAGGCGGATTCGCGCTTCAGGACGTCCCGGTCCATGTTGTCCTCGACGAAGAATGTCCGCTAAAGGGTGCTGCTTACGCGGCGTGGAAGAACTCGTAAACGGTTTGAAGCAGTCGGCAAATTGCCGTCGCTGAGCTTTGGAGTCCCGGTACTGAATGTCTCGGCCGGATGCCCGGGCTTTGCACATCGAACCGGAAATCCGAGTCCGCTCGGCTCCTTTTCCGGGCCCGCGCAGCCCTCGCAAAGTCTGTAAGGCCCCCGTTTCCAATAGGTCGTCGCGACCAAGCCTGGCAGGATTGTTGCCCGTAGAAGTTGGTGGTCTGGACGAATGTTCGAAGGGGCGAACCTTGATCAAACTTACCGGGGCGTTGGTACTAGTCCTAGCTTTTGCAGTTTCCGCGCAGGCTCAATCGGCGCGCGGCGGTGCGCATTTCTCTGTTTCGCCGAGCAGTTATTCGGTTGGAGGCGGAGGAGGCGGCGGAGGAGGGCTCAGCTCTGGTGGATCACACATACTCCCGCACTTCGCGCCGAGGCGTTTCGCAGTCCGCGATGCCAGCGGCAGCGCGGCTGACTATATTCCGTCAACTTTCGTGGCCTACACCGC
>JBOGMW010000070.1:0-11273 GCA_050746805.1 Candidatus Acidiferrales bacterium | reverse complement strand
ACGCCCGTCGGGAATCGCCGCGGCGGCGGATTGCGCCAGAGTTTCCGTTGCGGGCGAAGCCATGGGAATCAACGCGCCTTCGGCTTCCTTGAGGAAGGTGAGGCCGTTCTCGCTGCCGTTCCAGTCGATGGACAGCACGTCGCCGAGCGAGACTTGCTCGGTGGCCAGCAGGCTGGCCAGCGGATACACCACGTGCCGCTCGATGGCCCGCTTCAAGTGCCGCGCTCCGTATTTCAAATCCGTCCCTTCGCGCAGCAGAAATTCCCGCGCCGGCTGCATCACCCGAAACAGAAAACGTCCCTTGGCCGTCTCCAGCACCCGCTGCTGCACCATCCCCAGCTCGATTTCCAGAATCTGTTCCAACTGCTCCGAACGCAGCGGATGGAACACGATCACCTTGTCGATGCGGTTCATGAATTCCGGCGAGAATTTCCGCCGCGCCGCTTCCGCCGCCGTGCGCTCTACCTTCTGGTCCAGCCCCACTCGCGATTCCGCGCGCACCTCCGGCGCGAAGCCCAGCCCTCCGGTCATCAGCTCGGTGATTTCTCCTCCGCCCAGGTTGGAGGTCATGAAAATCATGGTCTGCGACAAATCCACCCGGCGGTTGTCTCCCAGCGTCAGCGTGGCTTTGTCCAAAATTCCCAACAGCAGCTGCCACAGCGCGTCCGAAGCTTTTTCGATTTCGTCGAACAGCAAAAAGGAAATCTTCAGCTTCTCGGTGTGATATTGCGCCAGCGCTTCCTGAGTGATCAGCGGATGCGTCTCGCGATGTCCCAGGTATCCCGGAGGCGAGCCGATCAGCTTGGCAATTTCATGGGAGTGCTGGAATTCCGCGCAGTCCACCTTGATCACCGCCCGCGGATCGCCGAACAGCACTTCCGCCGTGGCTTCCACTACCCGCGTCTTCCCCGCTCCCGTCGGCCCCAGGAACAACAAATTGCCCACCGGCCGCCCCGGCGAGTTCAATCCCGCGCGAAATACCTGGTACAGGTCCACTACCGCCTGCACCGCTTCGTCCTGCCCCACGATCTTCCGCCGCAATCCCCCCTCGAAATCCCGCGATTCGACGCTTCGCAGCGTCGGATCCAGTTGCATTGCTTGTCGAGCCGCCATAACGCCCTCAGCCAAACGTATCGGCATCCACTGCCGCGATATTGATCTCCTACTCCGAAACGATGTTCCAAACGGCACCCGATCCGCCCACCGCCCCGACGCTAGACCGGCCTAAATAGCCGTAGACTGCTGATCACACGGTCCCGAATCGAAACTTGACGGACCCGCTCACGCCGTCTGTTTCAGAAGGGCCGCCTCGACTCGCTCTAGAAGGCTCCGAACGACGCTACGGGCAGGTTAAAACCGGGTGCTCGGGACACCCGCGTACAAATCTCCCAGGCATATTTCAGCCAGACGCCTGCTTGAATTTCTATCCTCGTATGAACTTCGCCAGCCTGCGGCGCTATACTCGATGGGTGGGTTGAAAATCTTGCGGCGCTGCCGCCAGACTCGCTTGCTGCTGACGACGCTTGACCGGCTCTGGCTTTTTCCGCAAACTGTATCTTTCGATTTCTGGGTGGCGGCCTCTCCGGAGACGGCGGCTTGAGGGGTGGCACGAGGAAGTCGCGCTGCTGGCGCGGCGAGCCTGCCGTTAACAACACGAAATCCATCGCCCGAGGTGCATCATGACAGAGCAAGCTACAAGCGCCCCCCATCTCGCCGCACTTTTGCGCGGCTATTCCGTGGAAATCAGTCCCACGAACGAAAAAATCGTTGATAGCGCCGTCGAGCGCCTCGACCCCGAAACCGAAGTATATTTGACGTGGATTCCTGGCGAAGATCCGGTTAAGGCCGTTGAGCCCGCCGGCAAACTTCGCCGCGCCGGTCTATACCCAGTCCCGCACATGGGTGCCCGGCACCTCGAAAGCGCGGCACAGCTCGACAGTCTTCTCGGCCGCTTTGTCGCCGAGGGTGTCGATCGCTTCCTTCTGATCGGCGGAGAACGCGAAAAGCCGCTCGGCCCCTACGATTCGACTCTTCAGGTGATGCAATCCGGCTTGCTGCAAAAACACAATATCAAGTGCGCCAAAATCAGCGGCTTTCCTGAAGGCCATCCTGCCATCGCTGAACCCGTCCTGGGTGAATCAATGGTCGCCAAGATGAACTACGGCCGCAGCATCGGCCTCGAACTCCAAGTTGTCACCCAGTTCGTTTTCGAAGGCCAGCCCATCGCTCAGTGGCTCCGTCACATCCGTCGTCTCGGAGTCGATCTGCCTGTGCGCATTGGCCTCGCCGGCCCGGCCGGCATCGCCACTCTCACGCGCTACGCCATGCACTGCGGCGTTGGCAATTCCATTCGCGCACTCACGAAATCATCTTCTTTCGGCAAGCTGCTCACCGAACGTGATCCCGAACCCGTCATCCGTGAACTGCTCTCCGAAGCGCCCGGCGGCGATCCTTTCGCTATGCCTTTCGGCATTGGAGCCCTGCACTTCTACACTTTTGGCGGCCTGAAAAAGACCGTTGAGTGGATTAAATCGTTGCGCGGAGACTAATCGCGCTCACCTGCGATTTGGGACAGCTGAAATCGGGGTGGAACTCCTGTTCCACCCCGATTTCGCGCCGTGCGTTTCAACAAAACAGGCCGAACCTGGGCCGGTCCGAGTCGTCTCTACAGTACTTTCTTCCCCGCATTTTCAGTTTCGTATGGAATATAACGCGTGCCCCGCCGCCTAACTCGCTCACCCCACGGTCTGCCAACCACCGAACGGCTGCCGGTTTTATAGCGGCGCCATTTACACCGGTAGGTTTTAATTCCTAGCCACACCAACCGATACCGATCCCTCTTGAGAATTCCGCCCCTCCCGCCGCATGATCCACCACAACAACAGCAGCGCCGGAACGGACGCTGCGCTCGTAACCAGGAAAAACGGCACCCAGCCAACGGCATCGGCCAGCACGCCGCTGGATGCTCCAAACACCTTAGCTCCCAAAAAGGTGAGCGACGAGAGCAAGGCATACTGCGTCGCGGTAAACTCCGCCGAGCACAGGCTCGAAAGGTATGCTACGAGGGCTGCACCGGCCATCGCAGAGGTCACCTGCTCCCCCGACACGCAGATCGCCAGATAACTCAGCCGATGTCCTCCGACGGCCTGCAATACGTAAAAGGCATTTCCCACTACCTGCAACACGCCGCAGATCATCAAGGAGCGCAAAATTCCGAAGCGCACGGTGACGATTCCGCCGATTAGGGCCCCCAAGACCACGGCGAAAAATCCGAAAAATTTCGACACTAATGCGATTTCGTCCAGCGTGAAGTGCAGCGAATTGATATAAAGCGGCGTGGACATAATCGCGGCCATGCCTTCGCCCAATTTGTAATCGAACGCGAAGAGCAGGATCACTGGCCATAGTGGCCGCCGCATGAAATCGGCGAACGGCCCAACCACCGCTCTTTTGAACCACTGGCCCAGCGATTCGCGCTGCACCTCTTTTGCCAGCGCCGCTTCCGTGGAACTCGCCGGCTCGGGGCTGAACAGGAAAACGAACATGCATGCAGCCTGCAGCACGGCCATCGTTACGTAAGCGGCGTACCATCCCGCGCGCTCCGCGATCACCAAGGCCCCGGCACCGGAAACCAGCATCGCGATCCGGTAGCCCGTTTCGATCGTTCCGGCGCCCGGTCCCTGCAGTTCGAGCGGCAGGTATTCCACCCGGAACGCATCGATGACGATGTCCTGCGTCGCCGAAAGAAACGCCACGGCCATCGCCAGCGCCGCCATCGTCATCAGATTCCGCTTCGGATCGCTGGACGCGAGCCCCAACAGTGCCAGCACCAGCAGCGCCTGGATCGTGATTCCCCAGCCCCGCCTTCGCCCCAGCGGAAGCGGCGGTTTCAGCCGGTCCATCAGCGGCGCCCATAGGAATTTCAGCGAATACGGCGTCGCCACCAGCGCGAAAGCGCCAATCGCCGCGCGCTTCACACCTGCAGTTGCCAGCCACGCAGATAGCGTCGAGAAGGTGAGGAGATATGGCAGACCGCTCGAAAATCCAAGCAGCAAAATCAGCATCACCCGCTGGTCGCTATAAACCCCGAGCGAATGCCGCCACCCCGTTTTGCTTGACGTAACCACTTCCCGGTTTCTCCCGGCGCCGGCCCTTCGGCGCCGTCTGATCTTTTCTATGATGGCACCAACTTACAACCAGTCAGCAGACCAAAGCGGCGTTTCGTTCCTATCTGCGACTCCGCAGGCTGTCCAGTACCTTCACGCCTTAGACACCTGATCGAATTTGGAGCGGCACAACAAACTGCGAAGATGGGAGGATGAGCACGTACCATGCGCCTCTCGAACAAGGACACGAGTCAAACTGAAATCAGCAATCCCGAGCTTGAGCAAGCCATGAATGAAGTGGCGAAAAACGACAACCCCGAAGCGCGGGAGTTGCTCTACAATGCCATTCTCGCTAGCACGCTCATCATCTTCGGCAGCCTCTCCAGCCAGGACAACACGCAAATTGCGTTCCGCACCATCGAGCACCCTCCGGGACATGTCATTCTTCCGGCGTTCACATGTGTCGATCCGTTGATTTCCTTCGCGGAGTCGGAAGTCCAATGGGTAGCTTTAGGCGCTCAGGCCCTTTTTCAATCCATATTGCCGGGCAATATCGCGGAAGTGCGCGTAAATCCGTTCCGCGCGGACCAAAAAATCGCAAGGCCGGGAGGCATTATCAGCCGCATGGAGTTCTCCGCGCTTGCTCAAGGCCTTTTGCCACAAGCGGCGATCTCGGACAACGTCAAGCAGCTCGAGGTCGCCCAGAATCAGGTCGTCATCGGTAAACCACGGCATGAGCTGCCCGCGGAAATCGTCGCGCGTCTCGTCATGTATTTTCGGCAGATTTCCAGGGTTGCAGCGCGGTTTTCTATTTCAGATGGGGAACCAGCAGGCAAATAGCACCGTGATCGGACTGGAATTCTCCGTCACGCCCGACCCTCAAATCTTGCAGCGAGTTATGCTCGGCGCCGGTGAGATACTCCGCGGCGCCCTTCGTCCCGGCGTGTTCATCGACTTCATGCCTCTGGCTCCGGGGCCGCTGCTCGAGGCCATCCGCAACTCAGGTCGTCTGATATTTCAGAGGTAAGCTCCGCGGTGCTCGAGAGGATCGCTAGCTAGGTTCCTAGCTTCTGTTTGATGGCGGTCTCGTACTCCGGAAAATATCTTCCAATCACGCTCAAATCGAATTGCCTCAGGATCGATTCCTTCGGCTCATTTTCCAGCAGGAACTCAAACGACCGCCGCACCAACTCCGCCGGATCAGCTTTCCCACCCGTCAGCCGCAAATAATCCTCCGGTTTCACAGTCACCAGGTGCGATGTTTCGCTGCCATCCGCGCTCACCCGCACGCGAAACTGGTTTTCGCCGGGCCGCTCGATCTCGATCTTGGCCGTCATCGCGCCCTCCAACTCTATCTTCCCATTCGCGCCGCGAATGCGAAAGACCCGTAGGAGGGAAAGACCCGGTGATCAGTGCGATTGGCAACCGTCCGCAACAAAACACACGCTTAGAGACTCCTCGCCGCCCGTCCGCTGCCCTCCGCCGAAGTAGGATCGATCACTGACCACACTTGCGAAATTTTGGTCGCCGGAAATCCGCCCTGCCGCGCGTGTTCCCGGATCATCTCCTCGTTGGGCGCGATATAGATGCAATAGATCTTGTCGTCCGTCACATAGCTCTCCACCCACTGTATCTGCGGCCCAAGGTTTCGCAACACCGAGCACGATTTTTCAGATACTCCCTGCAAATCAGCGGCGCTCAATTCCCCGGCGCCGGGCAAATCACGTTCGATAATGAACTTCGGCATGTGCCTTTCCCTCCTCGATGCGGCCGCTCGCAATGCATTGGTAATGTGCCCGAAAAGCGAACGTTCCGCGCTTGTGCGCTGAACTCCCGGACGGGAACTCCTCCGCTCGTACCCTACGCCACCTCCGCTCCGCATCCGCGCGCTTGCTACTGCGCGGGCGTTTTCAGCTTCAACCGGCTCTTGTTCTCTTCGAGAAAATTCCGCAGACTGTCGGCGGCGTCGAGCAGCCGGATCCACTGCTCGTAATAGAGTGTCACCGGAAATCGTCCCAGCCCGTACACGCTCACTCCGCCCTTCTCGCCCACGCGGAATTCCAAGCTGCCGCGCGCCCGGCCTCCGGTTTGCTTTTCCAGCTCGGCGATACGCGCCATCAATTCTTCTTTGGTAGGTTCGGCCATCGATTTTCTCCCTATGAAATTCCGCTCCGAATCATACCATCGGCTCGCCCCGCCGGAGGTTCAACCGCGTCGCTCTGCTCCATCCGGTCGCAATACTTGCCGCTTCGGTTTTCGGTGCGAAGCGATTATGCTACGGGAGCTTTATAGGATGCGCAACGGAGGAGCATATGACTGCCAAGATCGCCACCCAGAGAATCACCTTGGACGTTTCCGACGGCACCTCGATGAACGCGTACGTCGCGCGCCCGGCTGAGCCCGGCAAATTCCCCGGCATGCTCGTATTGCAGGAAGCATTCGGCGTGAACGCTCACATACGCGATATCACCGAGCGCATCGCCCGCGAGGGATACGTGGCCATCGCGCCGGAACTCTTTCACCGCACCGAGCCGGGCTTTGAAGGCCGCTACGATGATTTCCCGGCTGTAATGCCGCACATGCAGGGCCTCACCGAACCCGGCCAAACTGCGGACATGCGCGCCGCCTACGATTGGTTGCGCGCGCACGATCAGGTTGCCGCCGACCGCGTCGCCAGCATCGGATTCTGCATGGGCGGCCGCGCCTCGTTCCTCGCCGACGCCACGCTCCCGTTGCAAGCGTCGATTTCATTTTACGGCGGAGGCATTGCGCAGCAGTATCTGCACCACGCACCGAATATGCACGCGCCGATTCTGCTGTTCTGGGGTGGCAAGGATCAGCACATCCTGGCGGAGCATCGCCACGCCGTCGTCGAGGCACTCACAAAAGCAGGGAAGCAATTCGTGAATGTGCTGGTTTCCTACGCCGATCACGGATTCTTCTGCGACGCGCGCGCCAGCTACAACCCCGCCGCCGCGGCCCTGGCGTGGGCGCTCGCGAAAGAATTTTTGAACACCTATGTGAAAGGTTCAGCCGCGAAAGCCAGCGCGGGATAGTCGCGCTGGCCCGTCTCTCGCCGCCCTGCTGACGATCAGTCGCGGTAAACGAATTCGAGCGCCACGCCGGCAACTTCGATCACATCGCCCGGCTCAAGTTTCGTCGGACGCTCGATCGGTTTTCCGTTGACGCTTGGCGTTTTGTCCGCCCCGCCTACGTAATAAGACTGATCCTCGCGCCGGTTGATCTGCGCCGCGGCGCGCGGAGCAAACCAGCCGGTTAATTTCACGGTGGCCATCGCCGATTTGCCCACCACGGTCAGCTTGTCCGAGAGCGCGTATTCCTTCTGATTGGTTTTGCCCTTGCGGACCACCAGCGTGGCCACTTTCATCCGCGCGGGCGCCACTTGTGAACTTTCTCCGCCTGCCGCCACTTGTTGCATGAATGTGCGCCGCTCTTGAGTGTCGAGAATGACCGTCTCGTTTATTTTGGGCGCGGCGGGTTTGGCGCTGCCGTTTCCGATGGCGAATCCATCCAGGTCTCGCGAATCGGATATCACGATCGTGTGCTTGCCGATGGCCACGGAATCACCTGGTTTCAGCATCACCATTTTCACGCGTTGCCCGTTCACAAACGTACCGTTGAGACTTCCGAAATCCTCCAACATCATCCGGCCCTCTTCGTTGAATACCCGCGCGTGGTAGTGCGAAACCGCCGGATTGTCAATCACCAGCGCGTTATCGGGCGAGCGTCCGATGCTCACCTCTTTGGCGTTCACCGGGATTTCTTGCAGGATTGCGTTTTCGAATTTCAGCACCAGCTTGGACATTTTGGCGCCCTCCCGATCGAATCAATTCGCAATTAATTCCCTCGATGCTTCAGCCATTTCCCGATGCGCGCGAACGCGCCCTCTGGTTTCGCGGAACGCCGCAACGCGATCGCCGTGATGTTGTCCCCGCCGCCGGCCTGCTTCGCCGCGTCCACCAGTTGGTCAGCCGCTTCCTGCGCGTCATCGATTTCGCCCAGCACCGCAGCGATCTGCGCATCCGACAATTCGCGCGTGAGCCCATCGGAACACAGCAGCACGGTATCGTCATCGAGCACCAGCTCTTCGGTGACGTCCACATCCACTTCCCGCGTGGTCCCGAGTGCGCGAATCAGCACGTTTTGCAATCCGCTCTGTTCCGCTTCACGCTCGGTCATGCGGCCCTGGCGCACTTGTTCGGCAACGAACGAGTGATCGCGCGTCAATTGCTCCAGTTGCTCGCCGCGTAGCCTGTAAGCACGGCTATCACCCACATGTGCCACGCTCATGCGCTCGCCCACGAATTGCACCGCGACGATGGTCGCGCCCATAGGCTGAGCCGCTTCGCTGGTTTGCGCCGTTCGAAAGATTGCCTGGTTCGCGGCTCGAATTGCCCATACCAGTCCGTTGGACTCAGCGGATACGCCTGCGATCAGCTCACCATTAGTCCCGTGGGCTGATTTCGCATCGCGACACTCGCGCACCACCGTTTCAACCGCGAGTCGACTAGCCACTTCTCCGTACGCCAGACCGCCCATGCCGTCCGAAAGCACGAAGAGGCCCAACTCCGGCGCGGTGCCGTAGCTATCTTCGTTACCTTCGCGGACGCACCCCGTGTCGCTCCGCGCGCCAAACTCGATTTCCTTGTTCACTTTGCGCCGCCTGACTAAAGTCTGGCCGAGAGCTCAGTCTTCTGGGTCTTGCTCAACGCCGGGGACCAGCCGCCCATCTCGGAGCGGATTGTTCAGCACTCGAATTCCCGCGAACCCCTGTTCTTTCAGCCACTCCATCACGCTGCCAACGCGCTCGGGGCCAAATGGTCCGCTGAGGACCAGGAAGAATCGGCCCATTCCGCTGCGCCGCGGTATGACTCTCACGGGCAGTCCCAAATCTTCTACTTTCTTAGCGGTCACCTGCGCGCGATCCTCGGTTTCGTAGCGGCCGATCCACAGGTACCGCTGCGCGTGATCGTTCACCGGTGGAACGGAAAGCGTATTCTCGCCGAATGCAGCATCGGCGCGCCGCTGCACCGCTGAAAGCGTGCTGGTTCCGTGTTCAGCAGTTCGTTTCGGCTTGACTAGCACGGCAGGCGCTGGCGCCAGCGTGCTTGCGGCCGCAGTGCCGCGCGTACTTGCTGACGCTCCCATCGCGTTCGTATCAGCTTGCTTCTCGCCGGAGTCCGCGCTGCTTGCCTGTGCAGCAGCCGAATGCTCTTCGTGCGTCGCCGGTGAGGATGGCTCCTGTCTTGAAGCCGCCGTTGGTTCGGAGCTGGAGTCGTCGTCACCAGCACTCAAGGTTTTAGGCGTGATTTGCGGCGGTTGCATTCCGCTCGCCGAAGCATCAGGCGACGTTGAATTTTTTGCGGCGGCCTGGTCGCGCGACGATGGATTCGTTTCTCCGATCGACTGGGAATACTGTTGGGCGGGAGCGCCCGTGATAAACGACTTCGCCCGCCCGTAATAATATTTCGCTGCGCTGACGGTCAACGGCGCGTATTCGTGCTCCGCTTGCACCACTTGGCTCCAGCGCATGGCGGCATACGCGCCGCCGGCAAGCAGGATCAACACTAAGACCCAGCCCGATTTCGACGCTCGCTTCGGCTCCGCCGCCGACAACGCGGATGCTCCATAGAGCGGGTGCGGTGCGAACGGAGTGCCATGGGTCGTGCGGTTCGTCGCGGCAGCGGTGGAGTTGATGGACGGCGGAGCGTCCAGCACGCCCGCAGCTGTGATCGATGGTGCGCTCGCCGAAACGGCGGCTGCCGGAGCCCGCAAAGCGTCCGCCAGTTGCGAGACCGATTGAAACCGGCTCGTTGGATCCTTTTGCAAACACTTCATGATGACCCGCTCGATTCCGAATGGAATCGAAGCATCAATTTCATGCGGCGGTTTGGGTGCTTCGCGCATCTGCTTCAGAGCGACGGCCACCGCGTTCTCCGCCTGAAAGGCAGGCTGGCCGGTAAAAATTTCGTAAAGGATCAATCCGAGCGCGTAAATATCGGTGCGGAAATCCACCTGTTTCCCAGACACCTGCTCGGGCGCCATGTATGCCGGAGTGCCCACCATCGATCCGGTAAGCCGCGTCATCGCGTCCATCGAACGCGCGATGCCAAAATCCATGATCTTCACGTTGCCCTGCGCGTCGACCATCACGTTTTCGGGCTTCAGGTCGCGATGAACGATTCCCTGCGCGTGCGCCTCCTGCAGCGCCGAGCACATTTGCAGCGCTACATCGAGACCCTTGCGCAGTGGCAGGCCGCCGAAGCGGTTCAGCACGGCGCGCAAGCTATCGCCCTCGACGAATTCCATCGACGTGTACGCGATGCCGCCAATACGGTTAAAATCGTAAACGCGGCAGACGTTCTTGTGCGTGATCTTACGCGCAAACAGCAGCTCTTTTTTGAACCGCTCCATCATGGTCTGATCGGAAGCGATTTCGGGCTTCAGCAGCTTGAGCGCCACGGTTTCACCGGTCTCGCGGTCGCGCGCTTTGTAAACGTTGCCCATGCTGCCGTGGCCCGCTTCAGCGAGCAACTCGTACCGCTGCGAAAGCGGCGTAAGATCGAGCGAGGGAAATTGCGGCTTGGCCGCCAGCTTTTTGGTGTCGGGGCTCGCGCTGGCGGGCGACTCTGGAGCAAGATCTCCGCCCTCAGGCATCAGCTCGGACGCATCCGGCACGTCGCTTACGAGCAATGTATCCTGGCGCTCAGAACGATCCGGCCGCTTGCGGAGATCGTTCGCGGCGCTCGCATCGTTCGCGGACGCGGCGATCTCATCGGAATGGGGCGGCTGGGGCATAGTTCAACCCAGATAGATTAGGCCAGGAAACAGTCGGGTTCCATGGACCGCCTCCTATTTGTGAGCTAAGAGTATCCTGTACCAATGCATCGGCCGGATCTGCGGTGAAGGCAAACGCATCTTTTTGCCCCGCCCATGTGTCTATATGTATGATTGTTACAGTTGAAGGTAGGAGATAGGATCGCATGGTGAGGAGAGTCAGTTGAGAATTTCGGTGATTGGCACGGGGTACGTTGGGCTGGTAACCGGCGCGTGTCTGGCCGAAATCGGCCACGAAGTCGTTTGCACGGATAGCGACGTTTCAAAAATCAAAATGCTGGAATCCGGCGGGTTGCCGATCTACGAGCC